>NZ_JBHWES010000001.1:0-294392 GCF_042734105.1 Streptomyces sp. NPDC059679 | reverse complement strand
AGCTTGAACTCGGTCGGGGACAGTGGGATGTACTGGCCCGCCCGATGGACCTCATGCGCTCGCTCGTCCAGTTCGAGGTCGGCGTAGCGCAGCACCAGGAATCCGATGGTCTGAGCGGCGAGCACCGCCACGGCGGCCAGCAGCGCCGCACCCCACACCAGGCGGCTGCGCAACGACCCGGGCCGTTTGGCGGCGCCCCGCGGATCCGGCGGATCATCCCTCGGTCCACGGGGTGTGGTCGCGCGGCAGGCGCAGGCAGTACCCCACGCCCCGCTGGGTGTGGATCAGTGGCGGATCGAGGTGGTCGATCTTGCGCCGCAGGTATCTCACATACGTTTCGACGATGCGGCCGTCGCCGGAGAAGTCGTAGCCCCAGACGCGGTCCAGGATCTGGGTCTTGCTCAACACCCGGTTGGGGTTCTCCATCAGGAAGGCGAGCAGCTTGAACTCGGTCGGGGACAGTGGGATGTACTGGCCCGCCCGATGGACCTCATGCGCTCGCTCGTCCAGTTCGAGGTCGGCGTAGCGCAGCACCTCGGCCTCGTCCTCGCCCACCTCGTACGGGACATCGTGCCCCGTACGGCGCAGGATGGCGCGGATGCGCAGCAGCACCTCCTCGATGCTGAACGGTTTGCCGACGTAGTCGTCGCCGCCCGCACCGAGGCCGGCGATGCGGTCGCCGACCTCGGTGCGGGCCGTCAGGAACAGGACCGGGGTGCGCACACCGACCGCGCGCAGGGTCCGTTAACAGTGGAACGTTTGGCCTGGGTTTCCTGGGTTTCGCGGCGGAGTGAATGGGTGTGCGTAACCCGTACGGGGGTTTGGTCGTTGATGTGATCGTCAGGCCGTCGTGGGGCGAGGCGTGTGAGGGGGTGGGTGGGGTGCGGCGCAGGGTTGTGGTGGGTGAGGGGGAGGTGCAGCAGGTCGCGGCGGCCTGCGCCCGCGCGCTGCGGGGTGTGGATGCGACGGCTGGGGAGCAGTTGGGCGAGGCGGCTTTGGTGGAGCGGGCCGGGTGGCTGACCGCGCTGGTCGGGTCGCTGGCGGCAGGGGTGGTCCAGGAACACTGGAACGTGCCCGATCTGGCCCGGCTCGCCTCTGGCGTCGACCAGTTGGGCGCGCCGCTGCCGTCGCAGGGGTGGATGGCGTTGCGGCGGCTGGGGTCCGGCGGTGCCGAGCGGTGTGTTGCTGGCCCGGACTCGGCAGATCGCCGCCTTCCAGGCCCGGTACGGGCGGCTGCCGGCGGGCCTGACCGAGTGCGAGCAGGCACCGGGGGCGGGTGGGCACGTGGTGCTCGCGGCGGTCGACAAGCAGCTCGCCACCATCGAACGCTGCCCCGAAGGTCCGTTCCGCTACGGCGTGTTGACGGTGCGGCTGCCGGTGAAGCCCGCGCCCGTCTGCCGGGCCGACTGGCGTCCGGTGCGTATCCGGTTCCGGTTGCCGCCGCATGTGCCCGCCACCGCGGTGCTGTGCGCCCCGACCTTGCGCGTCCGTGAGGGGCGGCTGCTTCTCGATGTGCCCTACGCGCTTGCCGCCCCGAAGCCGGAGCGGGCCGGACACCGCATCGCGGTGGCATTCGACTGGGGGCTGAACACCCTGCTCACCGGAGGTACCCTCCACCTCACCCACGAGACCCAGCCCCGTGCGTTGACCGACGGGCACCCGGTGTACTTCCGTGCGGGAGGGGTGCTGGCCAAGGCCGACCGGCTCCGCATCCACGGCGAGCACATCAGCGCCCGCATCGACCAGCTGCGCACGCTGATCGCATCCCGCCAGGAGCGCGGGATGCGCCCGAACCCCCGGCTGGTGGCGAAACTCGCCGTCCTTGAGGCCGAGCGGGAACGCGTCGCAAGGCGCCGAACCCGGCTGAACGCGGCGCTGGCCCGGGCGGCGGCCCGTTTCATGACCGACCACGCGATGGCCGCCGGAGCCCGGGTCATCTACCTCGAAGACCTGCGCGACATCCAGGCGCGCGGCAAGGGCCGTACACTCAACACACGGCTGTCCCAGACCGTGCGCGGCGCGATCGTCACCCACCTGCGCCACCAGGCCGCCACCCACGGCATCGCGGTCGTCATCGTCCCGCCCCGGGGCACGTCGAAGTACTGCCCGTACTGCCTGACCGCCTTCCGCCACCACAAAGCCCCCAACAATCAGGCGCCGGGCTGGGCATGGGCCACCTGCCCGAACACCACGTGCGGCTACAGCACCGGCCGGGACAACGCCGCCTGGCAGAGGATTGGCGCCCGCGGCCTCACGCACCAGCACAAGACCAGCCTCGACCGCGGCAGCGGCACCTTCGTGATACGTACGGTGGTCGAGGCCCTGGACCGGGCGAGCACGGTCCAGCGGCAGACCTGGGACCGCACCAAGAGCGGACCCACAGCAACACGCCCTGTGCCCGGGAAGCGGCGCAGGGTCCCCGCCCCACCCGAGAACCGCACCCCAACCAGGGCGCGACCGGGTGGCAAGCGTCCGGCGGGGTGGACCCCCACGCACCCGACCCACCGCGGCCAGCGGTGTTCACGGCAGCAGGGACCGACCACGATCGGCACCCCCGCCCGGCCACACCGGCCGGACGGGGCCAGACTCGGGGCAGGCTTCCACCGCCACGCCCACACCACCCCCACCCGGGGACAACCGTGGCCGAGTCACCCTCCCCAGCGGTTCCGAACACCCGGGATCACCCAGGAAACCCAAGCCGATTAGAGACGCTTCGGGTGACCTCGAAGCCGTCGAGGTCGGGCAGCATCACATCGAGCAACAGGAGGTCGGGGCGGAAGCGCTCGACTCCAGCAGGGAGTCGCGCCCCGTGGCGGCGCTGCTCACCTGGTATCCGGACAGGCCCAGGGCCGACTCCAGTAGCAGGCAGATGCCGGGGTCGTCCTCGACGACGAGGATGCGGTGGGGAAACTGGGTGGCGCCTGGCTTCCAGAGCCGTCGGTGCTGCCTCCGTAGGCGGAGGCAGGGACCGTGGCGCAGTGGTCGCCCATCGCGGAGGTGGACCCGGGAACACTGACTGTCCAGGCACCGGGCGCCAGCAGCACTGCCAGGACGGCGCCACCCAGCGCGGCCAGCAGCAGTCAGGCGCCGCAGCCCCGAGAGCAGCAGGAGCGCGATCGCGACGAGGCCGACGACGCCGGGCTGGTCCGGGCCAAGCCATAGCCGAGCCGGGCGGATACGGCCCGCTGCCGCAAATCGCGGAATGGCGCGGTGAGTTGTCCGCACGACGAAGGGGAAAAGCTTCACCGCGACGAATATGCCGGTGAGAAAACCTTGACTCCGTATCAGCCCCGCGGGTTAGGGTGGCGAGGTCTCTGATGGGTTTTTCTCGGAGGTTCCGGAACGCGGGGGCCGTCTTCCGACGGGAGAAGGTGCCGGCGGGCGCAATGTCCACTTTTCGCGCGGGGCGGGGGAATTTCTGCGTGTTGTCGAGCATGTCCTTGCTGCCGGATGGGCGCATTGCGGTCAATGGAATTCCCTGTCGATTCTCGGGGTGTCTTCCCGGGCCAGGTTGACGAATTCGACCCCCGGCTTCTTCCTGATTTCCCCGCGTGGGGCTGCCGCGGTTCCCGCTGTTCATCGCGGACCACGCGCGTGTCGAGGTGGCCGTATGAGACTCATGGAACTATCAGAAGGGGGAACGGTCATATGACCGGCCAGCGAACCGATACGAGACAGACCGCCGTCGTGACCACGATGGCCTCGGACTCCCACACCTGGAATCTGGTGTTCCTTCAGTTACTCATCGAGGAACTGGGTTTTTCCGTGGTGAACCTGGGCCCCTGCGTCCCCGACGATCTGCTGGTGGCCCGATGCGCCGAAATCTCCCCCGCGTTCATCGCGGTGAGCAGCGTCAACGGCCATGGCTACCAGGACGGACTGCGGGTCATCAAGAAACTGCGGGCAGACCACCGGCTCACCGTCACCCCGGTGGTGATCGGCGGAAAGCTCGGCGTCAAGGGCGCGGACGGCGTCCGCGCACAGGAGCTTCGGGCGGCCGGATTCGACGAGGTCGTCGAGGAGGGCAGCGACCCGGCCGCCACCCTGCGCGCCTTCGCCGCCGCGCTGCCCGTCACGGTCACCCACAGCCTGGGCCGGCCCCTCGCCCAGGCCCACGGCGCGCGATGAGCGAGCGGTAGGCGTGGTGGACTTTGGAGCATTCGTCCGGGCCGGTGCGGCGCAGGGCCGACTGGTCGTACAACCCCGCATGGGGTTCAGCGATCCGGCCGCCATGCGCGCCGGGCTCGCCGCGACCCGCGGGGCCGCCGCCCGTACCGTCGGCACCATCACCGTCGACGCGCACACCCGGGTGGGACGCCTGGACGCCGTCGCCACCGCCCTGCGCGAGGGAATCGACCTCAACGGCTACCCGTTGGTCAGCCACCCCGCCGCCACCACCGCACAGGTGCTGTCCGGCATCCAGGGCGAGGACTTCCCCGTACAGGTACGGCACGGCTCGGCGAACCCGGTGGGCATCTTCCGCGCACTGCTCCCCGTACGCCTGGGCGCCACCGAGGGCGGCCCCGTCTCCTACTGCCTGCCGTACGGCCGCACACCGCTGTCCGAGTCCGTGCGCAACTGGGAGGTGAGCTGCGAACTCTTCGCGCAGCTCCGTGACACCGGTATGGAGCCCCATCTGGAGACGTTCGGCGGCTGCATGCTCGGACAGCTGTGCCCGCCCGGCCAGCTGGTGGCCATCAGCGTGCTCGAAGCCCTGTTCTTCGTCCAGCACGGCATCCGCAGCGTATCCGTCAGCTACGCCCAGCAGACCGACCCGACGCAGGACCGGGAGGCCATCGCGGCGCTGCGGCGGCTGTGCGGCGAGCTGCTGCCGGCCGTCGACTGGCATGTCGTCGTCTACACCTACATGGGCCTCTACCCCGAAACGCTCGACGGCGCCTACCGCCTGCTCGGCCAGGCGGCGGAGCTCGCGGTCGTCGGCGGCGCACAGCGGCTGATCGTCAAGACGGCTTCCGAATCACGGCGCATCCCCACCATCGACGAGAATGTGCGCGCTCTGGAATACGCGGCCTGGGCGGCCGGACGCGTCCCGACGGCCCGCGCACGCGCCCGCGCCGCCGACGACGCCGACTCCCGTACGTACGAGGAGGCGGCGGCGCTGGTCGGCGCGGTGCTGAACCTCGCCCCCGATGTGGGCCGCGCGCTGCTGCTTGCCTTCGAACGAGGGTATTTGGACATCCCCTACTGCTTGCACCCGGACAACAGAGGAGACACGCGCAGCTTCATCGACGACGACGGCCGGTTGCGCTGGGAGTCCACCGGTGCCCTGCCGCTCGGCGGCTCCCCACGGCGGGGTGGTGGCGGGCGGTTCACTTCGGCGGACCTTCTCAAGGATCTTTCTTATATGCGCCGGAAATTCGACAATCCCATGGCTGCCGATCTGGTGTGAACTCCCCGCCAGGCGTCAGGTTCAGCCTCGGCTGACGTTCGCTCCCTCGGCGGGAGGGGCGGTGCTCTGCCGTACGACGAGCTGGGGAGTGGGGGCCTGGACGGGGCGGGGTTGGGGGCGTTCGGCCATGACGCGGAGCAGTTCGGTGGCCGTGAGCGTGCCGAGTGCGAAGGTGTCGCGGGTGAGCGCGGTGAGGGTGGGGCGCGCCATGGTGGTGAGGACGGAGTCGTCGAAGGACACGACGGACACCTCGTCGGGCACGGGGATGCCCATCTCGGTGGCCACGCCGAGTCCGGCGACCGCCATCACGTCGTTGTCGTAGACGACCGCCGTGTAGCGCGGCTGCGCTTCGAGCAGCCGGCGGGTCGCCGACGCGCCCTGGGCGTCGGAGTAGTCGGTGGCGATGGACGTCACGTCGATGCCGGCCGAGTCGCGTACTTCGTCGATCGCCCGCAGCCGGCGCTGGGTGTGCTGGTAGGACACGGTGCCGCTGACGTGGCCGATGCGCCGGTGGCCGAGGCCGACCAGATGGTCCAGGATGCTGACCGTCGCGGCGTGGTCGTCGACCCAGACGCTGGTCAGCGGCATGGGGTTGCCGTGGCTTCCCAGCACTACCGCGGGGATGCCGAGATCGGCGACGAGTTGTGGCCGTACGTCGTCGACCGCGAGGTCGAGCAGGACGAGCCCGTCGACGCGGTTCTCGGCCGCCCAGCGCCGATAGACCGCGATCTGGGTCGCGGTGTCCTCGACGATGAGCAACTGGGTGGCGATCCCTCGGTTGGACAGACAGGACTGCAGCCCGGAGAGGAACTGGGCGAAGAACGGCTCGACGCCCAACGTGCGTGCGGGACGGGCGATGACGATGCCGACCACGTCGTTGGTCGCGCCCTTGAGCGCCCGAGCGGCCAGGTGCGGGCGCCAGTTGAGTTCATCCGCGACATCGAGGATGCGCTTGCGGGTCGCATCGCTCAGACCGGGGCGCCCGTTGACCGCGATGGACACGGCCGCGACGGAGACGCCCGCGAGCCGTGCGATGTCGGTGCTGCGCAGCCGGGGCGGCGGCTCCCCGATGGGCGTGCCTCCGGGGGAGCCCGAGTCCGCCTCCGCTCCTGACGAGGCGTTCTTCTTCGGTGACATCGACCCTCCATCGTGGCGCACATGGACTTTACACAAACGTGACAACGCGCTGCGGTGACCGCCGAACTGAAACGTATTAATCTGCCGCCACTCGCGCTACTACTAAAACGTATTAGATGGCCTGTCGCTCCTCCTCCGCGGAGAGAACCACGCATGCACAATCACTTCAGCAGGACACTCGAGCGGCTCGACCGCGTGCGTCGGGAACGCATCTTTCCCCAGGTCCACCGCCGTCTGGGGGCAGTTGAGATCGAGGCATGGGCGGTCGGCGACGACGGCGAGCCGGTGAGCCCCCGTCATGCGCTCGGGCTGACGCCGGAACCGCAGCGCGGCCGTCCCGACTACCGCCCCTTCGCCCTGGGCGACGCCTGGGGGCCGGCGTGGTCCACGACCTGGTTCCGCATCCGCGGCAAGGTCGAGCCCCAAACCTCCGGAGCGATCGACCTCCTGCTCGACCTGGGCTGGTTCGACCACTCCGTCGGCGGTCACTGCGAGGGCCTGGTCTTCACACCGGACGGCACCATCGTCAAGGGGCTGCACCCGCGGCAGACGGCGATCCGGCTCAGGGAACTCCGCGAGTGGGAAGGTGCCGCCGGCAGCGGATTGCTCGACTCCGAGGGCCACTTCGAGCTCTACGTGGAGGCCGCGGCCAACCCGCTCCTGTTGGGGCTGCCGCCCTTCGTCGTCACCGAGCACGGTGAGAAGGGCGCGCAGGAGCCGTTCGAGCAGTTCCGGTTACGGCGTGCGGAGACCGCCGTGTTCTCGCCGGAGGTGTACGCGCTCCAGTCCGACCTGGACGTGCTCGGCGGTCTGGCCGCCGAACTCACCGAGGACGAGCCGCGCCACTGGCGGCTGCTCCGCGGCATCGAGCACGCTCTGGACGTTTACGACGAGGCGGACGCAGAAGGCAGCGCGCGCCTGGCACGCGCCGTCTTGGCGCCGCTGCTGGCCGCGCCCGCGCACTCCTCCGCCCACCGGATCACCGCGGTGGGGCATGCGCATATGGACTCGGCGTGGCTGTGGCCGCTGCGCGAGACGGTGCGCAAACTCGCCAGGACCGTCTCCAACGCCCTCGCCCTGCTGGACGCCCATCCCGATCTCGTCTACACCATGTCGGCGGCGCAGCACTTCGCGTGGCTCGAGGAGCACTACCCCGAACTCTTCGCACGGGTCCGGGACCATGTCGAGCGCGGGCAACTGGTGCTGGTCGGCGGGATGTGGGTGGAGCCGGACGGCGTCATACCCACCGGCGAGTCGTTGGTGCGCCAACTGACCTACGGCAAGCGCTACTTCCAGAGCCGCTTCGGCATCGAGGCGCGGGAGGTGTGGCTGCCGGACTCCTTCGGCTACTCGGGCGCCCTGCCGCAGTTGGCGCGGCGGGCCGGGGCCCGCTGGTTCCTGACCCAGAAGATCTCCTGGAACGACACCACGACCTTCCCGCACCACTCCTTCTGGTGGGAGGGCATCGACGGCACCCGGATCTTCACCCACTTCCCACCCGCCGAGACCTATGCCGCCGAGGTCACCGCCCGCGAACTGCGCCACGCCGTCACCACCTTCAAGGACAAGGCGATCGCCTCCCACTCGCTGTTGCCCTACGGCTATGGCGACGGCGGGGGCGGCCCCACCCGGGAGATGGCGGAACGGCTGCGCCGCTTCGCCGACCTGGAAGGCGCGCCACGCGTGGTGTCCCGGACACCGGCGGAGTTCTTCGAGGACGCCGAGGCGGAGCTGCGCGAGGTCGAGTCGGTCGCGCCGCCGCTGGCACCCGTCCACCGCGGGGAGCTGTACCTCGAGCTGCACCGGGGCACTCTGACCTCCCAGGTGGCGATGAAGCGGCACAACCGGGCCTGCGAATCGCTGCTCCGGGCGGCCGAGTATCTGAGCGCGGCGGCCACGGTCCTGCGCGGGGCGCCCTATCCGAAGGATCGCCTCGACGAGATCTGGCGCGCCGTGCTTCTGCACCAGTTCCACGACATCCTGCCGGGCACGTCGATCAGCTGGGTGCACCGCGAGGCCCGCGACACCTACCGGGCCACCGAGGCCCGCCTGCGGGAGCTCATCGACGAGGCGGCCAAGGCCCTGGGCACCGCGACGGACGGAAAGACGCACGGGCAGACGGCAGAGTTGCTTCCTCCGTTCGTATCGGCATGCACCGCCGACGCCGAGAGCGAGCCGGACCCCGTCCGGATCGCCGACGGGGAAGCCGGTGCGACTGTCCTGGACGACGGCCTGCTGCGGGTCGTCATCGACGCCCACGGCCACATCACCTCGCTCGTCGACCTGCGCGGCGGCCGGGAGGTGGTGCCGCCCTGCGGGCGCGCGGGCGTACTGCAACTGTTCCGCGACGAGCCGGTGCGGTGGGACGCATGGGACGTGGACCGCCACGCCCTGCGGCACTTCCAGGTGGTCGACGACGTCACCAGCCGGACCGTGGTCCAGGACGGACCCGACGCCGGCGTCGAGGTCGTCCGGCGGTTCGGTGCGTCGACCGTCACGCTGACGATGTGGCTGCGGGCGGGCACCGGACGGTTCGAGACGGAGTGCGAGGTCGACTGGCAGGAGCGTGAGCGCCTGCTCAAGGTCGCTCTGCCGGTCCACGTCATGGCACGTACGGCCCGGTTCGAGACGCAGTACGGCTACGTCGAGCGGCCGCTCCTGGTCAACACCGGGGCACAGGACGCGATGTTCGAGGCCGCCATGCACCGGTACATCCAGGTGGCCGACGGCGCCTTTGGGCTGGCGATCCTCAACGACACCATGTACGGCGCCGACGCCCGCGCCGACCGCGACTCCACCGTCGTACGGCTGTCGCTGCTGCGCGGCAGCCGCTTCCCGGACCCGGACGCCGATGTGGGCCGCCACCACTTCCGCTGGGCGCTGCTGCCCGGTGCGGATGTGCCCGCCGCGGTGGAGGCCGCGTCCTTGTTCAACGCGCCCGACATCGCGGCGCTCCCACCACGGGAACCCCTGGTGGCCATCGAGCCGCTGACGGGTCACGCCGTCGTCGACTGGATCAAACTCGCCGACGACGGCTCCGGCGACGTCATCGTACGGGTCTACGAGACGCAGGGCGCCCGGGCGCGAGCCCTGCTCCGACCCTGTGCCGGACTCGCCGCGGACGCCGTCGTATGGGAGACCGATCTGTTGGAACGCGAACTCCCGGCCGAAGAAGTCGCCGAGGACGCCGCCAGCAACCACCTGTCCACGGCGCTGCCCCGGACCTCGGCCGGCGCGCGCCGTCCCGCCGACGGTGCGGCCCTGGAACTCGGCCCCTTCCAGGTGGCGACCCTGCGCATCGCACCCTGCCCCGAAGGCGCCATCGCACACCCCATGTGAGGAGAAGACGAATGAAGTCAGCGGGAAGACGGGCCGCGCTCACCGCGGGACTGGCCCTCGGATCGTTGCTGCTGTCCGCCTGTGTCACCGGCGGCGGTGGTGGCGGCGACACCTCGGCCAAGGCATCGGACGGAAAGGTGTCCGGCAAGATCACCTTCCAGACCTGGAATCTGAAGAACGACAAGTTCACCTCGTACTTCAATGGCCTCATCGCCGCGTTCGAGAAGGCCCACCCGGGCACCGACATCAAGTGGGTGGACCAGCCCGCCGAGGGCTACCAGGACAAGCTGTCGGCCGATGCCGCGGCCAACTCCCTCCCCGACGTGGTCGACATGGGGCCGGAGGCCGCCTACACCCTGGCACAGGCGGGTGTCCTGCTCGACCTGGGCAAGGCCGACCCGAAGGCCAAGGGCAAGTATCTGGACAAGGCGTGGGAGGCCATGACCTTCGACGGCCTGGGCGGTGGCACGTACGGCTACCCGTGGTATCTGAACACCGGTCCGTCCTTCTTCAACAAGGCCCTGTTCAAGAAGTGCGGGCTGAACCCCGACAAGCTGCCAGCCACCTACGACGAGCTGTTCGACCAGGCGGAGACCATGGCCGAGAAGTGCTCGGACACGATGATGATCGCCAGGATGCCCGCCATCGAGACCTTCGGCGAGTACGGCGTGCCGCTCATGGACGAGCGCGGCGAGAAGTTCACCTACAACGACGCCAAGGGCGTGGAGTACGTCGAGCGGTTCCGCAAGCTGTACGCCAAGAAGGGGATGGACGAGGAGGCGCTGAACAATCTGCAGACCAAGGAGGTCGAGGAGTTCAAGGCGGGCCGCCTGGCCTATCTGCCCGGCAGCTCGTACACGCTGGACGATCTGAAGGCCACCGCGCCCGAGGTCTACAAGAACCTGGGCATCGGGCCCCGGATCAACAACAGCGCGCCCAACATGTACATCGAGTCCCTGGTCGTCAACGCCAACAGCAAGAACCAGTCCCTGGCGCTCGCCTTCGCCAAGTACGTGACGGACTCGTCCAACCAGCTCGCCTTCGCCAAGAAGGCTTCGGTCTTCCCCTCGTCGGCCGGGACGCTGGACGACGCGTACTTCACCAAGGGCGACGGGGACCCGGCCACCAAGGTGCGGCTGGAGAGCACCGCCCAGGTGAAGAAGGCCGTCGTGTGGTGGCCGCCGGCGTTCTCCGGGTCGGCCGACAGCCAGACGCTGCGCGAGCAGATAGCGCAGGCGCTGCTGGGCAAGAAGTCGGTGAAGAAGGCGCTGGACGACTCCGTCAAGTACTCCAACGAGCGCCTGGACGCCAACAAGTGACCATCGAACCCCGGCCTGGGACCCCCCTCAAGCGAGGCGGCGGCCGTCCGCCTCGCCGCGGGGGGACCGTCCTGGCCACGCACCGCTGGTTCCTGACCCCGTGGCTGTTTCTGCTGCCCGGGCTGACCGTCATCGTGCTCATGGTCATGGTGCCGTTCGCGAACACCCTGGGGCTGGCCTTCACGGACTCGACCCTGCTGCGGCAGGGGAGTTACGTCGGCTGGGAGAACTTCCACCGGATGTTCGCCGACGAGCGCTTCACCACCGCCCTGCTGAACTCCACGCTCTACACCGTGTGCGTGGTGCCCTGCATGGTGGTCCTCCCGCTCATCCTCGCCACGCTGGTGAGCGGCGCGGGACGGCTTTCGGGTTTCTTCCGCACCACCATGTATCTGCCCGTCGTCATGTCGCCCGTGGTCGTCGGGCTGATCTGGACGAACATGCTCGACAAACGGGGTCTGGTCAACGCGCTGTTCGACACGCTCCACCTGGTCGCCGAGCCCGTACCCTTCCTCAGCGACCGGTGGCTGCTGCTCTTCAGCGCGATGTTCGTCACCGTATGGACCGGCCTGGGCTACTACATGGTCATCTACCTCGCGGCCCTGGCCAATATCGACCAGAGCCTGTACGACGCGGCGGCGATGGACGGCGCCGGTGTGGTGCGCACCTTCCTGAACGTCACGGTCCCCGGGGTGCGTTCGACGATGACCCTCATCGCCGTGCTGTCCTCCGTGGCGGCCTTCCGCGTGTTCGGCGAGATCTACGTGCTCACCGGAGGCACCGGAGGAGTGGGCGGCGGCGATCTGACCATGACCATGCTGATCCAGCGGGAAGGCACCGGGCTGCAGGCGCGCACCGGGTACGCGGGCGCGATCAGCCTCTTCATGTTCGTGGTCCTCGGCGCGCTGCTGCTCGTACAACTCGCCGTGCAGCGCAGGCAGAGGAGTTCCTGATGGCTCAGCTCTCTTCCCGCTCGCGCACCACGGCCGCCCGGCGGCGCAGGGCCCGGCCGGGCTCCGTGGCGCGCTGTCTCATCCTCGTACTCATGGCCGTGCTCCTGGCCGGACCGCTGGTGTGGCAGCTTTCGCTGTCCCTCAAAGGTTCCGGTGAACCGCTGTACACCCGGCCGCCCGCGGTGATCCCCAAACACCCCACCCTCGACCACTTCGCCACGGTGCTCGACCGCGTTCCGGTGCCGCGCTATCTGCTGAACTCGCTGGCAGTGGCGGCCATGGCCGTGGTTGGCAACGTTGTCGGCGCCACCTGCGCCGGCTACGCCCTGGGCAAGCTGCGGTTCCGCGGCAGGGGCCTGGCGACCGCGGTCGTCGTGGCCGCCCTGCTGGTCCCGTCCGAGACCGTGCTGATCGCCCAGTTCCTCACGGTCAGGACCGCCGGGCTGGTGAACACGCTGTTCGGGGTCGCCCTGCCGACCCTGGTGGCGGCGCTGAACGTGCTGCTCATGCGCAACGCCTTCCGCAACCTCCCCGCGGAGTTCGAAGAGGCCGCCATCGTCGATGGCGCCAACGCCTGGCAGCGGTTCATCCGGGTATCCGTGCCGCAGGTCAAGGGCGTGATCACGGTGGTGGCCATCTTCGCCTTCGTCGGTTCGTGGAACGACTTCCTCTGGCCCCTGATCGTCCTGTCGGACGAACAGAACTACACCCTCACCGTCGGCCTGAACCGGCTGCGCGGCACCTTCTACGACGACCCGCGCCTGATCGCGGCCGGCACCATCATCGCCCTGCTCCCCATCGTGGCGTTCTTCGCCGTCTTGCAGCGCTACTTCTTCCGCGGGCTGGAAGCCGGCGGCCTGAAAGGTTGACATGCTGAGGTTTGGAGTCAACTACACGCCTTCCCAGGACTGGTTCTACTCCTGGCTGGCCCCGGACCGGGAGGCTACCCGCCGCGATATGAAGGCCCTGGCCGGCCTGGGCATCGACCACGTACGCATCCTGCCGCTGTGGCCCGTGGTGCAGCCGAACCGGACCCTGATCCGCCACCGCGCCCTCCAGGACATCCGCGAGGTCGTGGAGATCGCCGGTGACGCCGGACTCGACGCCAGTGTCGATGTCCTCCAAGGGCATCTGTCCGGCTTCGACTTCGTGCCGAGCTGGCTGGCGAACTGGCACCGGCGCAGCATGTTCAGCGACCCCGACGCCATCGCCGCCCAGGCCCTGCTGGTCGAGGCGTTCGACGAGCAGCTGCACGATCTGCCCAACTTCCTCGGGCTGACCCTGGGCAACGAGGTCAACCAGTTCACCTCGGCGGTGCACCCCAACCGGATGCCCGCCACCACCCCCCAGGTGACGTCCTGGCTCGACGCCCTGCACGGCACCGGGCCGCGCGACCGCCGCCACTTTCGGCTCAACGCCGAATACGACGCCGTCTGGTACGCCGACGGCCACCCCTTCGTGCCGGCCCACTCCAGCCGGTACGGCCAGATGAGCGTGGTGCACTCGTGGATCTTCAACGGAACGGCGCAGGGGTACGGCGCCATGTCCCATGAGAGCGTCCACCACGCCGCCTACCTCATCGAGCTCTCCCGCGCCTTCGCCATCGACCCCGCCCGCCCGGTGTGGCTCCAGGAGGTCGGAGCCCCGCTGAACCACCTCACCGAGGACCAGGCGCCCGACTTCTGTGAACGGACGGTACGGACCGCGGCCGACAGCGAGGCGCTGTGGGGCATCACCTGGTGGTGCTCGCACGATGTGTCACGCCGGCTCGGGGACTTCCCCGATCTCGAGCACAGCCTCGGTCTGATCGACGCCGACGGCGCGGTGAAGCCGATCGGACGGCGCTTCGCCGCACTCGCCGACGAGCTCCGTGACCGACCCCGCCCCTTGCCTCGTCGCGAGGCTGTCGTGATCCCGGTCGACGACGAGGACGTCCCCGTCTCCCGCGCCGAACTCGCCCCGGGCGGTGGCGTGTTCGAGACCTGGATGGACCATGCCCGCGCCGGAGCGCGCCCCGCCCTGGCCACGTCCACATCCGCCGCGGCCCCGGACGCACTGAGCGTCCGCGGCATCGAATCCCTCATCCCTGCCCAGCCGACCGGGCGCACCTACTACAGCTCGGTCAGCGACGCGGAAGTACTCAACCGAGCGCACACCCAGGACGAACGCCCCCTTTGACGACAGACCCTAGGGAAAGCGAGGAAATGGCATGGCACGACAACGCGACACCACAAGACGGGCCTCGGTCCGTGCACGCACCGGTGCCCTGGCAGCGGCACTGGCCCTGACCCTGGGCGCCGGCACCGCTGTGGCCAGCGACACTCTGCCCTGGACGGGCGAGAGCGCCGTCGGCGCCAACCAGCCCTACCAGCACGGCTACTCCTCCACCGACCTGCTGCGCTGGAACCCCGCCGACGACACCGACGCCGAGCTGCTGCGCGCCAAGGTACCGCTGCAGACCCGGATAGCCCCCGATGCCACCACCCAGCGCAACCCGGCGCTGCCCGCCGACACCCAACAGCTGACCCTCGCGGGCGACTACGGCAACGCGTTCTTCGAGAGCCACCCGTACACCAACGAGTTCAGCCAGTACCTCTTCAACTACTGGCAGTACTCCGATGTGTACGCCTCCTGGCACGGCATGCCCACCGAGGGCGTGCCCGTGAACTACTACGACCCCAATCTCGACTGGAAGGAGAAGTGGTTCGAGTTCGGGGCGGTCAACCTGCCCAACCCCGGCTACACCAACGCCGCCCACGCGAACGGCGTGCGGTCGCTGGGCTGCATCTTCTTCTCTCCGAACGACCGGGGCGACCAGACGTACTCCGAACTGCTCGTCCGGGACGCCGCCGGCAACTTCCCCGCCGCCGCGAAGCTCGTCGAGGTCGCCAAGTACTACGGCTTCGACGGCTACTTCTTCAACCAGGAGGACGCGGTCGCCGCGGCCGACATCCCCACCTTCAAGCGCTTCCTCAAGCAGCTGCGCGACGGCGGCCTGTATGTGCAGTGGTACGACTCCATCGACAACACCAGCGGCAGGGTCTCGTACCAGAACGAGTTCAACTCGGTCAACGCCCCGTTCGTCCGGGACAAGGCCGAGGGCGATGTGTCCGACTCGGTCTTCCTCAACTACTGGTGGGACAAGTCCAAGCTCACCCGGTCGAAGAGCTACGCGGAGAGCCTGGGCCTCAACCCCCGCAAGAGCGTCTTCGCCGGCGTAGAGGCGGGCATGTACCAGTTCGACCAGCCGTACAACCTCGACAACAACCTCGGCACCGACGGCGCGCCCATGAACGCCATCGCCACGCTCGGCGCCGACTTCGTCTCCTCCGACTACGCGAACAAGACCGACGACAAGGTGCAGTCGGCGGTCTTCGACCGGGAACGCCGCTGGTGGACCGGCTCGTCCCAGGGGTCCACCACGCCTGAGGGCAGCTGGAAGGGCATCTCGAAGTACGTCGCCGAGCGCTCGGTCATCAAGGGCGGCACCTTCGCGACGTCCTTCAACACCGGACACGGCCTGTCGACCTGGAGCGACGGCAAGCTCTCCAACGGCGCCGAGTGGGGCAACATCAACCTCCAGGACATCCCGGTGACCTGGCAGTGGTGGATCGACGCCGCGAGCTCGCCGCTCAGGGCCGACTTCGACTACGGCCCCAAGTACACGCCCGCCGGCCGCTTCTCGTACCAGAAGATCGGGGCGTACAACGGGGGCAGCTCGCTGGTGCTCAGTGGCAGGCTCGACAGCGACAACACCGTACGCCTCTACAAGACCGACCTGAGCGTCAAGGCGGGGTCGTCCCTCTCCCTGACGTACAACAAGCCCTCGGCGGACGACGACTCGCAGCTCCGGCTCGCGCTGGTGCTGGCCTCCGATCCGAGCAAGGTGGTGCAGGTGCCGCTGTCCGGCTCCGGTAAGCGCACCGCGGGATGGACCACCGTCTCCGCCGACCTGTCGAAGTACGCCGGTGAGCACATCGCCTCGCTTGGCCTCGTCGTCGCCGCAGGCGCACAGCCGATCGAGAACTACCAGGTCAACCTGGGCGCCCTGGCCCTGCACGACGGTGTCGACCGCACCCCGGCCAAGCCCGAGAAGCTGCGCATCGACCAGTTGCTGCCGGGCAGCGACGAGCTGTTCCTGTCCTGGCAGCGAAGCGACTACGACACGGTCCGCCGCTACGACGTCTACCTCGACGACACCTACCTCGGTGGCATCTACGACGACGTCTACTACGTCAAGCGGTTCACCGCCACCTCAGGGACGATCAAGCTCGTCGCGGTCGGCCCCGACGGATCCCGGAGCAAACCCGCGACCGTGCCCTTCGATCTGTCCTCGGCCCCGGCCGACCTGACCGCCAAGGCGGGCTCCGACGGGACGCTGAAGGCCACATGGTCCCCGAGGCAGACCGGCCGGCCGCTCACGCTGGAGGTCCGCAGCCTCGACACCGCCAACCCCTTCACCAAGAAGGTCACGGTGACCGGTCAGCAGACGAGCGCGACCCTGACCGGCGTACCCGTCAACGGGGACGAATACCTCCTCACCGCAAAGACCGACGACGGCACGGGCGGCACGGACGGTACGGCCACAGGTGTACGTGGCACCTTCGCCGATACCGAGATCAGCCCCTACCCCGCCACCGCCGTCAAGATCTCGGGCAATACGTTCACCTTCTCCCGCCCGACACTTGCCGACTGGCACACGCTGACCGTCCTGGAGGACGGGCAGCCCAAGTCGTTCGCCACCACGTACGGGTCGGGCAACAAGCCGTATATCGTCCGCGGCCGCACCACCCGCCCGGCGATGACGGTGACCATGGCCGGCTCCACCAGCAAGGTCGTCGCCGTGCTGGAGGACTACGCCGGGAACAAGGTCACCACGGTGCTGCGCGGCAACTAGAGCGCGTAGCACGGGAAAGGCGGCCTGCCCGCGCTTGGCCGATCGGGACTCGCGCGGGCAGGCCGAGAACGCCGCGCCCACCGGCAACGCCTGGAGCTGATCAGTCGCGGCGGAGTCGGTTACGCCGGCTGGTTGGTCGGGAGGTCGGCGATCGGCGCGCTCACGGCTGTCGGGACGGCGGCCATGAGATCCGCCGTATCGATCTCGATGCTGCTGTCGGGCCGGCCGCTGCCGCAGTGCACACGCCCCAGGCCCCTTATGGTCTCGTCGAACACCACCGCCGCGGCCCGGTCCGCGGACACGGGGCAGACCCCGCCGGGCCGCATCCCCGCCCGCGCCAGCCGGTCGGCCCCGGCCGGGGACAGATCGGCGCGGCGGATCCCGGCCGCGCGGGCCAGCACGCCGTACCGCAGCCGTGCGTGGCCGGGCAGCGCCGCCAGCAGGAGCTGGTCCTCGGGGGTGACGAAGGCGAGGGTCTTGACGGTCTGCTCCAGCGGAACGCCCAGCGCGGCGCACGCCTCCAGGGAGCCGACAGCGTCGGGGTGCTCATGCAGCCGGAAGGGCGCGCCGAGCGCCGTAAGGATGTCCAAGGGCCCGATGGGGGAGGGGGCGTTCATCCCGCTGAGATTACCGTGCGTGGAAAGTCTCGGGTTCTCATGGCGGGACGTCATTGCGGGAGGTTCAGCCGCTGACGACCGGCTCACCTGTACGTATACTCCCTGGACTTCCCGACTCCTTCGCCCCGGAGCTGACAGCGTGACGAACGTGCACCACCCCTCGCCGGTCGACGGCCCATCCTCTCTCACCGGCTGCCCGGCGCACCCCGGCGCCGTACGGATGCACACCGAGGAGCTTCAGGCCGACCCGGCTGAGCTCTACCGGCGGTTGCGCCGGGACCATGGCGCGGTGGCGCCGATCCTGCTCGACGGCGACATCCCGGCCTGGCTTGTGCTCGGCTACCGGGAGCTGCACCGTGTCACCTCCGATCCCACGCTCTTCGCCCGTGACTCGCGCCGCTGGCACGCATGGGAGCACATCCCGGCCGACTGGCCGCTGATGCCGTTCGTCGGCTACCGGCCGACCATGCTGTTCGCCGAGGGCGCCGAGCACGTGCGGCGGGCCGAGGCGATGTTCGACGCGCTGGCGTCGGTGGACCAGTTCGAGTTGCGCGCCGAGTCCGAGCGCGTGGCCGACGAGCTGATCGACACCTTCGCGGGCAGTGGCCGCGCCGAGCTGGTGGCCGACTACGCCAGCCAGGTGCCGATCCGGGTGGTGACCCGGCTGTTCGGCCTGGCCCCGGACACGGCGGTGGCCATTCAGCGCGACACGGTCGAGATGGTCAGCGCCAACGAGGGCAGCGTGGCCGCGTACCAGCGGGTGCACAACCGCATGGTGACGCTGATGGCCGAGGTGCGGAGCAACCCCGGTATGCCGGGCATCCCGGCGCAGATGGCGGCGCACCGGGCGGCGCTCACCGACGAGGAGATCGTCAACGATCTGATCGGCACGGTGTACGCCAGCCATCAGAGCACGACCGACTGGATCGGCAACGCGCTGGGGCTGATGCTGACGGACGAGCGGTTCGCGATCACCATGGCCGGCGGGCGGCGCAGCATCGGTCAGGCGCTGAACGAGGTGCTGTGGGAGAACACCCCGGTTCCCGCCTTCATCGGGCGCTGGGCCGCCGAGGACACCACCCTCGGCGGACAGCGCATCAAGAAGGGCGACTGCCTGGTTCTGGGCCTCGCGGCGGCCAACGCGGATCCGAGCGTACGGCCGGATTTCCGGGCCGACGCGACGGGCAACCAGGCCCATATGTCGTTCAGCCACGGAGAGCACAGCTGCCCGGTGCCGGCCCGGGAGCTGGCCGAGGTGATCGCCATGACGGCGATCGAGGTGCTGCTCGACCGGCTGCCGGATGTGGTGCTGGCCGTGTCGCCCGAGGAGCTGGTGTGGCGGTCCTCCATCTGGTTGCGGGGCATCGCGGCCCTTCCGGTGGAGTACACCCCCGCTCTGGGCTGACCCGCGCTCTGGGCTGACCTTCGCTCCGGGTCGGCGGGGCTTCGGGCACACCTTCTTCGAAGGTGTCCGTTAAGACCCGCCGCCCAGGCGTTTTCGAGATTTCGAACGTCATTCGCAATACCGCAAGTTGGTGCTAACTTCGTCTTGTCATGTACTGATTCATCGAGGAGGTGTTCGGTGGATAGTCGCAAGATGACACGCCGCGCGGTGCTGACCGCGACGGCGGGGGTGGCAGCGTTGGGCTCCGGGGTGTTGACGGGGGTCGCCGAGGCGGCGACTGGGGCGACGGCGCGTTCGGCCGCCGCCCCGCCGTCCAAGACCGTGCGAGTGTTCTGGCTCAAGCCCACGGATGTGGCACTCGACCAGCGGTACCCCGATGGCATCACCAATGTGATGAAGGAGGCGCAGCGCTACTACCGCCAGGAACTCGGCAAGACCTTCACGCTGAACAACCCGGCGGTCGAGGTGGTCAACGGCGACCACAACCGGGCCTGGTACGAGAACACGCGGAACGGCGACGACCCGTACTGGTGGGTGGTCTTCAACATGCAGCAGGAGCTGATGCGCAAGCTGGCTCTCAACGCCCCGGACTCGCGCTGGCTGTGCGTCGGCGAGATCAGCGCCGAGCAGCAGGGCGTCTCCGGTGGCGGCGGTGGCGGCGGCTGGGTGATCCTCAGCGGTCACGACGCCGACGGTGCCGCCGGTACCAACGGCAATATGAACCGGTGGTACGGCGGCATGGTGCACGAGCTGGGCCACGCCTTCGGTCTGCCCGACTCCACGTCCACCGACGGCACACCGATGTCCGCGTCGTTCTACGACTACCCGAACTGTCACTTCAGCCAGTCCCAGAAGAACGGGATCCTGAACGGCCCGTACGGCAGTTTCCTGTCCTGAGCCACCGCTGACCGGGAGCCGCTCACGCCGGCCGGCGGTCAGCCGGCCGGTGTCTGCTCCCGCTCCTTCCGCGGCTGCGGCGGGTTCGCCTCCTCCCGCAGGCCGAGGCGGGAGTGCAGCCGCCGAAGCCGCGGCGGCGCCCACCAGGTGGCCGCGCCGCCCAGCCGCATCGCGGCGGGGAGCAGCACACCGCGGATGAGCGTCGCGTCCATCAGGACCGCCAGCGGCAGCCCGACACCGTACGCCTTCACCAGGGAGATGTCCGATGCCGTGAACGCGAGGAAGACGATCGAGATGGCCACCGCGGCGGCGGTCACGATCCGACCCGTGTGCTCCAGAGAGTGGGTCACCGCCTTCGTCGGGGAACCCGTCAGCTCGTACTCCTCCCGCATACGGGACAGCAGAAACACCTGGTAGTCCATGGCCAGACCGAAGGCGAGGCCGAAGAGGATCACCGGGATCGTCGCCGCGATATTGCCGGTCACGGTGAAACCGCCGAACAGCCCCGCCAGATGGCCGTCCTGGAACACCCACACCAGCGCTCCGAACGTCGCCGTCAGACTGAGCAGGCTGAGCACCACGGCCAGGAAGGGCAACAGAACGCTCCCGGTGACCAGGAACAGCAGCACCAGCATCGCGAGCAGCAGCGTGCCCAGCGCGTACGGCAGCCACTTCACCAGAGCGGACGCGGCGTCCTCGTTGGTGGCCGCCATGCCGCCCACCAGGACCTCGAACGGCGCCTCGCTGTCCCTGATCTCGCCGACGATCCGCCCGGCCTCGTCCGGGCTGTCCGACGCCGGCATCACCGAGAAGTAGACGGCGCCCTTGGCGGCGAAGCCCCGTGACTGCTGGTCGGCGGGGGTGGCGAGGTCGCCTTCCGCGTAGCTTCCAGTGGAGGTGCGCACCGCGGCGACACCGGGCAGCGATGACAACCGCTTCGCGTACCCCTCGACTGCCTTTCCGTCCGATCCGCCCTCGGGCGCGATCACCACCAGCGCGTTCTGCCCGCTGCCGACGAAGTCCTCCTTGACGGCGGTGGCGACCCGGCGCGCGGACGACGACTCCGGCATCACGCGCTCGTCCGGCATGCCGATGTTGATGCCGAGGAACGGTGCGCCGAGCAGCAGCAGAAGGAGCGTGACCGCCGTGGCGATCGGCAGAGGGCGCCGCATCACCAGCGTCGCCAGGCGGTGCCAGAACCCGTTCGCGGCGGCACCGTTGCCCTCCGCGGCCCCGGCGGCGCGCTTCTTGCGGCAGATGACCCGGCCGCGCTCGATCCGGTCACCCAGCATGGCGAGCACCGAGGGGAGCACGAGCAGCGCGGCCGCACCGGACAGCACGGCGGTCAGCGCGCCCGCGTAGCCCATCGACCGTACGGCCAGAAGCGGGAACCACACCATGGAGCTGGAGGCCACCGCGACCGTGAGCGTCGAGAAGAGCACCGTCCGTCCGGCCGAGGTCATCGTCGCCCGGAGAGCCTCCTCGGTCTGCTTCCCGGAGGCCAGTTCCTCCCGGTAGCGGTTGACGAAGAGCAGGCTGTAGTCGATCGCGAGCCCCAGACCCAGCAGGGTCACGACGCTCGCGGAGAGGGATCCGACGGCCGTCACTTCCGCCAGGAGCCACATCAGCCCCATGGAGAGCATCATCGCGACGATGGCGACGATCAGCGGAAGGGCGGCGGCCATCAGGCTTCCGAAGACGAAGACCAGCACGACCAGGGTGAGCGGGATGGCGATGATCTCACCGGTCTGGGCGTCCTTCTGGCCCTGCTCCAGAAACTCGGCCTGGAACTCCGTATTGCCGCCGAACGTCACGTCGAGACCGGCTCGTTCGCCTTCGTAGGCATCGGCCAGCTCGGCGACGCGCTTCTGCGCCGTGGAGTCGTCGCCGGTCACCGTGCCGGTGATCAGGGCCGCATCGCCGTTTCTGCTCTTCATCCGGGGCGGTTTGCCCGCCGTCCAATAAGAGGTGACGTTCTCGACACCGGGCTCCTTGCTCAGCTTCCGGGTGAGCTCGCCGGCCGCGGTCCGGGCGGCGGGATCGTCCACACTGCCGTCGACGGTGACGAGCACGGTGAGGTTGGGCTGGCCTTGGCCGAACGTGTCGGAGAGCATCTTGACGGCGCGTCCGGACTCCGAGTGCGGGTCGTCGAACCCGCCCGCGGCCAATTTGCTGAAGAGGGTCGTACTCGCGATTCCTCCGGCCACGGCGAGTACGAGACTCACCACAAGAACCGCCACTCGGCGTCGGATGACCAGTCTGGCCAGCCTGTCAAGCATTTTCCTGTCCCTTTCGAAGTGCGGCATCTGATGCATCACCGACCTCTGGACGGACCGGGGTGCCTGGGATGTGACATCGCGGTTGGGCCCCGGGGACCTTCGGCCGTACCGGCCGGCGGGGGCTGCCGGGGTAGAGTGCCGTGCCCCTGGGGCTGGTTTGACCGGTCTCGGGGAAGGGGTCGCGCGGCAGATCGGCCTCGGCGACCGATGTCGGGGCCGCGCTCTCTCGTATTTTCAGCCGTAACTGACACCGCTTAAAGGTGACCCGGAAATCCATGTATGGCAGAACTGTGTCAGTTTGAAGCGACGGGGGCCGAAAACGGACTATGGGCCACCGTTCATCGGGGGAATAAAGTGGTGCACGTCACAGTGACTGATTTCTCTGGCGCAGGCTAAGCTTCCCTCCGTCGAGGCATCCCTTTCCATGTGAGTCCGCCGACTGTCGACGAGAAGAAATTCAAGGAACAGCGCGATTCCTGTTTTCCTTCCCCGAGCCAGGACCGCCGTGCGCGCCGCCTGGCCATCGACGAACTGGATTTCCCCATGCCCACAGGGATCATCAGCATCGGATCTCATGTACCCGATCGCGTGGTCGGAAACGATCAGATAGCCGAATGGGCCGGCGTATCGGAGGAATGGATCCACGAACGCACGGGAATTCTCGAGAGACGTTATGCGAGCACCGGAACGGCCACCTCGGATCTCGCGGTGCACGCGGTGCGGCAGATCTTCTCCCAATGCGACGGCGCCGCGGAGCTGATCGACGCTCTGATACTGGCCACCTGCACACCCGATGTGCCCCAGCCGGCGACGGCCGCCATCGTGCAGCACAAACTCGGGCTGCGCGTCATGCCGGCCTTCGATGTCAACGCGGTGTGCAGTGGCTTCCTGTGCGGCGTGGCCGTCGCCGACGGTCTGCGGTCGGCGTCGCCGGATACCGAACATGTGCTGGTGGTGGGCGCCGATATGTTCTCCACCATCATGGACCGCACCGACCGGAGCACCGTGAGCCTCTTCGGGGACGGCGCCGGAGCCGTGCTGCTCGGCCCCGTACCGGAGGGCTACGGACTGCTGGCCATGCGGACCATCAGCGATGGCGCCCTCAACCATCTCGTCGGCGTGCCGGCCGGCGGCACGGCTCTGCCGCTCGATCGGGCAGCGCTCCAATCCGGGCAGAATTTCCTGAAGATGGACGGGCGTGCGATCCGGCAGTATGTGCACACGACTCTGCCCAAGATCGTGGACCAGGTCCTGGACGACGCCGGGTTGAGTCTGGGAGGAATTGACCGGTTCATCTTCCATCAGGCGAACCCCCGCCTGTTGGAGTCCTTCGCCGATATGACGGGAATCGACCGTAAGCGTATGCCGCTCACCGCTCCCCACCTGGGGAACACCGCGGGCGCCTCCATTCCTGTCACCCTGTGTGCGGCAGACCGGGACCGGCCCCTGGAGCGGGGGGAAAACCTCCTGCTGGCCTCCATCGGCGGCGGTATGAACGCCGCCGCGGCACTGGTGCGCTGGTACTAGTGCGCCCTCGCCACTGGTCCTTCGCTTTCTTTCTTCCGCCGTCCTTCTCATTCCTTCGTTCGACCGGCAGCCGGCCCCCCAACGTCTCACCCGGAGATCGTGACAATGAAATCACCCGAGCCGCCTTTCCCCTTGACGCGATATCAGCTCGACATCTGGGTCTCCGCCGCACAGTCCGAGGAATCACCGCAGTACAATGTCTCATGTCATGAGAAACTCACCGGGGATGTGGATCTCGGTGTCCTCCGCCAGTGTGCCGAGCAAGCCCTGCGGCGTCATGACGCTCTGCGCCTGCGATTCGACGACCAGGACGGGACACCCCGTCAGTGGGTCGAACCCCAGCCGCCCGCTGTAGAAACGACCGACCTGTCACGGGAAAGCGATCCGGCGGCGGCCTGCCGCCGCTGGGTGCGCGCATTCCAGCAGCGCCGGATGCCGCTGCGTGATCAGCCGATGGTCCGGGTGGCGATCCTGGTGGAGGGCCCCCGCGTGACGCACCTCCAACTGGTCGCGCACCACCTGGTGATGGACGGCTGGTCGCTCGCCCTGACGAGCGGCCGGATTCTCGACGATTACGCGGCGATGGTGGTGGGCGGAGCCGCCGCGGAGAGCGGCGCGCCGCCGTACCGCTCGTTCTCCGCGCGGGATGCCGCCTACCAGGGATCCGAGGAGAACACCGCGGACCTGGAGGCCCACCGCTCCGCCCTCGTCGGCGCGGTCCCCGCGCTGTTCCCCAGGAAGCCGGCGAGCGCACCACGCGCAGGCGCCCGCCACTCCTTCACACTGGACCGTTCATGGGCGGAACGCGTCCGTAGGGCCCAACTGCCGCTGTTTCCCTATATCGCCACGATGCTGGGCGCCTACCTGACGCGGGTGCATCGCACCGAGGAGGTGATCCTGGGCGTTCCGGTCCTGAACCGGCCGGATGAATTCATGGACACCGTGGGGCATTTCGCGAACACGCTGCCCCTGCTTCTGCCCGCCCACGACGGGAAGCCGCTGCGCGACATCGTCAACCGGACGCGGAGTGCCACCCGTGCACTGCGCCGGCACGAGCGGGTGGCCCTCGGGGACGTCGTACGCGCGTTACCCGGACTCCACGGCGGTAACCGGCAGTTGTTCGATGTCACGTTGTCCTATCTCCGGGCCGGACGCCCGGATCCCGGCCCGGCCATCGACCTCGAGACGTGGATGGAATCGCCCTGTCATGAGCAGGATGCCCTCTCGGTGGTGGTGCTGGACTTCGACGACGCGCAGGAGATCCGCTTCGACCTGGACTACGCCACGGACGTCTTCGACGACGACTTCCCCATCGAGGCGCTGGCCGGGCACCTGAAGTATCTGCTGGAAGAGGGCGTGGACCTGGCGGACGGGCCGGTGTCCGCGGTGCCGATGCTCCCGGCCACGGAGCGGGAAGAGCTGATCCGGCGCGGCCGGGGAGACCGCGTCGCGTATCCGCGGGACGCCACCCTCTGCGGGCTCTTCGAGCGCCAGGTCGCGCGCGGTCCGGAGCGGATCGCCGTGCTGGGTCCCGGCCCGGACGACGCCCTGACCTACGCCGAACTCGACGCACGGGCCAACCAGGTCGCCCGGGCGCTGCGAGCGGACGGCGTGGGCCCGGGAGACCGGGTCGCCGTCTCGCTGGAGCGCGGCCCGGACCTGCTCATCGCGCTGATGGGGGTGGGCAAAGCGGGCGGCGCCTATGTCCCGGTGGACCCGGGATATCCGCGCGAGCGCATCCGCTTCCTGCTGGACGACAGCCGTCCGGCCGCCGTGCTGGTGTCGGACGAGCGCATGCCGGAGAGCGCGGTGGCGGAGGGTGTGCCCGTGCACCGTGTCGCGGAACTGCTGCACGGCGACGACTCCCCGCTTGAGCGGGCGGCCGACGGCTCGGACCTCGCGTATGTGATCTACACTTCCGGCTCCACCGGCAAGCCCAAGGGCGTCCAGGTCCGGCACCACTCGGTGGTCAACCGGCTGGCCTGGATGCAGCGCGCGTACCCGATCGGCGAGGGCGACGTACTGCTCCAGAAGACACCCGTGTCCTTCGACGTGTCCGTATGGGAGCTGTTCTGGTGGGCGGTTGAGGGAGCGAGCGTGGCGCTTCTGCCGCCCGGCGGTGAGAAGGACCCTCGGGTGATCGGCCGGACCATCCGCGACCGGCGCGTCACGGTCGCGCACTTCGTACCGTCCATGCTCGGCGCCTTCCTCGACGCCGCCGAGCGGACCCCGGACCTGCGCGACCGGACGGAGACACTGCGCCGTGTCTTCTGCAGCGGAGAGGCGCTGCCGGCCGCCCGCGTCGACCGGTTCAACCGGCTCTTCCACGACGGGGAACGTGCCACGCCGGACCTGGTGAACCTGTACGGCCCGACCGAGGCGACCGTCGATGTGACCTTCCACGACTGCCCCGGGGACCCCGGCCGCCCCGTCGGCCGCGTGCCCATCGGACGGCCGATCGACAACACCTGTCTGTATGTGGTCGGGGAGGACGGGCAGCCGCGGCCCACAGGTGTCCCGGGCGAGCTGTGGATCGGTGGCGCGGGGGTGGCCGCGGGATATCTGAACCGGCCCGATCTGACGGCGGAGCGGTTCATCGGCGACCCGTTCACCGGCGAAGGCCGTCTGTACCGTACCGGTGACCTCGTACGGTGGCTCGCCGACGGCTCCCTCGAATACCTCGGCCGCCTCGACGACCAGGTGAAGATCCGCGGGAACCGGGTGGAGCCGGGCGAGGTCGGCCGGGCCCTGATCGCCGTGCCCGGCATCCGGGACGCGCTGGTCGTGGACCGCACCGATGACGAACGGGGTGTCCATCTGGTCGGCTACTACGTCACCGACGACGAGCTCGACGCCGTCGACCTACGCCGTCAACTGGCCTACGAACTACCGGAGTTCATGATCCCGGCGCTGCTGATGCGGCTCGACCGCATTCCGCTGACCCCCAACGGCAAGGCGGACCGCCGGGCGCTGCCGGAACCGGTGGCCCGCGGCGGCGCACCGGCCACACGCCCGCTCACCCCCGCGGAACAGATCCTGGCGGACGTATGGTCCGAGGTCCTGCGGTGCGGTCCGGTGGGCGCCGAGGACGACTACTACGCGCTCGGCGGCGACTCGCTGCAGATGCTGCGGGTCCGCGCCCTGGCCGAGCAGCGTGGTCTGCGCTTCCCCCTGGCCGATCTCGTACGGCACTCCACCGTCGCCCGCCTGGCCGCGCGGGCCGTCCTCGACGCATCCCCCTCCGACCCCTCGGAGGAACCGAGCCCCTTCGACACCGTCTCCGGTATCGACCGGGCGCGGCTCGGCTCGGTCTCGGACGCCTATCCGCTCACCCGGATGCAACTCGGCCTGATCTACCACAGCCGTCAGCGCCGGGGATCGTCCCTGTACAAGGACGTGTTCCGCTATACGCTGCGCTGCGACTGGGACGAGGGACACTTCCGCGCGGCCTTCGGCGGGCTCGTACGGCGCCATCCGGCGCTGCGCACCAGCTTCGCCCTGGCCGGGTTCACCGAACCGCTGCAACTGGTGCACCCGGCCACGGACGATGGCTTCGACGGCCTCGACGTCGTCGATCTGCGGTCCCGTGACGCCGACGACGCGGAAGCGGAGGTGGCGCGGCATATCGAAGAGCGCCGCCACCACGAGTACTCCATTGACACCGCCACTGCCACCGCCCCGCTGTACGCGCTGCGCGTCCACGTCCGCCGCAGCGCGATCGACCTGGTCCTGAGCTTCCACCACGCCCTGTTCGACGGGGCGAGCGTCGCCAACCTCATGGGCGAACTGCTGCGTGACTACGGGCATGCCCTGGGCCTGCATCCGACTCCGGCACCCGAGGTCCGTCTGCCCTCGCCCGCCGCACACCTGCTGGCCGAACGCCGGGCGCTGGTGTCGGAGGAAGACCGCCGGTACTGGCGCAAGGAGCTCGCCGGAGGCGAACCCACCGCGCTCGGCTCGTACCGCCCGCACCAGCCGCCGTCGGCCGCGGGCGTACGCGGATCGCACCGCTTCGACCTGCCGGCCCGGCTCGGCGACGACGTACGGGCCTTCGCCCGCGCCCATGCGCTGCCGGTGAAGTCGGTGCTGTTCGCCGCCCACTGCATGACCCTTCGGCTGCTGTCCGGGCGCGACGACATCATGACCGGTCTCATCGCACACGGCCGCCCGGAACACCCGCATGCCGAGCGCATGGTCGGACTGTTCCTCAACACCCTTCCCATGAGGGTGAACACGGCCCAGGACAGCTGGCTGGACGCGGTGCGGGAGGCGTTCGGGCGCGAGCAGGGCGCGTATCCCCACCGCCACTACCCGATCAGCGCCATGCAGGAGGAGCACGTCGGCGGTCCGCTGTTCGAGACGGTGTTCAACTACGTACGGTTCCAGCAGCTCACGGACGCGCTCCGGGAGCCGGGGCTGGAGCTGACGGAGCTGCGCACCGTCGAGGAGACCAACTTCTCGCTGCTGGTCAACGCCGTGACGGACCCCGTCGACCAGAGCATCTGGCTGCGTATCGACAACGACGGCCAGACGGTCACCCGGGACCAGGTCGGTGTGTTCGCCGACTACTACACCCGCGTCCTGGACCGTATGGTGCACCACCCCCAGGAGCAGCCCGGCTGGGACTTCCTCACCGCCGTGTCACGGCCGCTGTCCGCTGGCACGAACACACCACCGAGCGTGGTGGACGGGTTCGCGCACCAGGCCGTACGCACCCCGGACGCCCTCGCCCTGGCAACCGAGGACGAAGAGTGGACCTACGCACGGCTCGACCGGGCGACCGAGGCCGTGGCCCGCAACCTGCTCGCCCTGGGGGTGTGCTCCGGCGATATCGTCGGTGTCGCGGCCGACCGGTCTCCCGAGGTGATCGCGGTCATCCTGGGCATCATGCGGGCCGGAGCGGCGGTCATGCCCCTGGACGCCGGATACCCCGCCACCCGGCTCTCCTACATGATCGAAGCGGCGGATCCCCGCCATATCGTCACCGCCGGCCGGCACGACGCCCTTCTCGGCCGCGTCTCGCGGATCGTACGGTTCGAGGAGATCGCCGAACCGCCCACCGGGGACACCTCCGCCTCGCCGCTCCCGGCGATCGCCCTGGACGGTACGGCCTGTGTCCTGTTCACTTCGGGCTCCACCGGGCGGCCCAAGGGAGTCGACATCCCCCATCGCACCCTGGCCACCCTCGTCTCCTGGCAGAACCGCGCCCCCAGCGCGGCGAAGGGCATCACCCTGCAGTACGCGCCACTGAGCTTCGATGTCTCCCTCCAAGAGATCTTCTCCACCCTGTGTGCGGGCGGCACCCTCCGGCTGGTGTCGGAGGAGATCCGCAGGGACATGCCGGCCCTGGTACGCCTGTTGCATCGGGAACGGGTCGAGCGCGTCTTCGTTCCCTCCATCGCCCTCCAGCAACTGGCGCTGGCGTCCGAGGCGCTGGGCCTCACCCCGGCCGCGCTGCGTGTCATCGTCTCCAGCGGCGAACAGCTGAGGATCACCGACGAGGTCCGCCGGCTGTGCTCGGCCCTGCCCGGGATGGTGCTGGAGAACCAGTACGGTCCCACCGAGACCCATGTGGTCACCCGCCACACCTTGACCGGACCGCCGGCCGACTTCCCGGACCTCCCCCCGGTGGGGACGGCAGTCGACGGCGCCCAGGTGGTCGTGGTGGACCCGCGGCTGCGCCCCGTACCGCCCGGGGTGACGGGCGAGCTGTATCTCGGCGGCGCCACGGTCGCACGGGGCTATCTGGGCCGCGACGACCTGACCAAGGAACGCTTCGTCACGCTGCCCGGGAGGTCCGGCCGCTTCTACCGCTCCGGCGACCTCGGCTTCGTCCTGCCGGGCGGCGACATCGTATGCACCGGCCGCGCCGACACCCAGGTCAAGGTCCGCGGATTCCGGGTCGAGACGGCCGAGGTGGAGCTGGCGATCCGCGACCTCGTCCCCCGCCACCCCGGTATCGCGGAGGCCGCCGTCGTCGCCCACAACCGCCCCGGCACGGACACGGTCCTGGTGGCGTTTCTCACCGGCGATCCGTCGACGGTGGACACCGGCGCGCTCCGCAGCCGGTTGCGCGAAACGCTCCCCGACTACATGGTGCCGTCCTACGTCCAGTGGCTCCCCGCCATGCCGTCCACCCCCAGCGGGAAACGCGATGACGCCGCCCTGCGGGCCATCCCCCTCGAGGCGCCGGCCGACCACGACACCACTCCGCCGCGTACCCCGCTGGAGAAGGCCCTCGCCGAAATCCTCGCGGACCTGCTGCATCTGCCCGAAGTCGGCATCCACGACTCCATGTTCGATCTCGGTGGCACCTCACTGACCGCGATGCGGCTGATCGCCACGCTGGAACAGCGCTTCGGCACCGTCCTCCCGCTGTCGGAGTTCATCGCCGCGCCCACCGTGGCCGCCATGGCCGACCGGCTGGGATCCGGCGCGGCGACACCGGCCCGCTTCGACCCGATCGTGCCGCTCAACCCGTCGGGTGGCCGGACCCCGCTCTTCATGGTCCACCCCATGGGCGGCAATGTGCTGTGCTTCCTGCCCTTCGCCAGGCACCTCGACCCCGACCAGCCCCTGTACGCCCTCCAGGCGGCCGGCGCCGACCCCGGCACCGAACCGCTGGACACCATTCCGGAGATGGCCCGCAGCTACCTCGCCGCGGTCAAACGGATCCAGCCCGAAGGCCCGTACAAGATCAGCGGCTACTCCTTCGGCGGGTTCGTCGCCTTCGAAATGGCCCTGCAACTCCGCGCGCAGGGCGAGCAGGCGGACGTGCTGATCCTGGACACGGTCACCCTCAACCCCCGACTGCGCGAGCTGTACACCGACGACGCGCTGCTCGGCTGGTTCTTCTGGGAACTGCTCTGGCCCGTACGCGGCGGAGCCTCGCCCCTGGAGGAGATACCCGAGCACGCCACCTCGCTGGACGAGAAGTTCGCACATATCGCACGGTGCGCCGTCGACCTGGGGGTGCTGCCCGCCGACAGCTCGGGGACCGTCATCCGGCGCCTCTTCCGCCTCTACCGGGCGAACTGGCTGGCCACGCTGAACTACCGGCCGGGCACCAACGACCAGGACGTCATCCTGCTGCGGGCCGATGAACCGCTCCCCGCGATCCTCGAAGCCATGCACGGCGCCGCGGGCAGCCTGCACTACGAACCCACCAACGGCTGGCGGCGGGTGACCACCGGCCGTATCCAGGTCATCGGCATACCCGGCGATCACCTCTCCATCATGGAGGAGCCCGGCGTCGCCCACGTGGCCAAGACCATGGCCGACATCCTGCACCCCTCAACCCATCTCCGAAGGGAAAACCGAGTTCTATGACATCCCACCGGCCCAAAGCAGTGGTCATCGGGGCAGGGATCGGCGGTCTCACGCTGGCCGCCGCGCTGCGTCAGGTCGACTTCGACGTCGAGGTGTACGAGCGCGCCACCGAACTGAAAGCCGCCGGCTCCGGCCTCGGTGTGCTGAGCAACGGCGGCGCCGCGCTGGAAGCCCTCGGCCTCGACATCGGCCTCGAAAAGCGCGGGCAGATACTCCAGCGCTTCGGCATCAACGACGCCGAGGGCAACCACATCACCTGGTTTCCCATCCCGGAGCTGAGCGACGAACTGGGCCTGCCGCCCACCGTGGTCATCAGCCGCAGCGCCTTGCAGCAGGGCCTCCTGGAAGCGGTGGGAGACACCCCCATCACCCTCGGCGCCGCCGCCGTCGGCTACGAGACCCGGCCGGACGGGGCGACCGTACGCTTCGCCGACGGCAGCGAGGCCCACGGCGACATCGTCATCGGAGCCGACGGGATCAACTCCGCCATCCGCCGCCAGATCACCGGCCCGGAACCGGTTCGGGAGGCCGGATATGTGTGCTGGCTCGCCATCGTCCCGTTCAGCCACCCGAACTTCGAGACCGGATCGGTCCTCCACTACTGGGGAAGCGGGCAGCGCTTCGGCCTGCTGGACGTGGGACACGGACAGACCTACTGGTTCGGCACCAAGAACATGTCCGTCGAACGGGCCGCCGACTGGCAGGGCACGAAGGAGGAGATCGTCCAGGCGTACGAAGGCTGGGCGGACGAGGTCCAGGCGGCCATCCGCGCAACCCCCGAACAGGACATCATCGCCATCCCGGCCCGTGACCGCGACTTCCTGGAGCAGTGGGGCGACGGCCGGGTCACCCTCCTCGGAGATGCCGCGCACCCCATGCTCACCAGCCTCGCCCAGGGCGCCGGGATGGCCATCGAGGACGCCGTCGTCCTGGCCGGGACACTGGCCCGCTCCGGCGATCTGACCGCCGGACTGCGCGCTTACGAGGACCAGCGCCGCGAGCGCAACCGGGCCATGGTCCTCGGCTCCCGCGCGCTGAGCGAACAGGAGCAACTGGAGGACCCGGGACAGCGGCACGAACGGGACGAGCAACTGCGCGCGACGACCTACACGGCCTTCGCGGAGCAGCAGCGGGACGTCCTCACGTTCCCCGGGATCCACGCCTGACACCGCGGCTGCCGTGACGGGGTCACAGCGCACACCGCTGTGGCCCCGTGGCCCTCGGCCGATACCGTGACCGGCATGGACTTCTCTCTGCAACAGCTCCGTGGTTTCGTCGCCGTCGCAGAGGAACAGCACTTCGGCCGTGCCGCGGCACGGCTCAACATGACCCAGCCGCCGCTGACCCGCCAGATCCAGGCGCTGGAGCGAAGCCTGGGCGTCGTGCTCTTCGAGCGCACCGGCCGGGGCACCCGTCTCACCGCGGCGGGCCAGGCCCTTCTCGACCACTGCCGCCGGGTCCTCGCCCTGCTGGACGCCGCCCCGGTCGCCGCCCGCCATGCCGCCGAGGGCCGTACCGGGACCCTGCGGCTGGCCTTCACCGCGATCGGGGCGTACGCGATACTCGCCGATGTCCTCGACCTGGTGAACCGCCACCTCCCCGATGTCTCCGTGGAACTGACGGAACTCGTCAGCCCGGACCAGTTCGCTGCGCTGGCCGATCTGGAGATCGACATGGGCCTCGTCCGGCCGCCGATCCCCGACCAATACCAGTCGGTCCTGGTGCACTCCGAGGACCTGGTGCTCGCCGTCCCCGCCGACCATGCGCTGGCCCGCGCCGAGGACCCCGTCGCCCTCGCGGACGTCGCCGACGACTACATCGGCTACACCCCCGAGGGCTCCCGGTATCTGCACGACATCTGCGCCGCCATGATCGGCGTGGACCGCTACGCGGTCAGCCAGCTGACCTCACAGGTGCCGACCATGCTGGCGCTGGTACGGGCGGGGCTCGGCTGTGCGCTGATACCGCGCTCCATCATGACGATGGGGGTGCACGGCGTCCGGTACCGGGAGCTCGCCCCGGCCGACGCCCACTCCGTGACCCTGCACGCCTGTTGGAGCCCGGACAGCCCGAACCCCGCCCTGCACCGACTGGCCGCCGCCCTCATCCGCGAGCCACGGCTCGGGGTGTCCTGAACTCACAGACCGTCGGCCACCATGGCGACGACGATCTGGACATGGCGGTCGGCGGCCGTGTTCGAGAACTCGTTCTCGTAGTTCAGACCGTAGGGCCAGAAGTGTCCGCCACCGGTGGACAGCGTGGCACCCGAACCGTCGAACCGCTTGACCAGCGCCGTGGCCTGCGCACCGCGCCAGGTGCCACTGCCGCCGAGAGAGGACCAGCCCGAGCTGGTGCCCACGCCGATGGTGTGGGCGATCTCGTGCAGGGCGGTCCGCTCGGTCATATAGGCGCGTTGGCCGAAGCGGATGGTTCCGTTGATGTTTCCGTCGGCGGTGGGCACACCGGGGTCATAACGCACGGTGATGTTCTTGCCCAGGTCGCTGAGGTTGTTGTACCGGGCCACCGCGGCGTTCATGGCCGCCGTGATGAGGTTGTAGGCCGTCTGCTGGTCCGGGGTGGGGTTGCCGGCCCGTTCGAGCGTCCAGGTGATGGTGGCCGCTGCCACCTGCTCCTGGGCCGCTGCCGGGGCCGCCGGTGCGGCCTGCGCGACACCCGGCCCGGCCAGCGCGGCGGCCACCAGCGCGGCGACGGCCGCCTTGTTGCGCCAGGTACTCATGAGGGGTCCTCCCGTGGGGGTTGATGTGGGGGGTTGGTGTGTCTGTGTGTGTGGGTAGGTCAGTGCCTCAGGTCCGCCCCGACCGCGGCCGCGACGACGCTGTCCCGTTCGGTGCGGCTGAACAGCCCCTCGGACAGCCAGGTGTCGGCGAGGGTGCGTACGGCCTGGACAAAGCTGCCGGAGGTGGCGAAGGGGGCCTGCGCCCAGAGCACGTCCAGGAAGGTGAGACCGTTGCCGCGGGCGCGGTTCGGCACGCGCGAGTCGGTCGTGCCGAACACGACGGTGGGTTCCGAGCGCTTGAAGTAGGCGTGGTAGGGCGCCACGTCCCCGACATAGAACGGTGCGAGGGTCAGGCCGTGCGTGGTGAAGTACATCGGCCGGCCCCCGGGCTTGATCGCGTCGGCCAGATCGCCCCGGAGCGTGAAGTCCTTGTAGAAGGAGAACACGCGGAACTGCGTCTCCTGGCTCTGGGCGGTCAGCAGCACCGGACCGTAGAACACCGACTGGACGGCGGGGTCGTCCAGGGCACGTTCGATGCGCAGGCTGTAGGGGGCGGAGATCCGGACCCGGTCGCCGGGCCGCCAGTCCCTGCTCAGGGAGAGATAGCTGCCGGGCTCCGCCGCGACCCGCTGCCGGACCCCGTTGACCGTGACGGTGAAGCCCGCCGTGGCCCAGGCCGGAACGCGGAGCCTCAGGTCGAGCCGCCCGCTGCCCTCGCGGAACGTCAGGGTACGGACGCCCTCGGCCGGGAAGTCGCTGGTCTGCTCGATGACGAAGCCCCGCTCCGGCCACCGCAGTGTCGAGGCGAGGTAGAGGTTGACGTACAGCGCGTTGCCGTCGGCGGAGCGGAAGTACACCGAGTCCTGGTACTTGGTGTGGTTCTCCGTCCCGGTGCCACCGCAGCAGGTGCCGGTGTTGTCGAACTCGCGCCGCACCCCCGGGCCCATCCCGACGAAGTAGGTGACCTCCGGGCTGTCCGTGGCGGCGGCGTCCCGCCGGGAGGCGAGGATGTGGTTGGTCAGACCTCGCTCGTAGTAGTCCATATAGGCGGGGTCCGGCTGGTGGAAGAACAACTGCCGGGTGAGTTTCAGCATGTTGTATGTGGCGCAGGTTTCGGCGTTCTTGTCGTCCAGAGTGGCCGCGATCGCGCCACGGGCGCGGAACATCTCGCCCTCACCTGTGCCGCCGAGGCTGTACATCCGGGAGCCGGTGACCATGCCCCAGAAGTTGCGGGCCGCGGTGGAGTACTCCTGCTTCGCCGTGTGGTCGAACAGCCGCAGATAGCCGGTGAACTGCGGGATGTGCTGGTTGGCGTGTCTGCCTTCCAGAATGTCGCGGTTCTCGGCGCAGGCCGTCAGCAGCGCGGTGTTGTCGAAGCAGCGGGCGGCGGCGAGGTGTTCCGCGCGGCCGGTGAGGGCGTACAGGTCGGCCAGCACCTCGTTCATCCCGCCGTACTCACCGGCTATATAGATGGACCACATCCGCTCCAGCTGGGCCGCCGGCAGATGGCCGAGCCGGCTGTGCACCCAGTCGCCCATCCCCGACGCGATCTCCAGGGCCTGCTGGTTCCCGCCCAGGGTGTGCGCGTCGAGCAGACCGCGCATGATCTTGTGGCAGGTGTAGTACGGCGCCCAGATGGTCGGGTACGTCGTATAGCTCTCCAGCAGGATGAACTGGGTCTCCGGGTACGCCGCCAGAAAGCCGGGGTGGCTGGGCTTGGGCGAGCCGTGGTCGGCCAGGGCCTTCTGGCACTCGCCGAGCGCGCCGACCAGGTAGTCCAGCTTGGTCTTGAGCGCGGCCTCCCTGGTGTCGGCGTACGCCTGGGCGATGAGGGTGAGGAAGTGGCCGCCGTAGTGGCCGCGCAGATTGCCGTCGGAGGTCTCCCAGCCGCCGGGCGGCCGGGCGCCGCGGGTGTCGAGCCCGGCGTTGGCGCGGAACACGGCCAGGATGCGGTCGGCCGGATAGGACCTGGCGTAGCCGAGCATCAGATCGCGCTTACGGCGGAAGACACCGTCGCCGAGTGTCACCCCGTCCAGTGGGAAGGGGCGTACCGACCAGGTGTCCGGGACGGGCACCGGCCCGGCTGTGACCCGGGACGGCGCCGCGGCGGCCTGCGCTGTTGGGACGGCGGTCGCGAGCGGGGCGGCGGCCGTGGCCCCGGCGGCGAGTCTCAGCGCGTGACGGCGGGATGGGGGGTGGGACATGCTGGTGACTCCGATCGTCGGTCGTCGGCGGGCAGGGCAGGGGGGTTACGAAGGGGCGGTGGTGTCCCGTTCCGCCGTCGGCAGCCACACCCGCATCGTCGAGGGCCCGCGGTTGGCCCAGGAGCGGTACGGCACCAGGACGATCTCTGCGGGCCCCTCGGCGTGAGGGGGAGTGGCGGCGGGGCGGTCGAGCGGTGTGTACGGCCATGGTTCGTCGCTCTGTTCGGCGTGCCCGGCGAGCTCTCCCGCGACGATGACGGTGCCGTCTGTGCCGGGCCCGTCCTTCGGCTCGACCGACGGATCCACGCGTACGGCGTCGGCCTCGTGCTCGTCCGGGAGGTCCACCGACTCGGCGCAGTACACCAGCGGCCCCCGCTGGACGGCCACCGTGCCGCGTACCGCGTCGATGCGCGGATCGGCGCCGATCCAGCGCGGCGCCACGGGCAGTTCGAGCCGTACCTCGTCGCCGAGCCGGAAGTGGCGGCTGACCGTGGCGGTGCCCGTGGGGACGGAGCGGCGTGTCCCGTCCGGCTCGACCAGCCACGCGGCGGCGCCCCGCGCCCACCCGGGGACGCGCAGCGACAGGGTCCACGGGCGGTCCGGGGACCGGTCGATCCGCACGGTCACGGCCCCGCCGGACGGGTAGTCGGTACGCACCCGCAGCGCGACGCCATGGCCTCCGGTGAGCGATGTGTCGATCTCGGCGTCGGCGTACTGGTGCAGCTGCACGCCGTCGTCGTCCGCCGTCGCGAGGTAGGCGGGCAGTTGGGCCAGGGTCCGCGCCACGTTGGTCGGGCAGCAGGACACCGCGAACCAGGGTGCGCGCAGGCTCGACTCGGCGCGCGGGCTGTCCGCGTCCGCGGCGGGTACGGTGCCCCGGCGGCGCCGGTGCAGGGTGTTGGCGTAGAAGAAGGCGCGGCCGTCCTCGGACGGGGAGGTGGCGACCACGTTGAACAGGGTCCGCTCCGCCAGATCGGCGAACCGCGGCTCACCGGTGGCCAGCAGCAGCCGCCAGCTGAGCATCACGGAGGCGACACCGGCACAGGTCTCCGAGTAGGCGCGGTCGGGCGGCAGCACGAAGTCGTCGCCGAAGGACTCGTCCCGGTGGTGCGAGCCCATGCCGCCCGTCAGATAGGTTCGCCGGGCGACCGTGGCCTCCCACTGCCGTACGCACGCGGCCAGCAGGGCGTCGTCCCCGGTCTCCATGGCAACGTCGACGGCGCCGGCCGCGAGGTAGAGCGCGCGGACGGCGTGGCCGCGCAGCACCGTGGCCTGACGGATGGGCAGGTCGTCCTGGTAGTAGGCGCGGCCGAACTCGGTGTCGGCGAGGGTGTGGTGGCCGCGGCGGTCGACGAACAGGGCCGCCTGGTCGAGGTAGCGCTGCTCTCCCGTGAGCCTGGCCAGTTCCACCAGGGCGGGCTCGATCTCCGGATGGCCGCAGACGCGCTCGATGCTCCCCGGCCCGAAGGTGGCACAGACATGGTCGGCGGCCCGCCGGGCGATCTTCGTCAGTTCGCCCTCGCCCCGGGCCCTGGCCTGGGCCACCCCGGCCTGGATCAAGTGGCCGTAGCAGTACAGCTCGTGGCCCCATTCGAGATCGCTGTACCGGGGCTGCTGCCCGGGGCGGCCGAAGGCGGTGTTCAGATAGCCGTCCGGTTCCTGGGCGGGCGCGATGGACTCGGTGAGCTCGGCGATCTGTGCGTCGAGCGAGCTGTCGGTGCCGTGACCGGCGGCCTCCCAGGCCATGGCTTCGAGCAGTTTGTAGACGTCGGAGTCGGCGAATTCACGGCCGCGCCGGTCCCGTTCGATCCGGCCCTCGACAGCGGCCCGGAAGTTGCCGATCCAGCCGACGCGGGCCATCCAGTCGCGGCAGTGGCCGAGTGTGGCGGTCGCGTTGATCTCCCGGCGCCGGGCCCAGAAGCCTCCGGTGATCCTGACCTCGTCGAGCCCGAGCGGCCGCAGCCGGCCCCGGGTCGGCGCCACCGGCAGGACGAGTGACCGCGCCATGTTCTCCCTCACCAGTTCATGCCTTCGGTACGTCCTTTCGGTTGTCCGTCTCCGCACAGTCAAGGTGGTCCTTCTCCGTGGTCCGGCGCCTCAGCCCTTGAGCGCGCCCGACATGAACCCCCGTACGTAGTGCCGTTGCAGCAGCAGGAAGAGGAGGAGGCAGGGCACGGCGAGGACCACCACACCCGCCTCGGTGGCGCCGTAGTCGACGGCGCCCATGCTCTGCTGCCGCAGATTCGCGACGGCGAGTGGCAGGGGCGCCTTCTCGCTGTCCGAGATGAGGATCAGCGGGGCGATGAAGTCGTTCCAGGCCGCGAGGAAGGCGAAGAGCCCCACGGTGATCAGCCCCGGTCGCACCGCCGGAAGCAGCACCCGGCGCAGCGCGCCCGCCGTGCCGCAGCCGTCGACGAGCGCCGACTCCTCCAGTTCGCGGGGCACCGCCTCGAAGGAGATGCGCATCATGAAGGTGGCGAAGGGCAGTTGGAACATGGCAAGCACCAGGCTCAGCCCGAGCAGCGAGTTCTGCAGTTCGAGCCTGCCGAGCAGTACGTAGAGCGGGATGAGGAGCGTGGCGTACGGGACCATGAGAATGGCCAGCGTCAGCAGGAACAGCAGGTTCTTGCCCGGGAAGTCGAAGCGGGCGAAGGCGTAGCCGCCGAGCAGCGACACCGCGAGGGTCAGGGCGACGGTGAGCGCCGAGACGATCGTGCTGTTGAGGAGGTACCGCCACAGGCCCGCGTCGTAGTCGAGCAGCGTCCGGTAGTTGCCGAGGCCGTAGCCGGACTCCTGCGCGGTGCCGGGCTGTCCGCTGACCGACGCCCAGGCGTTCCACAGCAGGGGGAAGAGGAAGATGACGGCCAGTCCTCCGGCGAGGACGTAATGGGGCGTCCGGCCGAGGGCGCGGGTGAGCACCGTGGTGTCCCTTCTCATGGAGTGGGTGTCATGACTCGTCGGCGCGGCGCAGACCGCGGAACTGGGCGAGGTTGAGCAGGAGCAGCGCGGCCAGCACGATGATCGAGAGGGCCGCCGCGGTGCCGAGGTTCATCCGCTGGAAGGCCTCGCGGTAGATCAGCTGCACGACGGTGACGGTGCTGTTGTCCGGTCCGCCCTTGGTGAGGATGAAGAACTGGTCGAACGCGAGCAGCGAACCGGTGACGCAGAGCAGCAGGGACAGCGCGAGGGACGGCCGCAGCAGCGGCAGGGTGATACCGCGGAAGATCTGGCCGCGGCTCGCACCATCCATCCGCGCCGCCTCGTACACCTCGTGGGGGATGCGCTGGAGGCCCACGAGGAGGATCAGCATGTAGAAACCGGCGAACTTCCAGACGATGAGGAAAACCGTCGACAGCAGGGCGGAGGTCGGCGAGCCGAGGAAGGACACCGGTCCGTCGGCGATGCCGAAGGTTTCCAGGATGTCGCTCAGCGGTCCGGTGGTGGGGCTGTACAGGCCCCAGAACAGCAGGGACGCGGAGGCCAGGCCCAGGGCGCTGGGCAGGAAGTAGACGGTGCGGAAGAAGCCCGCCCCGGGGCGGGACTCCTGCACCAGCAGGGCGAGGAGGAGGGCAAGGCCGAGGAGGACGACCGTGACGATCACGGTGTAGAGGAGGGTGAAGCGGACCGCGGGCCAGAACAGGGTGGAGTCGGTGACGTCGGTGTAGTTCTCGGGGGCGTTGCCGCCCCGGTCTCCCGCGAGCAGCGGCCAGTCGTGGAGCGACATCTGCCCGACGAGCAGCAGGGGCAGTACGAAGAAGACCGCGACGAACACGGCCGTGGGGGTCGCGTAGCCGAGCCCCTGGACCTTCCGGGACCGCCACCACCGGGGTGCGGACGGTCGGGGGCGGCGGGCCGGGCGCGCCGACCGGGCTCGGTGCTCGGCGGCCGTGCGGTCGGGCGCCTTTACCTGCATGGCTCTCCTCTGCCGGGTGACGTGGGAGGGGTGATGCCGCGGACGCGGGATGCGGGGTTCAGGGGCCCCGGAAGGCTGCGTGGCTCAGTCGGTCAGCGAGGCGTTGACCGCCTTGTTGTCCTTCTCCACGGACCCGCCGTCGCCGAAGACGGCATGGCGCATCAGGGTGAGCCACGGCCCGTTGGGGTCGTTGAAGGTCTGGCCGAACTTGAGCGCATACGGGGTGCGGCCGTCCGCCACCAGCCGGTTGATGGTCACCAGCCGCGGGTCCGCGTCGGAGTACTTGTTGGAGGCGAGGTCGGTCCGCGCCACCACGTCCTTGTGCGCGGCGACCACGTCGACCTGAGCCTTGTCGCCGAGCGACCAGGCGAGGAAGTTCCATGCCTGGTCCGCCGACTTGCTGGTGGCGGAGATGCCGATGGCGTCACCGCCGACGAAGGTGGACTTGCCGCCGTCGGGTCCGGGGATGGGCGCGACCCCGAGGTCGAGGTCCCCCGGCATCAGCCCCAGGGTGGTCGACGGCATGGGCATCACGCCGACCTTGCCCTTGGAGAAGACCCCGGTCCAGGTGGTGCCCGTCTCCTCGCGCGCGCCGGGGGCCACGATGTCGTCCTTCACCCAGCCGCGGTAGGTCTGGTAGACCTTCTTCGCGGTGTCGGAGGACAGCTGTGCCTCGGTCCCGTCCTTGTTCAGCACGTCTTCCCCCGCGGCCCAGATGGACGGCCACCAGGTGAACACGCCGCAGCCACCGCAGTTTCCGCCGAAGAAGGTGCCGTTGACGTCTCCGCCGAGCGCGTCCACGGCCCGCGCCTGCCGGTCCCATTCGCGCAGGCTGGTGGGCGGCTTCTCGGGGTCGAGCTTGGCCCGCCGGTAGAGCTCCTTGTTGTAGAAGAGCACCGACAGGTCGAGCGTGTGCGGTACGACGTACTTCTTGCCCTCGTACGTACCGGCCTTGATATGCGACTGGGCCAGGTTCTTGGCGTAGGGCAGGGCGTCGATGCGCCCGGTGAGGTCGGCGAAGAGCCCGCTGGAGGTGTAGTTGGGAACGAACACCACGTCCGAGGCGAACAGATCGGGCAGATCGCGGGAGCCGGCGGCCGCCCCGACCTTGGCCTGGTAGTCGTCGGTGGGGATGACGGTGAGCTCGATCTTGTTCTTGTGGCTCGCGTTGTACGCCTTGACCAGCGCCTCGCTCTGCGGCCGGGTCGCCGCGCGCGTCCACATCGTCAGCTTGGTGCCGTCGTCGAGCCCCTTGACGCCCCCCGCTCCACTCCCTCCGCCGCCCGAGCCCCCGTCCGATCCGCAGGCCGTGACCATACTCGCGGCGGCGAGCAGTGCGAGGGCGGCGGTGGCGAGTCGGCGTATGCGTCCACGTGGTCCGGCCGTGCTCCCCATGACGATCTCCCTTGTGTGACGGCGGGCCGTGGGCAGGCCGAACCGGAGGGGACGATGGCTGTGGTGGCACTGAACTCTGCGACGGAAACGAACCGAAAAGGCTTTCCGAAAAAGTAGGACCGAGCTCATGACTCGTCAATCCCCTTGTAGAGAATGGCCGTGGGAGAGTCATCGAAACCTTGGAAACGCCGCGAGTACGCCCCGACCTGAACAAGTCACGTACGGTTTTTACACGCGATGTGCCACGCTCGACGGCCCGGCACGCGACGCGAGACAGGAGTACAACCCATGACCCAAGCCACCGGCCCCTCTCGTTCGCATCCCGTCACCCTCAGCGACGTCGCCCGGCTGGCCGGGGTGTCCATCGCCACCGCGTCCAAGGCCCTCAACGGCCGCAGCCAGGTGCGCGCGGAGACCAGGCAGCGGGTGATCGAAGCGGCCGAGCGGCTGTCGTTCCGGCCCAATCAGCTGGCCCGCGGCCTGCTCGCCGGGCGTACGGGCACCGTCGGTCTGCTCACCAGCGACCTGGAGGGCCGCTTCTCCATCCCGATCCTCATGGGCGCCGAGGACGCCTTCGGAGCCGGCGAGGTCGCGGTGTTCCTCTGCGACGCCCGCGGTGACGCGATCCGTGAGCAGCACCATGTCCGCGCGCTGCTCGGCCGCCGGGTCGACGGACTCATCGTGGTGGGCAGCCGGACCGACCCCCGTCCGTCCCTGGGCCGTGAACTGCCGGTCCCCGTCGTCTACGCGTATGCCCCGTCGGAGGATCCGGAGGATCTGTCCATCGTGCCCGACAGCGTCGGCGCCGGCCGGATCGCCGTCGACCATCTGCTGGCCTGCGGGCGTACCCGGATCGCGCATATCACCGGCGACCCGGGCTATCTCGCGGCACAGGAGCGGGCCGAGGGGGCCCGAGCGGCGCTCGCCGACGCCGGGCTCGCCCTCGTCGGCGAGGTGCGGTTCGGGGCGTGGTCGGAGGGGTGGGGGCGGGCGGCCACCGCGATGCTGCTCGACCGGCACCCGGATGCGGACGCCGTGCTGTGCGGCAGCGACCAGATCGCCCGCGGCGTCATGGACGTATTGCGCGAGCGCGGCCACCGGGTGCCCGAGGACGTGGCGGTCATGGGCTTCGACGACTGGCAGGTCCTGACGTCTGCTTCGCGCCCACCGCTGACCAGTGTCGACCTGAATCTGGAGCAGGTCGGGCGCGCGGCGGCGCGCGCGTTGTTCAGCGCGATCGCCGGGGGACGGCGTTCGGGGGTCGAGACGCTGCCCTGCCGCTTGGTGATCAGGGGGTCCACGGCACCGCTGTCCTGAGGCGTGACGCCACTTCTGTTGACAGCGGCGTGGCACGCGCTTACCTTGCGACTTTGCGAAAACCTTTTAGGTCTGTTTCACGCACGACCCCGGTACGCCTGATCGAACCCCGTCCGCCGGGGCTCCCGGGAGTCCTCGTCGGAGAACGTCAGCACCATCGCGAGCAAACGCCTGCTGTCAACCGGACAGGGAGCCCCCGATGAGAAGACGCACGATGACGGCTCCGTACGGGGCCGCCGCCACGGACCACACGCAGCACCACCACACCGCACTGGCCCTGCCATGAAGCGCCTCCTCGTCGCCCTGGCGCTGATCATCGCCAGTGTCTGTTCCGCGACCACCCCGGCCGCCGCGGACCAGACCATCGGGTTTCCGACCTTCAGCGGACCCGCCGTCCCGGCCCCGCCCGTCGCCTACACAACAGGCGACATGATGCGGTCCATCTACGACGCGGAGAGCTCGGGAACCGACTTCTGGATGGACCGCCTGCTGGCCCGCACCGGCAACGACCCGGCCGGATCCTGGCTGATGAGCCGTGGCCGCGCGGTCTTCATGAAGACCCACGACCCCGCGGTGCTCGGTTTCGGCGGCCATGTCGCCTACTGGGAGAGCATCAGCGACAAGAACGCCTACAGCATCGCGATCTCTCCGGGCACCTTCACCGAACAGGTCTCCCAGCGCAAGCAGATGCCCAGCCACTGGAAGAGCGTGCACACCAGCGGCTCGATCACGGTCGACCAGACGAAGTTCATCACCGACAACAACGTCGCCGTGACCAATCTGTCGATCAAGAACAACGGCTCCAGCTCCACCACGCTGCAACTGCGGGCGACCTCCCCGTACGCCACCTCGGGCACCGGCAGCGAGCTGACCGGCCAGGTGGGCGCGTACAACAACCTCACCACCATCCGCCCGCGGCTGACCGGCGACGGCTTCACGGCCAACAGTGGCGGTCTGAACCGGTCCGTGACCATCGCGGCCGGGGCCACCGTGACCGCCAAGGTGGTGATGGGCTTCATCACCGATGAGATCCCCGACTCCCTCACGGAGTACAACGCGTACGCCGGCTACTCCAACGCCACCGCCTTCGCCACCCACGTCAAGGCGTACAACCTGTGGTGGGCGCAGAACGTCCCGTACATCGACGTACCCGAACCCGCGATCAAGAAGAACATCTACTACCGCTGGTGGCTGATGCGCTTCAACAGCCTCGACGCCAACATCCCCGGGCAGACCTTCCAGTTCCCGAGCTCGACCGAAGGCGTCCTCGGCTACAACAACGCGATCGCGCTCACCCAGCCCATGCACATCGACGACCTCAAGTATCTGCGCAACCCGATGTACGCCTACGGGGACTGGCTCAACGTCGGCCAGGTGTCGAAGGGCGGCCGCTTCCTCGACAACCCGGGCGACCCGGAGAACTGGTCCAACAGTTACACCCAGTACATCGCCGAGGCGGCGTGGAAGAGCTACCAGATCCACGGCGGCCAGCCGACCATCGCCGGCAACCTCGCGCACTACGCGGAAGGCGACGTCAAGGGTCAGCTCGCCTACTACGACCACGACAACAACAAGCTCATCGAGTACGACTGGGGCGCCCTGACCGGCAACGACGCGGACGCGGTCTCCTTCCACTGGAAGCCCGGCAACATGGACCGCGCCGAATCCGCGTACCAGTACAGCGGTGCGATGGCCGCGGCACAGGCATACGACGCGATCGGCAACACGGCCAAGGCCGCCGAGATGCGTACGCTGGCGAACCAGATCAAGGACGCCATCGTCAACGTGTTGTGGAACCCGAGCCGGCAGCTGTTCGAGCACCGGCTCAAGTCGACCAACGAATGGGTGCCCTGGAAGGAAATCAACAACTACTACCCGTTCTCGGTCGGAGCCGTCCCCAACACCTCGACGTACAAGCAGGCACTGCGGCTGTTCAACGACCCGGCCCAGTACCCCGTCTTCCCCTTCTACACGGCCAACCAGGTCGACAAGAAGGCGGCCGCCGACGCCGGGAACCCGGGCTCCAACAACTTCTCCACCATCAATTCCACCGTGCAGTTCCGGCTCTACTCCTCGGTGCTGCGCAACTACTCCAACTCCTGGATGACCGCCACCGACTACAAGAAGCTCCTCTACTGGAACACCTGGGCGCAGTACGTCGGCGGCAACACCCAGTGGCCCGACGCCAACGAGTTCTGGGCCGACTGGAACGGCAGCGGGATCGACTACCGCTCCTGGATCCACCACAACATCCTGGGCAGCAGCAACTGGACGGTGATCGAGGACGTCGCCGGGCTGCGGCCGCGCAACGACGCCAAGGTCGAGGTGTCCCCGATCAACATCGGCTGGGACCACTTCACCGTCAACAACCTCCGCTACCGCAACGCCGACCTGTCCATCGTCTGGGACGACCCGGCTGACGGAGTGGCGCGCTACCCGGGTGTCCCCGAGGGCTACTCGATCTTCATCAACGGCAACCGGGTCGCCGCCGTCAGCACCCTGACGCCCTTCACCTGGGACCCGGCCACCGGCGAGGTGACGACGAGCGGCACGGTCACGTACCACACCGCCGTCCCCGGACTGCAGGCCCCCAACCAGGTCGTGCAGAACAGCCCCCGGCTCGTCGACATGTTCGCCAAGGCCGGTGTCGACCTGACCGCCGATTCCACCAACCTGGCCTCCGGGGCGACCGTGTCCGCCTCCTACACCGGGTCCGGCAGCAATGTCTCCGGCGCGATCGACGGCTACCCCACCAATGAGCCGTTCTGGGGCGCCGGTGGCTCGCCCAACAGCCAGGACTGGTACGAGCTGAACTTCGGCACCACCCGAACACTCAACGAGGTGCGCCTGCACTTCAAGGACAGCCGCCCGGCCAGCGCCACCTACCGGGCCCCGTCCGCGTACACCATCCAGTACTACAACGGCAGCTCCTGGGTGGACGCACCCGGCCAGACCAAGACACCGGCCGCGCCGCAGGCCAACTACAACGTGGTGCGGTTCCCGTCGCTCAGCGCCCAACGCATCCGGATCCTGGCCACCCACGCCTCCGGCGCCAAGACCGGCCTCACCGAGGTCAAGGCCTACAACCGGAGTGGCGGACCAGGGGCCCGCCCACCGATGAAGGATGTGCACCATTGAACCCTCCCCCAGCTGAAACAGGGGATTCCTGGCTCACGTCGCCTGCGGCCCAGCGGGACACCAGGTCTTACACGATCAGCACCAGCCGGGTTGGAACCAGCCCGGTTTGGTACGGCAAAGCAGAGGAGTTGCTGTGCTGGCTTGGTTCTCGCTCAGCACGTCAGAAATCTTACCAGCCGTCTCGTGGGCGGTCTTTCGGCCTGGGGGCGAAACCCCGTTTCCTGCCCTGATCCGCAGAAGTCCGATTCCTCCCCGGCCTGACGGCCGGGGCATCCTCGGAGGTACACGGTGACTCGAGCCAGATGTCTGTCCGCGCTCACCGCTGTTCTCACCATGGTGGTCGCCTTCCTGGTGGCGCCGTCCGCATCCAGCGTCGGCACTGCCGCTGCCGCCGGGTATCGGAACGGCGGCAATTGCCTGGACGTCCCCGACACCGCGTCGACCAGCGAGACCCAGCTGCGGGCCACGTGCAATGCCGGCGGAAGCCAGAGCGCGGGCACCTTCACCAACCCGCTCTCCCAGCATGGCCCCGACCCGTGGCTCACCTACCACGACGGGTACTACTACCTCGCCACCACCACCTGGAACTCCACGATCACCATGCGCAAGGCCAAGACCCTGGGGGGCCTTGCCACCGCCACCGACCAGGTGATCTTCAACCTCACCCGGCCCAACGGGGCCGGCACCATGTGGGCCCCGGAGTTCCATCTGCTGGACGGCCCGAACGGAAAGCGCTGGTACTTCTACTACACGGCTGGGCGGGAGCCGTACGACCTGGGCACCCAGCGGATCCATGTGCTCGAAAGCGCCGGTACGGACCCGATGGGGCCGTACACCTTCAAGGCCGATCTGCTCGACCCGACCCAGGACAACACCTGGGAGCTGGACCCGAGCATCCTGCAGCTGAACGGCAAGCTCTACCTCCTCGGCACGTACTACAACGGCTCGCAGCCGATGTTCATCCGGCCGCTGTCGAACCCATGGACCGCCAGTGGCACCCGCCATCTGCTGTCCACCCCCACCTACAGCTGGGAGACGGTGGGCGGCGCGGTCAACGAGGGTGGCGAGGTCCTTCAGCGCAACGGCAAGACCTTCATCATCTACTCCGCCAGCCACTGCTCCACGCCCGACTACAAGCTGGGGATGCTCACCTACAACGGTGGCGACCCGCTGAACTCCTCCTCCTGGGTCAAGTCACCGAACCCGGTCTTCCAGCGGTCCAACGCCAATGGCGTATACGGCCCCGGCCACAACGGCTTCTTCAAGTCGCCCGACGGGACTGAGGACTGGATGGTCTACCACACCAACAGCTCCGCCGGCGGTGGCTGTGACATGAACCGCAGCACCAGAGCGCAGAAGTTCACCTGGAACGCGGATGGCACACCGAACTTCGGCACTCCGGTGTCCACCGGCGTTCCGCTGACCGCACCGTCAGGGGAGTAGCCGGACGAGACGCGCCATCAGCGTCAGCGGGCCATCGCTGCGATGGTCCGCTGACCCGCGGTGACAGGTCGGTCAAGAGGGAACGGCCGCGAGCGGGGCGCCCGGAGTGAAGGTGACGGGCAGCCGCTCGGGACCGCGCAGCCCGGTGGGCCGCCACGGCAGCTCACCGGGTGCCACACTCAGGGCGAGCTGGGGGAGGCGGCGCAGGACGGTGCCGATGGCGACCTCCCCCTCCATCCGGGCCAGCGACGCCCCGAGGCAGTAGTGAATGCCGTGGCCGAACGCGAGGTGGGCGCTGTCCCCGCGGGTGATGTCCAGCCGATCGGGGTCGGGGAAGCGCTCCGGATCGCGATCGGCCAAGGCCGAGCCGACCAGCACGGTCGCGCCGCGCGGGATGTCCACACCCGCGATGGAGACGTCCTCGCTCGCGAACCGGGCGATCCCGGGGTTGACCGGCCCGTCGTAACGCAGCAGCTCCTCGATCGCGTCCGGCAGCAGCACCGGGTCCTCCCGCAGCATCCGGAGCTGATCGGGGTGGGCCAGCAGCGCGGCGATGCCGCCGCCGATCAGATTGACCGTGGTGATGTAACCGGCCGCCAGCAGCAGGAACGCCATGGAGACCAGCTCTTCCTCGGTCAGCCGATGCTGCTCGTCCCGGGCCTCGATCAACGCGCTGAGCAGGTCATCTCCGGGCCGGACCCGCTTGGTCGCCAGCAGTCCCGTCAGATACGCGCGCATCTGCCGCCATGCGCGCTCGACGACCGCCGGATCCTGCGGTTCCGCCCCCCACGGGAGCAGGTCGTCCACCCACCGCTGGAACGCGCGCCGGTCATCGGTGGGCACTCCGAGGAGTTCGCTGATCACGGTGACCGGAAGCGGCAGCGCGAAGTCCTCGATCAGATCGGCTCGACCGGTCGGCACGACCGCGTCCAGCAGCCGGTCGGCGATCTCCTGGACATGGGGCCGCAGTTCGGCGACCCGGCGCGCGGTGAACGCCCGCGAGACCAGCCGGCGCAGTCGGGTGTGGTCGGGCGGATCGGCCCGCAGCATATTGCCCAGCATGGACTCGCGCTCCGCCACGGGCAGCTGCCGCATCAGGCGGGGGTCCGACGCCAGGCGGACATCGCTGCTCAGCAGTGGGTCGGACAGGGCGGCCAGGCACTCCTCGAAGGGCGTGACCAGCCACACCTCCAGGCCGCCTGCGATAACCGCGCGCCGCACCGGACCGTCCTCGCCCGGGTGCCCCTGGCACAGCTGCCGGTAGAAGGGGTATGGGTCCGCCACGAAGGCGGGGTCGCCATAGGGCAGAACAATCGGCTGCTGGCTCACTGCGGCCTCCCGAAGCACACCACAGACACATGAAGCGCACTTATCGTCTGCAAGGGTATATCCATGAACATAAACAGGCGGCGCAGGGCGCGACACGGGAGATACTGATGGAGTACTTCGACCTCGGGACCCTCACCCGGCCCGTCTCGACACGTTCACCGGAGGCGCAGCTCTGGTTCGACCGGGGACTGGTGTGGACGTACGCGTTCAACCACGAGGAGGCCGTCACCTGCTTCGAGGCCGCAGCGGACGCCGATCCCGACTGCGCCATGGCCCACTGGGGCATCGCGTACGCGTTGGGACCCAACTACAACAAGCCATGGGACTTCTTCGACGGCGCGGATCTGGAGCGGACGGTCCGCAGGACGCACGAGGCGGTGGAGCGGGCTCATGCGACCTCGGCGGGCGCGACGCCGACCGAGCGGGCGCTGATCGAAGCGCTGCGCGCCCGCTATCCGCAGTCGCACGCCGCGGAGGACTGCTCGATCTGGAACGCGCCGTACGCCGGGGCCATGCGCGCGGTGTACGAACTGGCGTCCGACGACCTCGATGTCGCCACCCTCTACGCCGACGCGCTGATGAACCTGACTCCGTGGAAGCTGTGGGACCTGCGCACCGGCGAGCCCGCCGCGGGCGCCCGGACGGTTGAGGCCGGGGCCGTCCTCGACCGGGCGCTGCGGAGCGAGGCCGGCGCCCGCCATCCCGGCGTGCTGCACATGTACATCCATCTGATGGAGATGTCACCGACACCCGAGAAGGCGCTCGTCGTCGCCGACCGGTTGCGCGGGCTGGTCCCCGACGCCGGCCATCTGCATCACATGCCGTCACATCTCGATGTGCTGTGCGGCGACTACCGGCATGTCGTGGAGGTCAACACCGACGCCATCGTGGCCGACGAGAAGTATCTGCGGCATGCGGGCGCGATGAACTTCTATACGCTGTACCGCTCCCACAACTACCACTTCAAGATCTACGGTGCGATGTTCCTGGGGCAGTGCGGGACGGCGCTCGACACCGCGGCCCGACTGGAGGCATCGATCCCCGAGGAACTGCTGCGGGTCGACAGCCCGCCCATGGCCGACTGGCTCGAAGGCTTCCTCGCCATGCGCGTGCACGTCCTCATCCGTTACGGCCGCTGGGAGGACATCCTCACCCGGTCGTGGCCGGCCGATCCCCAGCTCTACTGCGTCACCACGGCGATGCTGCACTACGCCCGCGGAGTGGCGTACTCCGCCAAGGGGATGATCCACCAGGCCGAGGCCGCACGTGATTCCTTCCACTCCGCGCGCGAGCGTGTCCCCGAGAGCCGGATGCTGTTCAACAACACCTGCCGGGACATTCTCGACATCGCCTCGGCGATGCTCGACGGTGAGCTCCACTATCGGAAGGGCGAGTGCGAACTGGCCTTCGCGTCGCTCGCCCGCTCGATCGACCTCGACGACAATCTCCCCTACGACGAGCCCTGGGGCTGGATGCAACCGACCCGCCACGCGTACGGGGCGCTGCTTCTCGAGCAAGGACGGGTCGAAGAGGCAGAGGCCGTGTACCGGGCGGACCTCGGGCTCGACGACACGCTCCCCAGGGCCTCACAGCACCCCGCGAACGTATGGGCACTGCATGGGTACCACGAGTGTCTGGCGCGGCTCGGCAAGGCGGCGGAGGCCCGGATCGTGGCCAAGCAACTGACCGTCGCCGCCGCGCTCGCGGACGTACCGATCACGGCATCCTGCTTCTGCCGCCTCGACTCCGGGAGCCCGGCGGACCTGTCGTGCTGCTAGCCCGCGCCGCGACCGGATCCGCCGCCGGGAAGGTAGCGCGCGTGCCCTGCCTGGTTACGCCTGGCGCTGTTCCCACTCCGCCCGGGTGAGCTCGTACTCGACTTCGCCGTGCTCCGAGCCCTCGATCGCATCCGGCCAGTCGCCGGTGAAGTTCCGGAGGAACGACAGCCCCGCCTTCTCCATCACCCGCCGGGATCGGGTGTTCACCGCCATGGTGTTCGCCGTGACCCGCTCCACCCCGAGGTCGGTGAACCCCTTGTCGATCAGGGCCCGGGCTCCCTCCGTGGCATAGCCGCATCCCCAGGCCGCCTTGTTGAGCCGGTAGCCGAGTTCGACCACGGCGGGGCTGTGGTCGTCGACGGGGCGGAACTCGAACCAGCCCAGGAAGGTGCCGGTGGCCTTCTCCTCCACGGCCCAGTAGCCACGGGAGCCGAGGAACGGATAGTCGCGGAGGAGATGGGGCAGGGCCCGCGTCCGGATTGCCTCGCGGCTCGTCGGCCGACCGCCGTTGATGAATTGCATGACGTCAGGGTCGTTGTCCAGCGCGAGCAGGTGGTCGACGTCGGCTTCGGTGAACGCGCGGAGCGCGAGCCGTTCGGTCTCCAGGAAGTTGGGCACGGCGCGATCTTCACCATCGGGGAGCCGGCGCGCCACCGAATATCAGGGCGAGACCTTGAGGCTGACGTGGGCGATTCGGCCCGCCGTATCGAAGTCGATGTCGACCGAGTCGCCGCTGGGCAGGTCGGCGGTGATGCGGTCACCGTCGGCCCGCTGGGCCATGCCGTGGTGGTCGAAGTATCCCGCCACGACATGGCGAGCCGAGTGGCCGATCAGGGACGCGCCGGTGAGCAGCGTCCGCGGCAGGGCGACGGGGTCCAGGGCGGCGCGGGGTACCTGCGGGTCGTCGGGCAGGAAGTAGACCTGCGTGCCGGGGCCGGCCGGCATGCCGATATAGCCGGGAGCGCGCACCACACCCATCCCCGTGAAGGCCAGCATCTCGGCGGCGCGCCGGGGATCGGCGAAGCCGGACAGGTCGAGGACTTCCTCGGTGAGCTCGGCGATCTGGTGTGCCCTGCCGTACCGCTCGACCCCCTCGGTCAGGGACACCACATCGGTCCCGCGCAGTCCAGGGTTCGCCCAGCCCCACATCCAGGACTGCTCCTCCATGTCGAACGTGCCCAGCACGGCGATCCGCATCTCCAGCTCACCCTGCTGATATGTGCAGGACGGCAGATCCGCGGTCCAGGGACCGTCGGGAACGAACGCGGTCAGGGTCTCCAGCTGTGCCGCGCCCCAGGCCGCGTGCCGCTCGGCTTCCAGCAGGAACGCGTCACTGAATTCACTCACCATGATCGCAAGCTTATGAGACCGCCTCGTCCGGGCCGTGTCCGGGGGCGGTGGAGCCGGCCGGTCGTGCGTCGTCGTACGGCGGGAGGGGTCCCGCATCCGGTGGGTTAGAAATGCCGCGCGGGAAATGCCACTTTTGGAGACAGGAGGTCCCATTGATGAGCACCGGTATGTGGCGGAGGGCCGCGACGGCCACTGCGACGCTGACGTTGGCGGGCACCCTGGGGTTCGGCCTGACGGCGACGGAGTCGTACGCCGCCGCCCACGGGCCGTGTTACGACGGGCGGTGCAAGATCACCGTGTCGGCGCCCAGCAGCATCAAGGTCAACAGCCACCGCTTCGGGTTCGGGAAGCTGCGGATCACGCACGTCAGTTCCCGATCCGTGAAGATGGCGGCCACCACCACGGGCGGCGGGCGCCTGAGCGGCAGCACCAGCCCGGGCGGCACCGTCAGGCTCAACAACCTGAAGATCTCGGTGAAGTCGGTCTCCGGCCATAAGGCCAAACTCGTGCTGACGCCCACGTCCTGAGCGCGTCGCCCGGCCCCGGCGCGGTTGTCCCGCGCCGGGGTTACGGCTTCTTGGCCGGCGGCTCCGCGATGCCGATGAAGTTCCCGGCCACGGGCCGGACGCGGACCGACCACCCCAGAGCTGTGAGGTCGTCCGTGAGTGTTCGGGCATCGTGGAACACCTTGACGATGCGGTACTGGCTGCCGTCGTCCAGTCGGCGCAGCGCGGCCGGGGCCGGCTGGTTCGCGAGGATGTCCTCCTCCGCGGCAGCGGCGGGGCCGTCGTCGATAAAGATCGCTTTGCCGCCCGGTGCGAGCGCGGCGGCGACGGTGTTCCAGAACTCGGGCAACCGCCGCGGCGGAACATGGGAGAGCCAGAAGGCGAAGAACACGGTGTCGTAGCGCCGTGACGGCCGCCACTCGAACAGGTCGGCCTCGAGGAACTGGACAGTGGGGGATGCGGTGCGGGCCCGAGCGAGGGCCAGCACTTCGGCCGCCGCGTCGACCGCCGTCACCGACCGCGCCCGTGCCGCGAGCCTGGGGGTCCACTGGCCCGTGCCACAGGCCAACTCCAGCACGTCCCCGGCGATCGGGAGCTCATCGACGACGGTCAGCAACGTCCGCAGCTCTTCGCGCTCCGCGTAGGGCCGGTCGTATTGGGCCGCGCCTGCCCTGTAGTAGGCCCTTTGCTCTGCCAGCAGGGCGTCGTCGTCCATATGCGTGTCCCTCTCGTCCGGGGCTTGGTCACCACGGACACTGTCGGCCTTCACCTTTGGGCAAGGTCAAGCGTCACGAGGGGGTGGGGGAGGACGGCGCGACCGTACGGTACAGGCCCACCGTCGCCAGCTGCGGCGTGGCGCGCGCGGCCAGGACGCGGATCCGGACCCGGTCGGTGCGCACCGGTGCGCCCAGCACCAGGATCCGGCTGTAGCCGACCGTCGTACCGCTCGCCGCCTGCACCCAGCCGGTGCCGTCCCAGGTGTCCACCGCGAACTCCTCGACCCGCTGGCCCCGGGTGATGTTCTCGCGGAGCAGGATCTGGTCGAAACTCCGCGCCCGGGGCAGGTCCAGGACCACGCCGCCGGTGGTGGCCTGGCCCGCCGGGGACCAGCCGGTGGACAGGTCCTCGTCGGACAGCGCGGCGCCCGTCGCGTCCTTTCCGGGCGCCAGCAGGTTGGTGCGGTAGGTGTCGCGGACGGCCGTGCCGAAGGAGGTGAGCGAGGCGAGGTCGGCGTCGGCGATCCGCCCGTCCGTGCCGGGCGGCGCGTTGAGCAGCATCACGGCGTTGCGTCCGACGGATCGCCGGTACTTGTCGACCAGTTCGGCCGCCGACTGCGGCCGCTCGCCGGGATGGTAGAACCAGCCGGGCCTGATCGAGGAGTCCGCCTCGGCCGGGAACCACTGCAGATAGCGCACATCGGACCGGCCGAGTACCGCCCGGGAACCGATGTCCTCGGCCCATGCGCCACCGGGGATCAGCCCCTCGTTGTGCGCCGTGTCCGGGTCGCCCGTCGCCGGTACGACACTCCACTCGCCGGTCCGCGCCACGCCCGCCTCATTGCCCACCCACCGGGTGCCCTGCGGCCCGGCGAAGACCACGGTGTCCGGCGACAGCGCCTTGATCATCGCGAACCAGGTGGTGAAGTCGTACTTCTCGCTGATCCCCGAACCGGCCCACGGATTGGCGCCGTCCAGCCACAGCTCGTCGATCGGCCCGTACTGGGTGAACAGTTCGTAGAGCTGGTTCAGGTAGTAGGCGTTGTAGTCGTCCTCGACGACCTCGAACGTCGGCAGGGTGCCCCGCGCCACCGCGCGGGCCCGGTCGTCGCCGGGGACCAGGGTCGGGATCGTACGCGTCGTGGGCGTGCCGGCGTTGCCGTACCGGCCCTGGCCGGCCGGGCTCGCGGGCGCGTCCTCCAGCGTGGCCTTCTCGGCGGTCGAGCGCGAGTCGGCCGGTTTGGCCTTGATCGCCGGGATGTAGGTGTCCTTGTGCCACGCCCGGGGCAGTTCGGCCCCGTCGGACGGCGACAGGTAGATCCCCACCCGCAGCCCCGCCGCACGGGCCGCGCGGACGTACGTGCCGAGGATGTCCCCGCCCTGCCGTTCGCAGCCCGCCTCCCGGGCCCGCCAGTACGCGGAGGGGTCGGTGTCACGCTTCTGCTCGGCCGCGGCGCGGGCGGCGGTGGTATCCCCGGCCTGGTCGCAGCCCGCGGTGCTGACCCACCAAGGGCTGGCGATCACGGAGTGGTTGCTGTAGCGGGTGGGGTAGAGCACAAAGCCGTCGTGGTGCTTGGCGGTGAAGATGACCTGCTTGGCCCCCATCGCCCGGTACGCGCGCATCCACTGGTCCACATCGACGTTCGACGGGGCGAAGCGTGACTCCTTCTCCATGCCCGAGCCCCACTCGCGGTCGGTGAAGGTGTTCATCCCGAAGTGGGTGAAACCGACGATGCCGCGCTGCTGCCAGGCCACCTGGGATGGGCGCGGCACGATGTTCGCGGCCTTCTCGACGATCCGCGCCGGACTGTCGCACTCGTCCACGGCCATGACCGGCGCGGGTGTTACGGGCTCCTGACACCCCGTTGCGCCGCTCTCCTCTTTGGCCGCGGCAGCCGTGGCGGTCGCGGGCGGCAGGGCCGCCACCCCGGTCAGCGCCGCGATCGCGGCGGCGATCATGGCGCGGCGGAGGCCGCCTCTCCTCGAGCACCGGAACAGATTCATCGGATGTGTTCGCCTCTCGATGCCGTGACACCGGTCATGGCCGACGAGAGTAGTAAGCGTGTTCGCCGCTGGGAAGTGGGTAACAACCCTCATGCCGATGGACACAGTGATCCAACGAATGCGCGCCGCGCGAAGACGCCGCCGCTGGGCCGTCTGCCTTCTGGCCGCCCTGGCCCTGTTCGTACCGCCGGCCCTGCCGGCCTCGGCGCACACCCCCGCGTCCGCCGCTGCCGCCCCCACCGCCACCACGCCGGAGGTGATACCGGCCCTGACGGGGTGGACCGCCGGATCCGGCACCCTCCAGCTGCAGCAGGGCTCCCGTATCGTCGCGCCCACGGCGAAACGGGCCCAGGCCAAACAGGCCCAGGCCAAACAGGCCCAGGCCAAACGGACCCCGGTCAAACGGGTTCAGACCGACGCGGCCACCTTCGCCGACGACCTGGCCGCCGCCACCGGCCTCAAACTGCCCGTGGTCACCGGGGGAGAGCCCCGCGCCGGCGATCTGGTCCTGCGCCTCGACCCCGGCGCCCGAGAACTCGGCGCGGAGGGATACGAACTTCTCGTCTCCGACACCGTCCGGATCACCGGAGCGACCGACGACGGGCTGTTCCTCGGCACCCGCACCGTGCTGCAGATGCTCCACGGCAAGACCGTACTGCCGCGCGGCCGGACGGTCGACGTCCCCCAATACCCCGAACGCGGCGTGGGAGTGTGCGCCTGCTACATCCACATCTCGATGCCCTGGTTCGAGCGGCTGATGCGGGAGATGTCGTATCTGAAGCTCAACCAGCTGTGGATCGAGGCGAAAGTCGCCAGCGACGACTACCCGAAGACCAAGTTCTGGGGCTACTACACCAAGGACGAGATACGACAGCTGTCGGCCATGGCGAAGAAGTACCACATCACTCTCGTGCCCGAGATCAACTCACCCGGACACATCGACCCCTATCTGCAGAACCACCCCGAACTGCAACTCACCGACTCCTCCGGCGCCAAGTCGCCCTCGCGGCTGGACATCACCCGGCCCGAGGCCTACGCCTTCTACACCGGGCTCCTCGACGAGGCCCTGACCGTCTGGGACACCCCGTACTGGCACATGGGCGCCGACGAGTACATGCTCGGTTCCGACTACGCCGCCTACCCGCAGATAGCCGCCTACGCGAAGGCGGAATACGGCGCGTCGGCCACCCCGCAGGACGCGTTCATCGACTTCGTCAACCGCGTGAACGCCCATGTGCGGGCCGACGGCAGAACCCTGCGGATCTGGAACGACGGACTGACCGGCGACAACACCATCCCTCTCGACAAGAACATCGACGTCGAGCACTGGACCCCCGAGGCCGAGCAGCCGCCCTCCGCGCTCCTCGCGCAGGGCCACCAGGTCATGAACTCCGCCTACTCCCTCTATCTGATCCGCGGCGGCTCGAAAATGAGAACCCAGGCCCTGTACGACAGCGACTGGACACCCCTGCGCTTCGAGGGGGAGACACTGACCGGCGCCCAGCCGCAGGTCAGCGGCGCCAAAATCACCATGTGGCCCGACTTCGCGTCCGAACAGACCGAGAACGAGGTCGAGGCCGACGCGTTCATGCCGCTGCGCTTCATCTCCCAGGCCACCTGGGGCAGTCCCAAACCCGCAGCGACCTACACCGGCTTCGCCGACCTCGCGGGCCGGCTCGGCCACGCCCCCGGCTGGAACAACGTGACACGCCTCCCGCTGAAGGACGGCACCTACGCCCTCACCCTCCCCGACTCGACCAAGCGGCTGACCACGTCGGGCACCACGCAAGGAGCCCCGGCCAAACTGGCGGCCGACCCCGACGCGACCTGGGCGCTCTCGGCCACCCCCGACGGCTACTACCGCATCCGCGCGGTTCGCGGTGGCACCACCACCGGCAACTGCCTGGACATGGTCAGCGGCAGACGCTACCTCGGCGCACCACTGGAGGCGGGCGCCACGATCACCCAGCAGACCTGCTCGGACAACACCCGCACCCAGCGCTGGCAGCTGACCACCAAGGGCGACACGGTGACCCTGGTCAACGCCATCTCCCAACTCGCCCTCGCCCAGAACACCGACGGCCTGGCCGTCCAGCTGCCCCCGGACACCCAGCCACCGACCGCACTGCGCCCGGTGGCCAGGTAGCCGACGGGCGCCGTGGCCGGGCGCTGACCCGGCCACGGCCGGCCGCACCGCGGGGGCGTCAGCCGATGTGGACCGCGGCGACGCCCTCGGCGGGCAGGGTGAGGGTGAAGCGGGCGACATCGGTTCCGTGGTCTGCCTTGAGTTCGAGGGGCCGGCTCACGACGTCGCTCGCGTTCTCGATGTCACGCAGCTGCCGGCGGGTCGGATACTCCGGCGAGCCGAGCTCGATCCACTCCTGGTACGGGTTGGTGTGGTCCTCGTCGATCCGCCGGACCCGTGCCCGGGCCCCGGGCCGTATGCCGCGCAGGGTGACGGTGAGGGTCGCGGGCTGGGCCGGGACGGGGGCGCTGCCGTCGCCGGTGGCGAGCGCGTGGTTGTAGAGCAGAACATCAACACCGCCACCGCCACTGCCGCCACCGCGTGCGCTGCCGGTGACGGCGATGCCGCCCACCGTGGCCGGGGCGTTGGACAGGGTCAGGGGCGCGCGGCGGTCGCCCACCGTGTGCAGGAGCTGGAGCAGGCGGTATGCGGGCTTCTTGACGCCGTGGATGGTCCGCAGCCCGAACCCGCCGTGGAACGGCTTGTCGGCCTGGCCGAGCTCTTCGAAGATGTCGGTGAACGACCAGTAGGCCAGGGCGTCGACGACCCCAGTGGGCTCGATGATCGTGCGGAGGAAGCTCGCCGCCGCGTCGGACCGGTCCAGGGCGGGGTTGCCGAGGTCAGCGGCGACGTTGGTCTCGGAGATGTAGAGCGGCACGCCGGACGGCGTGTCGGCGCGGTTCTGCCGGAAGAACGACGCCGGGCCCTGCGGCCCCGTCCCGGTGTCGGTCTCGTAGCCGTGGGCGCTGCCGAAGTCGACCGGGACACCGTTCGCGGTGGCCCACTGCATGAACTCGCGGTAGTACTTCACACCCGGCGAACGGGGCGGACCGAAGGTCACCTGTCCGGCCGAGGTGGCCGGGCCACCGACCTTCAGGCTCGCGTCGACGTTCTTGATGGCCTCCGCCGCGTACTGGTAGAGCTTGAAATAGGCCCGCTGGTCACCGTTGAAGAAGGGGAACAGGTTCGGCTCGTTCCAGACCTCGAACGGCCAGGTGCGGACCTCGCGGATGCCGTACCGGTCCACCATGTGCCGCGCGAAGTCGCCGACGACCTTGCCCCAGAGCGCGTAGTCCTTCGGCTCCATCTGGTTGAAGTCATAAAGGAACAGGCTGAAGGCGGGGGCGGACGCCTGGAGACTCGCCGGCATGCTGCTCAGCTCGACGTACGGGCGCATACCGCGATCGACGAGAGCGTCGTAGACCTGGTCGACGTTGAAGAACGAGTAGTCGTCCTTGGAGAGCGCCGGATTGCGGGGCCGCCCGTTCACGGTCGGGAAGTAGGTGCTCATCGAGGAGTTGAGGACGCCGTGGAAACGAAGCGACTCGATCCCCAGCTCGTCGTGGCAGTCGAACAGCTGGTCCTGGTAGTCGCGGCGCAGCGCCTGCTTGGCCCAGTCGCCGCCGACCGCGCGCTCCCACACATGAGGGAACGGCGACGTCGGCCGGGTGAGGTCCACGACGGCCTGGGCGGCGGCGGTGGACGATGTGCCGGCCGCCGCCGCGGGGCCGGCGTCGAGCAGTTCCGAACCCAGAGCCGTACCGGCCGCGGCGGCACCGCCGAGGAGCATCTGACGGCGCGTGGGCCCGGCGGAGCGGGCGTGGGTTTCGGGCATGGCTCTCCTCGAGGTGCACCTGGGGGAAGCGGACGGGCGGGCTCGCGGCTGTTCAGCGGGGCCCTGTGGCGTGCGATCGCGCCGCGGAAAAGTAGACGTCGCCCCGGGGTCCGGATACAACGAGTTGCCCATTGCGGTTCGGCGTAATATTCGCCGAATCGGTTGTAATGGCCGTAGGCTGCGGCCGTGACGGAACAGCACGCCCCGGCGGGCCCACGTGGCGCCGAGCGGAGCGTCGTCGCACTGCTCGGCCGGCGCGAAGCCCTCACCCGCTCCCAGCTCGCCCGCCTCGCGGAACTGCCGCTGTCCACTGTCACCGGGGCAACGGCCCGGCTCTTGGCGCGCGGACTGCTGGAGGAGGAACCCGGCTCCGCGGCGCAGGAGGCACATCGGCGGGGCCGCCCCGCCGCCAGGCTGCGACTCGTCAGGCACGCCTCCCTCGTCGGCGCCGTCGTCATCACGCACCGAGTGGCCCGCGCCGCGCTCGTCTCCACCGATGGCCGGATACTCGGGCGGGTCGAGACTCCGTACGACTGGCTGCAGTGCCCCGATATCGTCGCCGAGTCGGCCCGGTTGCTGGCCAGAGCCCGCGACGACGCACACAGCGCGGCGCCACTGGGCGGCGTGGTGCTCGGTCTGCCCGTCCCCTACCGGCAGGGGGCCGGGCTCGCACAGCTCGAGTCGGCACCCGATCCGCGGCCTGCGGGCCGCCCGCCCGCGGCCGCGTGGCTGTTCAGGGATGTGTCACCCGATCTGACCAGGGCTTTCGACGTGCCTGCGACCGTCGACAACGAGTGCAACCTCGCCGCCCTCGGCGAGCTGGCGTTCGGCGCGGCACGCGGGCGGCGCCACGTGATCTATCTGAAACTGGTCACCGGAATGGGTGCCGGGCTCATCGTCAACGGGCAGCTCGTGCGCGGAGCGAACGGCCTGGCCGGCGAGTTGTCCCATCTCCATGTCGACTCGGCCGGCCCCATGTGCCGCTGCGGTGCCCGTGGATGCCTCGGCGTGGTCGCCACCACCGACCACGTCCTGGAAGCCGCCCGCCCGCTGTTCGGCCCGGACGTGAACATCTACGACGTACTCGGCCTCGCCGCGCAGGGAGAGGCGACCGTCCGCCGTGTCCTCGACGACTTCGGCCGCCTCGTCGGACGCCACCTCGCCCCCGCCTGCGTCATGCTCAACCCCGAGTTGATCGTCGTGGACGGCACGCTCGGCCCCGCGGCCGCTCCCGTCATGGAGGGCCTTCAGGACGGGTTGCGCCGCCACATGCCCGACGGGGCCTATCGCGCGCTGACCATCACCCTCGGTCGGCTCGCCGAGAACGCCGAACTTCTCGGAGCCGCACATCTCGCACGAGCCCCGAGGTAGCTGCTACCCGGTGGTGCGAGTGGGCGATCAGCCTTGGCTCGCGATCACCAGCCTCGCCCCCTGCGTCCGGTCGGATGACGGTCCGGTCTCCACCAGGAGTTCCCCGGGTTCGACGGCAAGGCCGAGGTCCCGGGTGACGGAGCCGAGGGTGTCGGCGTCGATCTCGAACACCGCGTCGGCCTCCTCCCCGGGACCCAGGTCGAGCCGGGCGAATCCACGCAGCTCGCGTATGCGGGGCCACGAGGAACCGCCCGACAGCCGCCGTACGTAAAGCTGGACCGTCTCGCGTACCGGCCGCGCCCCGGTGTTGCGTACGCTGACCCGGCAGGTGAGGGCGGGATCGTCCAGGGTCACACGGGCGCGTGACAGCCGTGGTGGCGCATAGGCGACGGTGGTGTACGACAGGCCGTGGCCGAAGGCGTATCGGGCGGTGGCGGGCTGGTCCACATAGCCGCGGTAGCCGTGATCCTTGGCGTTGTAGAACACGGGCAGTTGTGCGGCCGAGCCCGGCACCGACACCGGCAGCCGCCCCTCGGGTTCGGCCGTGCCGAACAACACGTCGGCGACGGCCCGGCCGCCCCACGGGCCCGGGTACCAGGCGCTCAGCACGGCCCCCGCGGTGCCGGGAAGGTCGGGCACGGCGTGCGGACGGCCCTGTACGAGCACCACGACGACCGGCACGCCCGTGGCCGCCACCGCGTCCACAAGCGCCAACTGCCCCTCGGAAAGGCGCAGATCGGCCAGATCGACGCCCTCTCCGCAGGTCATGTCCACTGGGTTGGCGGAGGTGACGACGGCCGCGCCGTTGGAGTCGAAGACGGTGTCGCCCGACCGGGCGCTCGACCCGCCCAGGACCAGCACCGCGATGTCCGCCGCTGCCGCCACCGCGGTCGCCTCCGGGACACCGGAGAGGTCGCCGCCCACCAGCTCACACCCCCGTGCATAGGTGACCTCGGTGTCCGGCGGGGCGGCCGACCGGATGCCGTCCAGCACCGTGACGTGGTGGGAGCCGGGCCGCTGCGGCGCGGTGTAGTCGCCGATCTGCTGGGCGATCGAGTCCGCGTTCGGGCCGAGGACGGCGATCCGGCGGGGCGACGGTGCGATCGGCAGGACCCCTCCGTCGTTGGCGAGCAGCGTGATCGACGCGCGGGCGATGCGCTCACTCAGCTCGCTCGGACCGGAGCGCTGGTCCCCAGGCGCTTCGGCATGCGCGGAAGGCTGGTCGAAGAGGCCCAGGCGGAACTTCAGGGCCAGGACCCGGGCCACGGCGGTGTCCAGGGTCCGCTCCGCGACGAGCCCCCGCTCGACCGCCTCGACAAGCCGCGGATAGCAGGCGTCCCAGAGGCTCAGATCGCATCCTGCGTTCAGGGCCAGGGCACCCGCGGCCACCGGGTCCCCCGCGAGCCGGACCAGACGGTCGACGGCGCAGCCGTCCGCCATGACGATCCCCTCGAACCGCCATTGGTTCCGCAGGAGTTCGGTCAGCAGCGTCGGGTTGGCGACACAGGGCAGGCCGTCGAATTCGTTGTAGGCCGCCATCACCCCGGCGGCGCCGGCCCGTACGCCCGCCCGGGCCGCCGCCAGATGGATTTCGTGCAACTCGCGGGCGCTCAGCTCGGTGGCCGCGCTGTTTCGCCCGCCGATGGTGGCCCCTTGGCCGGCGAAGTGCTTGAGCACGACGGCGACCCCGGCGCTGCGCATGCCCCGCACCAACGCCTCGGTGAGCCGGGCCGCCAGATACGGGTCCTCGCCGAAGCACTCCTCCGCACGGCCCCAGCGGGGGTCGCGCACCAGGTCGAGAGCCGAGACGAGCGCCACATGGCCGCCCCGTGCCCGCAGTTCCGCGCCGGCGGCGGCCGACGCGGCCTCGTAGAGCTCGGGGTCCCAGGTGGCGCCGACGGCGAGGTTGACCGGCAACACGGTGCCGTCCAGCGCCTGGTGGCCGTGGGGGACCTCCTCGACGAGGAGCACCGGAATCCCCAGCCGGGTGTTCTCCATGACGTGGCGCTGCACCGCGTCGGCCACCCGGGCTCCGTCCGCCGCCGTGATGCCGTCGGCGAAGCCGACGCCGGACCACGGGTCGGCCCGCTGCAGCCCGTACAGGGCTCCCATGCCGTCGTACCTGGCGACCTCGGCGCGGAAGGCGTCGGTGAGCCGGTGGCCGTCGGCCGTGCGCTCATAGGCGTCCCAGCCGTACATGCGCTGGTTGACCTGGCCGACCTTCTCGGTGAGCGTCATACGCGCCAGCAGGTCGCGGACCCGCTCCGCCACGGGTGCGGACGGGTCGCGGTAGAGGTGATCGGTCACTTTCAGTTCCAGCACTTCAGCTCAAGGACGCAGACACCGTAGGGGGCGAGTGTCACATCCGCGGTCGGCGCGCCGGACGTGAGGTCGTGCAGTGTGCCGTCGGCGACGGGGCGGACGGTGAGCTCCGCGGAGCTCTGGCTGACCAGCCAGACGAAGCGGCGCCCGTCCTGGTGGACGAGGACGTCGGCACCGACGTACGGGCTGTCGACCGTCACCGGGCGCCGGACCCCGGCGACATCGGCGAGCGCCGCGTACAGCCGGTGGGTCTCCTCCGGGTTGACGCGGGCGGTGCGGGCGGCCATGTGCTCCAGGGGGTAGGTGGCCAGGACGGTGCGGCCGCGTCCGGTGTCGCGTACCAGGAGGGCGGGCCGGCCGTGTGCGTCGACGGCGACGACACGGGCGTCGCGGGGGAGGACCGGCAGATACGCCCGGCTGTCCTCGTTGCCCGCGACAGGGAAGCGCAGGGTGTCTCCCGCGGTCAGCCGGCCGAAGTCGTCGGTGAAGGTCATCTCCAGGACTTCGTCCTCGATGGGTTCGGCGACACCGTAGGAGAGCTGGAGCTCGACGCCGAACAGCCCGTCCAGGTCGTCGAACCACGGGCCGCGGGTGCCGGGGTGTTCGCCGGAGCAGAACGAGAGATAGACGGTGGCGCCCTCGTGGGCGCGGTGTTCGAGCTCACGCCGGGTGCGCGTGGTGAGCTGACGGGTGGCCGGCAGCAGATACAGGGCTGCGTCGCCGGGCAGGCCGTCGGCCTCCCGGGTGAAGCCCACCGGCAGGTCGGCGGCGCGGGCGGCGACATAGCTCTGGTGCAGGGAGGTGAAGATCAGCGGTCGGTCGGCGGGCCTGCTGTAGGGGTAGCCGCGCTCCAGGAAGGCGGGCACGACGAGCGCCGCGTCCGCGTCGGCGCGTCGGCAGCGCGTGAAGTCCACGGCCGCCAACACCTCGGCGAAATCGGCGAGTTCGAGCAGCGGAGCTTTCGGGGCCCCGGCGCTGTCGGTGATGCCGAAGTGCATCTCGAAGGGGTGGTGGTCGTACGGCGAGCGGTCCCACAGATCGTCGTAGTCGGTGTTGTTCCAGGCGACCCAGCCCGTCGCCCCGCCGAGCAGCGAGTTGTGCAGGGTCTGCCGGTAGTGGACCGCCGCGTTCTCGGCGGACACCGTGTCCGTGGAGAGGCCGAACTCCTCCAGGACGACGGGGTGTCCGGTGACCGAGGCCAGTTCGCATTCGAAGGCGGCGCGCAGATGCTGACGGGGCCGGTCGGTGTCGGAGCGGTACACATGCGGGCCGACGAAGTCGATGTACTCGGCGGTCTCGCGCAGCGAGAAGCCGTTGTCGCGTCCGGTGACCTCGATGCCCCACGCGCCGTCGCCGAGGGAGACGGGCTGGGTGCCACCGGCCGCCCGTACGGCGTTGCACATGGCCTGCGCCCAGGCGGTCACCACCTCGGAGGAGGGCGGATCCACCTGGTAGACGCGGCCGTATCCGGGCATCTCATTGGTGATGAGCCAGCCCGTGACCGCCGGGTGGTCCTTGAAGCGGCGGGTCATCTGGGATACGAACCACGCCTGGCGGCCGACCATCCACACGTCCTCGTACAGATCGCGGCCCCCGCGCCAGGCCGGGTCCCAGTTCTCGCCCGACATATGTCCGACGATGAAGGTGGGCACCGTCCCCATGCCCGTCTCGCTGTGGGCGTCGAGGAAGTCGCGGAAGTGTTCGCACAGGGCCTCGTCGATGCGGTGCGGTTGCGGATGGAAGTCGGGCCAGTAGAAGAACGACCGGGTCATGGTCAGGCCGTGCTCGTGCAGCACCCGCAGTTCCGCGCGGACCGTCTTGGGGTCGTAGTCGCGCCACATCAGGGGCCCGCCGGTGCGGGACCAGAAGTTGGCGCCGAGCCAGGGCAGGACGGCGGGTTGGTGGGTGAGCTGGGCGCTGTGGCGTCGCATGGTCCTTCTCGGATCTCGTGGTGCGGTGTGGGGGATGCTCGTGGATCGGTCGGGTGTCAGTGACGCCGAGGGCGTCAGGCGGAAGAGACGGGGGAGACGGGGACGGGCCCGGTGGACTCGCGGACGACCAGCCGCGGTCGGTCGTCGAGCACCGTCTCCTCGACGTCCTCGCCGCAGCGGGCCAGGAGCAGCCGGGCGGCGGCCGCGCCGACCCGCTGCACCTGCTGGTCGACCGTGGTCAGCCGCGGGTGCAGCCAGCGGCCGAGCGGCAGGTTGTCATAGCCGACCACCGACAGGTCGTCGGGGACGCGCAGACCGTCGCGCTGGGCCGCGCCGATCCCGCATACCGCCATGGAGTCGTTGGCGTAGACGATCGCCGTGGCACGGTCGGGGGTGTCCAGCAGCGCCCGGGTCGCGGCCACGGCGGACACCTCGGTGAAGTCGGTGTGCAGCACCGCGTACGGCCGCAGACCGGCCGCCTTGAGCGCCGTCTCGAAGAAACCGCGCCGCAGCCGGGTGTGCTGGAGATCGGCGGGGCCCGCCACATAGGCGATGCGCCGGTGTCCGAGGCCGAGAAGGTGGCGGACGACCTCCTCGACGGCGGCGCCCTGGTGGCCGAGGCCGACGCTCGGCACCCCGCCGGCCCGGTCGGGCGGACCGAGCAGCACGGCGGGCAGGCCGAGGCGGGCCAGCAGAGCGGGGCGCGGGTCGTTTGTGCGCGCGTCCGTCAGCACGGCTCCGTCGACCCGGCCTTCGGCCGTGAGCTGCCGGTAGAGGGCGTTCTCCTCCTGTGCCCCGGCGACCAGATGCAGCAGCAGCCCGTAGCCGCGGGGCGCCAGTTCGCCTTCGATACCGGTGATCAGCTCGCTGAAGTGCGGGTCGGCGCCGAGCACATCGGTGGGGCGCCGCACCACGAGCGCGAGGGTGCGGGTGCGGGCGTTGCGCAGGGCGGCGGCGGGGGCGCTCGGCGACCAGCCGAGCTCTCCCGCGGTGTCCAGGATGCGCTGCCTGGTCGGCTCCGACAGCCGGCCCTTGCCGTGGAATGCCTGGGACACGGCCGCCGTCGACACCCCGGCCGCGGCAGCCACCGCCTTGATGGTGGGTCGGCGGCCCTGCTTCCCGGCGGCCAGGTTCCCGGTGGGCGCGCTCACATCTTCACCGCGCCGCTGATGAGCGCCTGCTGCATACGCTTCTGCAGCACCGTGTAGACGATCCATACGGGGATGAGGGTCAGTACGGTGCCCGCGGTGAGGACGCCGTAGTCGGTGCCGGTGATCGCCTTGAGTGTGGGCAGGGCCGACTGGACGGTGCGCTGGTCGGGGTCGGGGCCGATGATGACGAGCGAGTACAGGTACTCGTTCCAGAAGGTCAGGAAGTTCAGGAGGATCACGGTGGCGATGCCGGGCAGACACATCGGCGTGTAGATGTGGCGCAGCACCGTGTAGGTGGACGCCCCGTCGATCCGCGCGGCCTCCTCCATCTCCCTCGGGATGGTCCGCATGAACTGCACCAGGATCACCACCGACAGCGGCATCGCGGTCGCGGGCAGGAAGAGGACCATGAAGAGCTGCGTATGGAACAGTCCGGTGGCCGCGGCGAGCAGGAACGTGGGAAAGAGCGCGGCGAACGTCGGGATGAGGAAGCCGAGTGAGAACACCTTCTCCATCGCCGAGGCCAGCCGCCCGGTCGACCGGGCGAGCGCGAACGACGCGGGCAGCGCCAGCAGCAGGGTCAGCGCCAGGGAAAGGACCGTCACCAGCGCCGAGTTGACGATGGCCTGGCCCAGGGAGGCGCTGTCGTACGCCGTCCGGAAGTTGTCGAAGCCGAGCGAGTCCGGCAGCGCGAAGGGATGGGCGAAGATCTCCTCGTTGCTCTTGAACGCGGAGGCGAGGAAGTAGTAGAGCGGCACGATCAGCAGCACCGCGTAGGTCCACACCAGAAGGTGTGCGGGCAGCCAGCGTTTGCTGAGTTTCATGGTGACCGCTCCGATCAGTAGTTCTGGCGAAACGCACGGCGGATGGCGAGCAGCCCGACGAGCCCGGCCAGAAAGAGGATGACGCCGACGGTCTGGCTGTAACCCAGGTCTGCCGCGATGAACGCCTTCTGGTACACGAGGAACGACAGCGTTGTCGACGAGCTGCCGGGACCGCCCTGGGTGAGCAGCAGAACGTGCTGTGCCGAGCCGAAGAGGGTCCACAGGAACTGCAGCATGGTGACGACGCCGACGTAGTCGCGGATCACGGGGAAGTGGACGCGCCACATGGTCCGCCAGTGTCCGGCCCCGTCCAACTGCGCCGCCTCGCCGAGCTCGTCCGGGACGCTGTCGAGCCGGGCGGCGAACAGGACGGCGGTGAAGCCGATCCCGCTCCATATGTCCAGGGCGATGAGACAGGCCAGGGCCGTCGACGGTGAGGCGAGCCAGGCATCGGTGAGCGAACCGAGCCCCGCGGACTGCAGTGCGCCGTTGACCAGCCCGTCCGGGGACAGCGCCGCGTAGAACACCATGGCCTTGGCGGGGGTGGAGATCAGACCGGGGATGAACAGCAGATAGCGGATGACACGGTGTCCGGGGGGCTTCTGCGCGACGTAGTAGCCCAGCATATAGGCGCATACGATCATGATCGGCAGCGCCACGGCCAGCTGGACGGCGGTGTTGTTCACCGCGTCCCAGAACACGGGGTCGTCGAAGACCGTGCGGACGTTGTCGAGACCGGCGAAGGACACCGGCTGAAGCATCCCCGGCCAGTGCAGGGCGGCGATCACAAAGATGGCGATCACCGGACCGATCATGAAGATCGCGTACCAGATCAGCGCGGGGACGGCGAGGATCGTGCCGCCCTGTCGGGCGCCCGGCGAACCGGTGGTGGCGGAGGGCGGAGCGGGGTGGCGGATCGTGGCCCCGCCCGGGGTCGACGTCAGCGTCGTCATGAGGTGGCTTCCGTGAGGTGGGCTTTAAGGAACTGAGCGAGCGGACGGGCGGGTCACGCGGAGCGGTACGCGGTTTCGAGCGCGGCTCGGACCTTCGCGGCGCTGGTCCCTCGGGTGAAGGATGTGCTGGTCGCGGTGATCAGCGGCTGGGTGGCGGCGGGCGGGACGTATACGTCGGGCAGCAGCACCTGGCTCACCCTGGAGCCCAGCCGCTGCGCGGCGGCGACCAGCGGGAAGTCCGTGCTGACGGTGTCGGAGCGCAGCGCCATGTCGCGGCCGCTCTCCTTGATGAACCGGGAGACGGTGTCGGGGTGGTACATGAAGCGCAGGAACTTCTCGACGGCGTCGATCTTCTTGACACCGTTCGGGCTGATCCAGAACCCGATCAGGGTGTACGTCCGCAGGATGGTGGGTTTGTCGTGCGCGGCGCCGTCGGTCAGTGGCCAGCCGCCGACCTCGGTGTGCCGGGCCACCTCCTCGGGCACCTTCGCCAGCGCCGAAGACATCGCCGACTCGATGGCCGCGGACTGAGTGTTGAACTGCGTGGTCATCAAGTCCGAGGTGAGGCCCTGCGCCTTGTCGGCGAAGACGCCCGCGTCCCGCAGCGTTACGAAGTATTCGATCCCCTCCCGGGCGCCCCGGCTGCCGAAGTCCCCGGTGGAGTAGGCGTGCCGGGCCTCGTCCTCGGTCAGAAAGGTCTGAATGATCTGGGCTAGCAGCTTCTGCCCCGTCCAGTCGTTGCCACCGACGGTCACGGGCGCGATCCCTTTGGCACGCAGCTTGCGGGCCGCGGCGATCAGCTCGTCACCCGTGGTGGGTATCGCGTCGACGCCGGCCCGGTCCAGCAGCGCCCTGTTGTAGGCGATCGGCCAGTTGGTGGCGAAGTAGGGGAAGGCCCGCAGCCTGCCCTTGGCGTCGGTCCACGCGGCCAGGGCCTCGGGGCGCACTCGCTCGCGCAGACCCCAGTCGTTCATATAGCCCTTGACGTCGACGGTGGCGCCGACGTCCGTCCAAGCCAGCGTCTTGTCATAGAGGTTGACCATCACCACGTCCGGCTCCTTGCGGGCCAGCCGTGAGGTCTCGTAGACCTGCGCGAGGTCGTCGCCGTTGATGAGGTTCTTGACCTTGAGCCCCGGATTCTCCTTGCGGAAACGGTCCAGGGACGCGAGGTAGGTGGGCGATCCCGGCGCGGTGGTGCCCAGCTGGCTGTGCACGACGAGCGTATCGGGATCGGAGTCCGCCGCGGCCACCAGGGAGCAGCCGGACAGGGCAGGCAGGACGGTCGTGGCGGCGAGGCCGGAACCGGCGGCGAGGAGGCCGCGCCTAGTCAGCGGTGAGTGCACTGCGGGGTGTCTCCAACCAGGCGGTTAACGAGTGGTTAATCGATTTACCTCGAGGGTGTGAGGAATGTAGGAGCCGCTTCGCCTCCGGTCAAGCCTTTGGGTGTGGCGTCTTCCTCGGGCATGGCCCGCGTGACGCAGTGCACACTCCGTAAAATGCGCATGACAGATGCAACATTGCTAGGGTGTGGCCGTGAGGCTGACCAGGTACACGGATCTCGCGCTTCGGGCGGTGATGCGCCTGGCCGTCGTGGACGGCGAGGAACTGCTGACCACGAGGCTCATCGCCGATTCCATGAACGTCCCCTATACGCATATGGCGAAGACGATCGCCCATCTGCAGCACCTGGGGGTCGTCGAGGCGCGGCGCGGGCGCAACGGCGGGCTGATGCTCACCGACGCGGGCCGGAGCACGCGGGTGGGTGAGCTGATCCGGGTGCTGGAGGGGGACCGTGAGGCCGTGGTGTGCGAGGGGGAGGCCCCCTGCCCGCTGGCCGGTGCCTGTCGATTGCGGCGGGCGCTGCGTGAGGCGCAGGAGGCGTTCTATGCCTCGCTGGACCATGTGACCGTGGCCGACCTGGTGGCCTCGCCGACAGGGCCGGTACTGCTGACGCTGGGCACCGCCCCGGGGTGACCGGCCACGGCCACCGGCCTCGGTGTCCGATGTGGTTCACCACGCCGTGCGTGGTGTCTTCGCGGCCAATAATGCGAATCTTAGATGCGGATTAGAGGTGTGTGTCTGATGCTTTCAACGCAGGCGGTCCCGGTCGTGCGGGCGACGCTTCCCGCGGTGGGGGCCTCCCTGAACGCGATCACGGAGCGGTTCTACCAGCGGATGTTCGAGGAGCGTCCGGAGCTGCTGCGGCACCTGTTCAACCGGGCCAACCAGGCCAGCGGCGCCCAGCGCGAGGCGCTGGCCGGTTCGGTGGCCGCCTTCGCCACCCTGCTGGTCGAACGCCCCGACGAACGTCCCGACGCCATCTTGTCGCGCATCGCGCACAAGCACGTCTCGCTGGGCATCACCGCCGACAAGTACACCCTGGTCGGCCGCCATCTGCTGGCAGCGATCGCCGAAGTCCTCGGCGACGCCGTCACCCCCCAGGTCGCCGCCGCCTGGGACGAGGTCTATTGGCTGATGGCCAACTCCCTGATCGCCGTGGAGGCCCGTCTGTACGCGCAGGCATCGGTCCAAGACGGCGATGTGTGGCGGCAGATGGAAGTAGCCGAGCGCCACCAGGAGTCCCCCGATGCCGTCTCCCTGGTCCTGCGCCGCCCCGATGCCCTGCCCGCCACCGCCTTTCTGCCGGGGCAATACGTCAGCGTCCGCGTCGAACTGCCGGACGGCGGCCACCAGATCCGCCAGTACAGCCTGTCCACCGCCCCCGGACAGAAGACCTGGCGCATCACCGTCAAGCGCGAGAAGTCCGCCGACGGCACCGCCCCCGACGGCGAGGTCTCCTCCTGGCTCCACGCCCATGCCCGCCCCGGGCGCACCCTCGAGGTGTCCATGCCCGCCGGTGATCTCGTCCTGCCCGACGCCCACACCCCGCTCCTCCTCGCCTCCGCCGGCATCGGCATCACCCCCATGCTCTCGATGCTCGACCACCTCGCCCTGGCCGGCTCCACCCGCAGGGTCACCGTCATCCACGCCGACCGCACACCTGCCGACCACGTTCACCGCGACGAGCAGGCCGAACTCGTGGACCGTCTGCCCAATGCCACCCTGCACCTGTGGTACGAGAACAACGCCCACCAGTACCCCGCCCCCAACGTGTCACCCGGCCGGGCCACCCTCGACAACCTCACCCTGTCGAAGGACACCACCGCCTACCTGTGCGGCCCCCTGCCCTTCATGCGCGCGGTACGAGGCGATCTGCTCCACCAGGGGCTGCACCCCTCCGCCGTCCACTACGAGGTCTTCGGTCCCGACCTCTGGCTCGGCAAGTAGCTGATCAGAACACTTCACGCCGCACACTTCACGCCGCACACTTCACGCCGCACACTTCACGCCGCACACTTCACGCCTCGCACTTCGCGCCTCTGACCAGCGGTGACGCTGAACCGCGCCCGAATTACTAGGATTGCCACGAGCACAGAGTGGGTCGGTCCAGTAGCGGAGGCATTGGCGGCATGAACAGGTCAGACGAGCCCACCCCTGACTCGCTCGACGAGGCGGCGGAGACCTTCCTGCGGCTGCGACCCCGGCTGTTCGGCATCGCCTACCGCATCCTGGGCAGCGTGGACGAGGCGGAGGACGTCGTCCAGGACGCCTGGCTGCGCTGGCAGGGCACCGACCGGAGTGTCGTGGAGAATCCCGGGGCCTTCCTGGCGACGGCGACCACGCGGCTGGCCATCAACGTGGCCCAGTCGGCGCGGGTGCGGCGCGAGTCACATGTGGGCTCGTGGCTGCCCGAGCCGATCGACACCAGCATGGACCCGCACGTCGGTGCCGAGCGCGGCGAGGCCCTTGAGCTGGCCGTGCTGTTCCTCCTGGAGAAACTGAATCCCGTGGAGCGGGCGGCCTATGTGCTGCGCGAGGCATTCGAGTACCCGTACGACCAGATCGCGAACATTCTGCAGCTGAGCCAGGCCAACACACGGCAGATCGTCAGCCGGTCCCGTAAGCGACTGTCGGCCGAGCGCCGTGAACCCGTCGACACGGCGGAGCTCCGTCGCCTGCTGGAAGCCTTCCTCGCCGCCGCGGCGACCGGCGACATCGACGCCCTTGAGGAGCTGCTGTCGGCCGACGTCGTCGCCTACGCGGACGGCAACGGCATGCGGGGAGTGGCACGGGTCGCGGTCACGGGAGCCCTGCGTGTGGCCAGGATCAGCACATTCGCAAAGAAGTTCATCCCCTGGGACGAGTACCGCATCGTCGAGGTCAATGGCCGTCCCGCTCTGCTGACCGCCAAGGAGGGTGTCGCCACCGCGCTGGTGACCATCACCGTGGGACCGGACGGGATCGACGGGTTCTACTGGATCCTGACGCCGGAGAAGCTCCGGGCGTACGAGCGGTCGTCCCACCGAGCTGTCCCGCGTCGGCCGTAGCGGCGGTTCGAGCGTCGCCACCAGGCTGGCACGCAGTGCTAAGCAACTGTCGCCCCCTGCGGATGACATTCGCTCCGCCCGATCGGCAGGATCTTCCATATCGGGCCGATGGTGTCGGCCCGGGAAGAAAGGGGCGAACCTGATATGAAGCAGCAGATGCGGCTTGGTCTTGGCGCGGGGGCCATGGCGGTCGCCGGCGCGTTTCTCCTGGCGCCGACGGCGGGCGCCAGCCCCGCCGCACCGGACCACGCACGCGGTGCCGCGACCGCTGCGGCGGCGTGCCCCGCGCCGCTGCACGCATACCAGTACACGAACTACACCGGTGGCTACAAGAAGTTCTGCAAGTCGGACATGAAGCTGTCCGACAACCGGTTCAACAATGGGGGAAAGGTCAACGACCATATCCGCTCGGTGAAGAACCTCACCCGCGGCTGCTACTGGACCCTGTGGACGGACTACTGGAACCGCGGCCGGAAAACCCAGATGGATCCGTGGAGCTGGGACGCCAATCTGGCCAACAACCGGGTCGGGTACAAGACCAGCTCGCTCTACAAGTGGTGTAACTGACACCTGATTTCCGCCGGGGCGCCCCACGTGCCACGCCACCTGGGCGCCCCGGCTCCCCAGGGAGCTGATGTGATGCACGCTCGCCCGGCCGCCGTGGCAGCCGTGGCCGCCGTGTGCCTGGTCGCCACCGGCTGCTCCGCCGGCGAAGCCGACCCAGCGGGCAGCGGCCCCGCGCAGCACACGCCCCGGCCTCCGGCCCCCACACGGGAGGTGAGAAACCTCGTCCTTCCCTTCGACGCCTACACCCTCGACAGCCCTCAGGTGGCACGCATCGCGGTGGCGCAGGACCGTCTGATCGGATCCTGCATGGCGCGCAGCGGATTCCACTGGCTCCGGCTGCCCGGGCGTCGCACCGAGTCCTGGCCGAACCGCGGTCGGTACGGACTGATCGAAGCGGAGCCCGCGAAGCGGTACGGATACCACCCCCTGCCCGATCCCCGCTCAGAGGCCGCCGAGGCATGGATCGCCCGGCGCGAGGAGGGGCTTACCGCGAAGGAGCGGACAGCCGCCTACGGCAGGGACGGCACGTCGGGCTGCGAGAAGGAGGCGCACAGCGAGCTGCTGCGCAATGTGCCCAAAGTCGACTTCGGCCGCTTGGACCGGATCTCGGCCGACACCTACGAGCGCGCCAAACGCCATCCGGACGTGGTGAAGGCGTTCGCCCGCTGGAGCGCCTGTATGCGTGGCGAGGGCTTCCGCTACCCGGACCCGATGGCCGCCAACAACGACCCCCGGTGGACGGGGGATTCCCCCTCGCAAGCCGAAATCGCCACGGCCCGGGCCGATGTCGCCTGCAAGCGACGCACATCGTTGGTGCGCATCTGGTGGCGAACCGAGGCCGACTACCAGGAACGGCAGATCCGGCAGCACGCGCAGTGGTTCGCCCAGATCCGTCTCGCGCGGACCCGCTACCTGACGAACGTCGACGCTCACGACGGCGCCTGACGGCTGAGAGCCGACTTCGCGAGAGCCGACTTCGGACAGATCACGCTCACGCGTCCGGCAGCACTCCGGGCCGGAACTTCTCAACGCCGACCACACGGTGGACGTGGTACGGCTCGATGTAGACCGCCACTCTCACCTCGCCGGGGGCCAGCCAGGGAAACGTCTCCGTGCCGAGGTACTTCTGCGCGAGCCGGTCCATGACCCGCACGGCCGGCTCTCCCGCCACGAAGCGGACCGCGCGGCCCCGGATCTCCACCCGGTGGTACGGGTTCTCGGTGTCCATGCAGCACAGCGACACCCGGGGGTCACGCCGCAGGTTCTCCTCTTTGATGCGGCCGACCGAGGTGTTGATGACTACCAGGCCGTCCTCCAGGTCGGCCCACATCGGTGTCAACTGCGGCGAACCGTCCGGGTTCAAGGTGGCCATCTGCCAGAACCGGGGCTCCTGAAGCCAAGCGCGTGTGATCTCGTCCAGTGCGGCTGCCATGCGATCGCTCCTTACTCACATACTCAAGCGATCCAACGCATTGGTGATCACCAGGGTTCCGGACAGGGCGCGGCGCGGTCGCTTCACACGGGCCGCGCAGCCACCCGCGCCGTCGCCGTTCACATACGGCGACGGCGCGGGTGGCCGTGCTCGCCCCGCCGTCCCGGTTCAGAAGCCGGGCCTGGTGTTCATCAGTCGACCCAGACGGCTCGGCCCAGAATGGCGATGGCGCCTCCCGCGGAACGGCCGCCGGGCGGGATCACGTCGATGACGGGACCGGTGCAGTTGGCGTTCTCGTAGGCGAGGGCGTATTCGTTGGTGGAGTTGTACACGTGGAACCTGTTGTCTTCCAGCGGTACCGCAATACAGCCGGTGGGGTTGACGACGTGCCAGGTGCTGTTGCGGAGGTCGCCATGAGAGGCGGAGGCTGATGTGGCCATGCCGAGGGTGAGGACGCCTGTGGCGGCCAGGATCCCGGCAGTGGTGGTGACGCGTCGCATCATGCCTGACTCCTTCGGAGTGCTGCGGTCGGTGTGGCAGTTCCAGACCGACTGACAGCCATCTGGATTACCTGGGGACACAAGAATCCCGGTGGAGCGCAGGGCGCCGTGCCCGTAGCCGGGCGGGCCTGAGGTGGTCAGCCGTCGGCGCGGACGAAGACGGGCTTGAGGTGTTTCTCGGGGAGTGCGTCGGGGAGTTGTTCCCAGTCGAGGACGTGGGAGACGACGCGTGCGGGGTCGACGTGGCCGGTGCGGGCGAGTTCGAGGGCGTCGGGGATGTGGCTGCGGACGTTGTCACGGGCGATACGGATCGTGACGCCGGTGAGGTACATGTCGAGCAGGGGCAGCTCGCCGGGGCGGAAGTGGTTGCCCGCCGACTCGCAGATGCCTTCCGGGGCGAGGCATTTGACGGCCAGGGCGAGCTGGTCGACGCGGCCGGTGGCCTCGACGGCGATGTCGAATCCGTGCCGTACGGGCTCGAGGGTTTCCGCGGTGGCGGTGCCGTAGCCGCGGGCGATCTCGCGGTGTTCGGGGTCGGGGTCGACGTACAGCACCTGCGAGGCGCCGAGCGCGCGGGCGATGTCGCAGACGTACAGGCCGATGCTGCCGCGGGCGACGACCAGCACGCGGGCCCCGGGCCTGCTCTTCAGATGGGGCGCGACCAGGCGCCAGGACAGGGACCAGTTGTCGCTGGCCGAGGCCATGGCGACCGGGTCGAGGTCGGCGGGCAGGGGGACCAGCATGGCGTCCGCCCACGGCACGCGGACCAGGTCGGAGAAGAGCCCGCCCCAGTTGCCGCCGATCGGCGCGCCGTACATGGCCATATGCGGTACGGCCGAGCAGTGCGCGGTCAGCCCTGCGCGGCAGTGGTCGCAGCTGCCGCAGTTGATGGACCAGGGGACGACCACCAGGTCGCCGGGGGCCACGGTGGTGACGGCGTCACCGGTTTCGACGACCTTCGCCACGCACTCATGGCCGAGGGCGAACGGCGGATCAACGCTGTGTTTGATATGCGGCTGCCGCCGCGTGGCGTGTCCGGCCAGGATCGCGGAGTCGACGTCGCAGGAGGTCGCGGCCACCGGGGCGACGATCGCCTCCTGGCCGGACCGGAGCTTGGGGTCGGGGGCCTCGCGCCATTCGACGGTGTGCCGGGCGACGTAGGTCAGTTCACGCATCGGTCCGCTGCTCCTTCACCAGGGCCACGAGGTCGGCGTAGCGGAGGACGGAGCCGCCCGCACCCCAGCTGCCGTCGGGCTGCTCGTGCACCAGCGCCCATACGCGCAGGGCGTCGGCGGGGGAGAGCCCGGCCGCGTCGAGCACGGTCTTGGTGGCGTCCTCGACCAGGCCCGCCTTGCGCCGCTCGGACAGCGCGCCCTGGGGGACCGTCACCTCGACGAGGAAGCGGGGCGCGTCGTCCTCGGCGGTGGTCTGCGCACCGTCGGGCAGCTCGACGAGGTAGCTCCACGCCTGGGCGCGGAAGAACGCGGTGTCGGGCGCGCCCTCCCAGCGCAGCAGGACGGCGGCCAGCTCGCGCTGGACGCTCTCGCGGCCCTCCTCGGTCAGGGAACCGGGCGGGGCGGTGAGCCGGATCATCGGCATGGCGAAGTCTCCCTTCGGCCGCGCTCACGGCCTATAACGGTCGTTATAAACGGAGGTCACGCTAGACTATGACGTGCGTTATAGCCAGAGGGGAGCCCGGGCGTGACCAAATCCAGCGCGCCGTCGCGCGAGCGCATCGTGGCCGGTGCGGCCGACATGATCAGCAGACGTGGCCTGAACGCCACCAGCATCCGTGAACTGGCCAAACACGCCAAGGCGCCGCTCGGCTCGACCTACCACTACTTCCCCGGGGGCAAGCAGCAGCTGGCCACCGAGGCGGTGCGGTACGCGGGCACGGCCGTCGCCCGCGTCCTGCGCAAGGAACTGGACGCGGGCCCGGCCGCCGGACTGCGCGCCTTCCTGGCTGTGTGGCGCGGCATCGTCGTCGGGAGCGACTTCCGAGCCGGCTGCCCCGTACTGGCCGTCTCCGTCGAGGAGCCACCGGCCGACGGGATCCCACCCGCCCTCGTCGCCGCCGCCGAGGCGTTCGAGGACTGGGAGAAGCTGCTCGCCCAGGCGCTACGGGACCACGGCGCCGCTCCCGAACGGGCTCCGGGGCTCGCGACCCTCATCGTGGCGTCCGTCGAGGGTGCCATCGCCATGTGCCGCGCCAAGCGCAGCATGCAACCCCTGGATCAGGTGGCGCAGCAGCTCGAAGCGCTGATCGCCGACGCGCTCGACGGCTCCGGCTGACGGTTCCGGCCGATGGTGGAGGGCGATTGGGGTCAGGCGCCGATCGCCGCGCGGATCGCCTTGGCCTTCTCCTCGGTGAACACACCGCTCTCCAGAGGGGAGAGGATGGACAGCGCGCTGCCGCCCGAACCCCAGCTGCCCTCCTCGATCACCCGGAAGTTGACCCACCAGGTCGGCGAAGGCTCCGGCAGCCCACAGGCTTCAGTCAGCGCGGCCAGGACGCGCTCGATGACCTCGGCCCGGACCTCCCGGCGCCAGTCCCCGTCCATGACCGCCACATCGATCACCATGACGTCGGGACCCTGACCGGCGTCGGTGAGCAGGCGTCCGCCGATGGCCATCATGTCCGGCTCGCGCTCGACGAAGTGCACCTGAAACCCGACCCGTGCGGCCGGCGCGAACTGGCCGACTTCGGGTACGAGCACCGCGTCCGTCAGTGTCTCGGCCAGCGTGCGGCGCTGCTCGAGGGTCAGGCGCCCTGTCGGGGCGTTCACGGTGATGACGGTCACGGCTACCTCCTATGACGATCGTTATAGCGAGACCTTACCCCAGTCCTATAACGGGTGTCATAGGTACGGCCCGCGAGGGGCGGGATCGTTGAATTGGCCCTGCTGTGCGCGGCTACGGCGCGCCGGTGAGGTTGCCCAGCACCTGCTGATGCTGATGCTGGTGCGGGGACAGCGGGGCGACGGGCAGGGGGTGGGCGGCTTCGGTGCGCAGGCCGTCGAGCGTGAAGGCGAGGCCGCGGCGCCAGGCGTCGGGAGCGGTGTCCTTGGCGGCGCGGGCCAGCAGGGCGTTGGAACCGAAGAGGAACAGCAGGTCCTCGCTGGTGAAGTCGGGGCGCAGGGCGCCCGCCTGCTGGGCGCGCCCGATGAGGCGCGCGGCGGCGGCCTGGGTGCGGTCGCAGAGGGCCATGAGTCGTGCGGCGCCGGGGTAGCGACCGGTGACCACGTCGCCGATCGCCGGTTCGGTGGCCTGGAGTTCGCACACCTTCTCGATGTAGTACGCGAATCCGTCCCAGGCGCTGTCGTGGGCCAGGGCCTGCTCGGCGACCTCGTCGAGCCGGACCGCCGCCAGGTCGACCGCCACTTCGTCGATCAGTGCCTCGCGGGTGCCGAAGAGGTTGTAGAGGGTGCCGTGGCTCACGCCGGCGCGGCGGGCGATCTCCTTCAGGGGGCCTGGAGGCCGCGTTCGCGGAAGACCTCGGCGGCTGCTCGCAGCTTCTCCGCATTGCGTTGCGCATCGGCCCGCATCCGGTGTTCCTCCTGGTCCGCTGTGTCCGGCATCCATGGTCGCATCCCGCGACCCGGCGAACTTGACCCATGGGTCAAGTTGAATGTCAGGCTCGAGGCATAACTTGACCTGTGGGTCAAAATATTCTCGACAGCAGCGGGAGCAGCCCTATGTCCAAAGTGATCGCCGTCTTCGGCGCCGGTACCGGCCTCGGCGTGTCCGTCGCGCGCCGCTTCGGCCGCGAAGGGTTCCGAGTCGCCCTGGTGGCCCGCCGTAAGGACGCCCTGGACACACTCGTCGGACGGCTCGCCGACGAGGGCATCGAGGCCGCCGCTTTCCCCGCCGACCTGACCGACACCGCGCAGGTGTCCGCCCTGATCGGCGCCATCCGCGACCGGTTCGGCCGCATCGACGTCGTCGAGTACGGACCGATCGGCGGCGACCAGCTCTTCACCCCGGCCAAGGACCTGGACGCCCGCACTCTGGAGCGCCTGTCACGGCTGTTCCTTCTCACCCCGGTCGAGGTGGTCCGCGCGGTGCTGCCGGAGATGACCGAGCGCGGGGACGGTGCCATCCTGCTCAGCCACGGAGGTTCGGCGGTGCGGCCGGCGCCCTGTATGAGCGGCCTCGGCCCGGTGATGGCGGCGGCCCGTAACTACCTTTACTCCCTCAGCGGTGAACTGGCGGACACCGGCGTCTACGCGGCCACCCTCACCGTCAACGCCGTCATCGACGGCAGCGAACTGGCCGACTTCGGACGCAAGTTGTACGCGGAGGCCGCGGACGCCGCGGATGCCGATGCGCCGACCGCCACCGAGATCCCCTCCGTCGACCCGGACGACCTCGCCGAGTGCTACTGGGACATGTACACCCACCGCGACCGTGTCGAGGAGGCCCGGCCCGCCACGCCGGTATCGCAGGCCGGCGGGGCTGCGGGCGGGGTGCCTCTCATGAACCTGGGCCTGGACACCGCACCCGCCTGCACCGATGGGGTGTGCGCCCGGTGAGTACGCTGCGCATCGATATCTGGTCCGACGTCGTCTGCCCGTGGTGCTACATCGGCAAGCGGCGCCTGGAGACGGCACTCGCTCGGTTCGAGCACGCCGACGAGGTGGAGCTGCGCTGGCACAGCTTCCAGCTCGACCCGTCCCATCCCCAGGGTCACCGCCGGCCTGTCTTCGAGACGTTGGCGGAGAAGACGGGAGCCCCACCGGCGCAGGTACGGGCTATGACCCGGCAGGTCACCGAACTCGCCGCCGCCGAGGGGCTGGAGTACGACCTGGAAGCGGCCGTCTCGGTCAACACGATCGACGCCCACCGCCTGACCCACCTCGCCACCGCGCAGGGACTGGACGGGCAGATGCACGAGCGGCTGCTCCGTGCCCACTTGTGCGAGGGCGAGGTCGTCGACGAGCCCGACACGCTGGTGCGGCTCGGTGCCGAGGTCGGCGTGCCCGAGGACGAGATCCGGCGGATGCTGGAGGGTGGCGCGTACGCGGACGAGGTGCGGGCCGACTTCGACGACGGGCGCCGCTTCGGCGCCACGGGCGTGCCGTTCTTCGTCCTCAACCGCGCCTATGGCATCTCCGGCGCGCAGTCGTCGGACACCTTTCTCTCCGCGCTGCGCACCGTCTCTGCGAACTCCACGGCAGAGAACAACTGAACCGGCCTCCGGCTCTCGCCGCGGTACGAGCGGTGCGGCGCGGCAACCGCCCTACAGCGGCTCGCTGTTCGGCGACTCGGCCGCGGCGAGGCGCAGGATCGGATCGAGCAGGCCCGGGAAGCGGCTGCTGAGATCGTCGCCGCGCAGCCGGATCCGCCGGTGCCTTCCGTCGACGGTCATGCTGATCAGCCCGGCCTCGCGCAGGATCCGCCAGTGGTTGGACAGCGTCGATATCGGCACATCCATGCCGTCGGCGAGAGCGGCGCACGTCGACTCGGGATTGCCCCGGGCCCGCCGCACCAATTCCAGGCGCACCGGATCGCTGAGCGCGTGCAGCACTGGCGCGAGCGTCAATGACTCGCGGGCGGGCTGGGGGAGCGGTCGCATGGCTCCACGATACCAAACTGTTCGACAGTTCGGGATTATGGAACTATCTTGTGTCGGAGCACCCGCAACGTGGGAGGGAACGGCGTTGACCGCACGCAAAGGCACGACAGCGGCTGGATCATCGGCGGCCGTAGACAGCCGATCGGCTCGGGCAGCCTTACTCGCAGTGTCCTGTCTGGGGCAGTTCATGGTGCTGCTCGACAGCACCATCGTCGGTGCGGCGCTGCCCGATATGCAGGAGCGATTGCACACCGGGTTGAGCGGTCTGCAGTGGATTGTCGACGCCTATGTGCTGCTGGTCGCCATGCTGTTGCTGTCCGGCGGCGTCTTCGCCGACCGTTTCGGCCGCAAGCGGGTGTTCTTGGCGGGCGTCACGGTGTTCACCGTCGCGTCCGTGGTGTGCTCCGTCGCGCCGTCCATCGGTTGGCTGATCGCCGGACGGGCGGTGCAGGGCATCGGGGCCGCGGCGCTGAGCCCGGCCTCGCTGGCGCTGCTCGCCGCCGCGCATCCCGTTCCGCAGGAACGGGTCAAGGCGATCGGGTTGTGGGCCGGATTCAGCGGAATCGGCCTGGCCGCCGGACCGCTGGCCGGTGGCATTCTGGTGGATGCCTTCGGCTGGCCCGCCATCTTCCTCGTCAATGTGCCCATCGGCGCGGTCCTGCTGCTGGCCGGACTGCGCGTCCTGCGTGAGTCCCGTAATCCGAACGCGCCGGCGATCGACATCCCGGGGACGGTCCTGTCCGTCCTGGGCGTGGGGGCACTGGCCTACGGGCTGATCGAGGGCGGTTCCCGTGGCTGGACCTCGCCGTTGATCCTGGGCACCTTCGCCGCCGCGGTGGTGATCCTCGCCGTCTTCGTCGCCGTCGAAGCACGTAGCGCGACGCCGATGCTGCCGTTGCGGCTGTTCCGGCAGCAACTGTTCACGGTGTCCAACACGGCCATGGTCGTAGTGGGTTTCGCGCTCATGGGTTCGTCCTTCTTCTTCTCCCAGTTCTTCGTGTATGTCCAGGGCAGTTCGATTCTGCGCGCCGGTCTGCAGACCCTGCCCGCCTCCCTCGCCATGGTGATCGTCAGCCCGTATGCGGGCCGCCTCGCCGCCAAGTACGGCTTCCGGATCGTGGTCACCACCGGCCTGGCCCTGGCCGGTCTCGGGCTGCTGGCGCTGGGCTTTGTCCACGCGGACACCGGCTACGGGAACGTGTGGTGGCGGCTGGCGGTCGTCGGCATCGGTTTCGCCCTCACCATGTCCCCGCTGACCGGCGCCGCCATCCAGGCGGTGAGCCCGCGGGAGGGCGGCCTCGCGTCGGGCATCAGCAGCACCACCCGGCAGATCGGCGCGGTGCTCGGCGTGGCCGTGCTGGGAGCGATCGTGCGCACCCGGGAGTCCGGTGGCGCGTCCTTCGAGGCCGGCCTCAACAGCGCCTTCGTCGCGGCGGGCGCCGTCACCCTGGCCGGCGCGGTGTTCACCGGTCTGTGGATGGTGAAGCCCGAGCCAAGCCCTGTGCCCAGTCCGACAGCAGGGCGAAGTCCGCTGCCGTCAGACCGGTCCGAGGGTCGACGCGGTGGAGCAGGGCCTGACCCACGTGGTGTTCTCGAGTCCACACGCGATCCGCGTCCGTGATCTCGTCGTCGACCCACGCGAACGGCCGGCCCCGCGCCCAGGCGACGATCGAGGGAGTCTTCCAGAACACGCCGTTCTCCGGCTCGGGCCGCGGTTCGGGCCAGGGGATGAACGGCAGGGTGGGCAGCCCCAAGAGGGGCGCGAGGAAGTCGTTGGCCTCGTCTTCCCAAGTCGTCGCCCAGACCAGGTCGTACGGGAGCGAGGTCAGCGCCGGCCCGTGGTCCGGGTTGAGCCAGACCCGCAGCGGCTTGACCGGTTTGTCGGGCAGCCCCCACTCGTCGAGCCGACGCCGCTCGGCGGCATGCCACCGCGGTGTCAGCAGCCGGTGCGTCTCATAGCCCTCGGGACGCCTGTGCGGCCTCGCCGCGTACGGATTCAGCGGTCCGTCGACATCCACCAGCAGCACCGGCCGCACCAGCCCACCCCCCCGTGAGGTCGTCCCCGCACGCTACCGGCCGATACCGGGGAGCCACCAGCGGTTTCGAGGGCCGCCGCCGGGAGCAGGCGCCGCGGCTCCTGCGGCCCGCCGCGCACCGGCAGGATCCGTACGCCGGGCGGCGCCGCGGAGGCCAGCGCGCAGGACATGGTGGTCAGGCCGCAGCCCGCCCGCGGCAGCGGCAGGGTCCCGGCCGAGCTCGTCAAGACGGTCGAGCAGGGCGCCGCCACGTCCGTACTCCTCGCCACCTCACCCCTGCTGGAAGGCATCGGCGGCCGCTACTTCTCCGACTGCAACGAGACCGAGATCGTCGACCGCGGCACCGGCCCCCTGCACGGCGTGGCCCGATATGCCATCGACCCGGTGGGCGCCCAGCGGCTGTGGACGCTCTCGCAGGAGCAGCTTGCGGCCGCGAGCTGAACCGCCGGGCGCCCGGTCCGCTGCTGTTTATGAGCGAGCAATCAGCCTCTGACCAGGCAGAAAGGATGCCCGGCCGGATCGGTGAGGACCCGCCACCGACCCGCATTCGGCTGGTGGTCCGGTTTGCCCGCGCCCAGTTCCAGCAGCCGGGCCTCGGCCTCGTCCAGGTCGTCGACCGCGAAGTCGAGGTGAAACTGCTGGGGAACGGCCTGATCGGGCCAGCGCGGAGCCCGATAGTCGTCGACTCGCTGAAAGCCGATGAAGAGCCCGTCCTCAGACGTGAGACCAGCGAAGTCGGCGTCGGATTTCGGGTGCGGTTCGAGCCCGGTGGCCTGCTGATAGAACGCCGCCAGGGCCAGCGGATCAGGGCAGTCGAGTGTTACCGCGGACAACTTCATCTGCAGGGACATGGCACCTCCGGCCGATCCGTGGACTTCCGCCATGCACACCCTAGAGGTGGCCACCTCCCCCGCAGACGGTGATTCACGCCCGAAGGGTCAGCGCACCCGCAGCACGGTCTTGCCGCGCAGCCCCGCGACCTCGATGCCGTCGAGGAGGGCTCGCGGTGCCTCCTCCAGGGGGAGCCGTTCGTCGAGGCCGAAGGCGGTCGAGAGCAGTGCGCCGCCGTCCCGTACGGCGCCGGCCACGCCGCTGGTGAGGGAGCGGTCGCCGACGAGGTCGAGGATCGCGTCGAAACCTTCGGGCGCGGGCCCGCGCAGCGCCTGGAGCAGGGGCTCCGCGCCGCGGACGACGATGTCGGTGGCACCGAGCTCTCGCACCTGTTCGGCGAGTTGGGCGGACGCCGTCGCGATGACCCGGATTCCACGGGCCGCGGCGGCCTGCACCACGAAGCTGCCGACGCCGCCCGTCGCGCCGATGACGAGCACCGTGCCGTGCTCGGGCGCCATCTGTACAACACAGACCTCCGCGGCCGGAGCGCTCCCGCAGCCGTGGTGCGGCCGCGCTGGTGCGCGCGGCGGTGGCCGTCGCCGAGTCGCGGAGGATGGGCGCGGCTGTGGAGGCGCCGGGGTAGCGCCGTGTTCTGATGCGCCGTACCGCCCGACGGCCGCCGCTATGGTCAGGCTTCCGGGCGGGTGCGCCGGGCATACGCGCGGGCGGCGCGGGCGCGGTCGCCGCAGCGGGTGGAGCACCAATGGCGGCGCCCGTGGCGCAGCAGGTAGCGGTTGCAGGGGGCGGAGCCGCAGCCGGTGAGGCGGTCGGCGTCGGGGCCGGTGAGGAGGTCGGCCGCGTTGGCCGCGAGGGCCGCGAGGGCGCGGTCGAGGATTTCGTTGGTGGGGCACGGGGCCGCGCGGTAGGGGCCTTTCTTCTCGTCCCAGTACAGCAACGCGGCCGTGGGAGCTTTGCTCAGCGCGTCGTTGACGGCGGACAGCGCCGAGGGCAGGGCGGGCAGCCCGGTGACGCGGGCGGCGAACAGCGATCTGAGGTGTTCGCGCAGGGAGCGCAGCTGCGCCGCGCACATCTCCTGCACCCCGGCGTCGGCCGGCGCGAGGCCGCGTTCGGTCAACCATCGATTCGTGGCACCGGGGGTGCCGAGGAGATCGATGAAGTGCCCTCCGGGCAGCGCGATGGCGCTGTTGGCGAAGTCGAGGGCGAGGTATTCCTCCGCCCCCGGCGCGGGCGGCGGCATGGATTCGGCGGTCGGAGTCTCGCGCATGGCTGTCATGGTACGGCTTGTGTTCATCCGTGAGACACGGCTATCGTCCCTCACGGATAAGCCGCTCTACATCCGTGAGGTTTTCATGCCTGGCGTCCGTATGCCCACTGAGCAGATCCCCGTCCGTGTCTTCGGCGGCCCGACGGCCCTTTTCGAATTCGGGGGCCTGCGATTCCTGACCGACCCCACCTTCGACGAGCCCCGCGACTACCACGTGCCGGGCGGACGGCTGACCAAGACGGCGCCCTCCTCCGCCGCGCCGGCCGACCTCGGCCGTATCGACGTGGTCCTGCTCTCCCACGATGAACACCCCGACAACCTCGACGACTCCGGCCGGGCCCTGCTCGCCGACGTCCCGCTGACCCTGACGACGCCCGGGGGCGGGCAGCGCCTGGGCGAGGGGGCCAAGGGGCTGGCCGACTGGGAGTCGATCGAGCTGGACCGCCCCGGCGGCGGCACGATCACCGTCACGGGCGTGCCCGCCGTCCACGGGCCCGGCGCGCGCGAGGACGTCGAGCCGATCACCGGCCAAGTCGTCGGATTCGTGCTGACCGCGGAGGGCCTTCCCGCGGTCTACGTCAGCGGCGACAACGCCTCGCTCGACCTGGTCAAGGACATCGCCGAACGGCTCGGCCCGGTGGACACCGCCATCCTGTTCGCCGGGGCTCCCCGCTTCTCCGTCCTCTTCGACGGCGCGCTGATCGTCCTCGACAGCGCGCAGGCGGCTGAAGCCGCTCGGATCCTCGGTGCGCGCCGGGTGGTGCCCGTCCACTACGACAGCTGGGCGCACTTCACCGAGGGCCGTGACGAACTGATCGCCGCCTTTACGGACGCCGGGCTACTCGACCGCCTGGACCTGGGCGACCGGGGCTGACCACGCGGCCGGGCGGGCCGGTGGCCTGTCGCCGTCCGGGTCGCGCCTAGCGCGCGCCTAGCGAAAGAACTCTCTTGTGACGACTACCGTGCCCGCTCGGGTCGAGGATCTCCCGCGGTCCCAGGCGCAGCGCCGCGTCCTGATCGTCCTGATTGCCGCTCAGGTGTTCAGCGGCGCCGGGCTGGCGGCGGGGGTGACCGTCGGTGCCCTGCTCGCGCAGGACATGCTCGGCTCCACCAGCCTTGCCGGTCTGCTCGGCGCCCTGTCCACCGCCGGTTCCGCGCTGGCGGCCGTCGCGGTCGGCCGTATCTCTCAAGCGCGCGGCCGCCGCCCCGGCCTTGCCGCCGGGTACCTGGCCGGTGCCATCGGCAGCGCGGGCGTCATCGCCGCCGCCGTCGCCGGCAGCTCCGTGCTGCTGTTCGCCGCGATGTTCGTCTACGGTGCCGGTGCGGCCACGAATCTGCTGGCCCGCTACGCCGGTGCCGACCTGGCGGATCCTGCGTACCGCGCCCGCGCGGTGTCCACCGTGCTGGTCGCCACCACCCTGGGCGGCGTGGTCGGCCCCAATCTCGCAGCGCCCGCCGGTGACCTGGCGCACGCCCTCGGCATCCCCCGCCTGACCGGGCTGTTCCTTCTCTCGGGTGCCGCCTACGCGCTGGCCGCCCTGGTTCTGGCCGTATGGCTGCGTCCCGACCCGCTGCTGCTGGCCCGCACACTGGAGGCGGAGCGTGCCGCCGCGGTGGTCGCGCGCCCGGACGATGTCGGCGGTCGGGTGCGGCCGGCGGCCGGACGGCGCGGCTCCGGCGTTCTGGTGGGTGCGCTGGTCATGGTGGTCACTCAGCTGGTCATGGTCGCGATTATGACGATGACGCCGGTCCATATGCACGACCACGGCCACGGCGCCGCCGCCTCCGGCCTGGTCATCTCGATCCACATCGGGGCGATGTATCTGCCCGCGCCCCTGTCCGGCTGGCTCGTCGACCGATACGGCCGGCTCACGGTCGCCGCCGCTGCCGCGCTGGTCCTGCTGGCCGCGGGGATCGTCGCCGCCAACGCCCCCGTCGGTTCCGCTGCCATGTTCGCGGTGGCGCTCGCGTTGCTGGGCGTGGGCTGGAGTCTCGGCCTCGTCAGCAGCACCGCGATCATCACGGATGCCGTCCCCCTGGCCACCCGTGCCAGGACCCAGGGGTTGGTCGACGTCTCCATCGCCATCGCGGGCGCCACGGGCGGTTTGGCCTCCGGCCTGGTCGTCGCAGGCGCCGGCTATCCCGTCCTGGCCGTCGGCGGCGGCATCCTGGCATTGGCCATCGTGCCGACGGTCGTCGTCTTTGCGCGCAGCCGCTGAGCGACGGTTTCCTGGCATCCATCCGCTCTCCCGCGCGCCCCGCACACTGATCGCCGGCACAACACAGCCCGGCAGGGCACAGCCCGAGGTCGGTTCAGGGCAGGCGAATGTTGTCGTACCTGGTGTTCCGCTCCCCGCTGGCGTACACGCGCGGGGAGGTGAACACCCCGACCAGGTCCTCGTCGACAATGGCCCTGCGGGGCAGGTTCAGCCCGTAGTGCTCGCCCATCAGCCGGTACACATCCCGCATGGGCGGGACGTGCAGCCCCCACTCGTCCGGCTCGTCGGGGAAGGCGGGGTCCGGGTCGACGCTGCCGAGCCTGAGCTCGGGGATCATCCGCTGGGTGAGGGGGTGATCCGATCTCACCACCTCGTGGACCTCGCCGTCGAAGTAGCTCCAGTCCAGCTCTCCGTCCACGATGACGTGGATGGTGGGCGGGTCCATGGTGGTGTCCATGATGTTCAGCCATGTGCGGCCCGCCCACAGATGCCGCACATGGTCGGGATGGCGCATATAGAAGCCGTCGCCGCCCCCGCACAAGGCGAAGGCCCACCCCGCGTGCTCGCCCAACCTGGCCCAGTCCGGGATGTTCGTGGACAGGCGCACCGCCGTGTTGAACACGTCAGGGGACATGATGCCGAGGTCGGGGTCCGCCCCCAGCATCGCCGCCAGTTCCTCGACGCTCACGCCTTTGACCATCTCCAGGTAGAAACCCCAGGAGGTGAGGTCTTCCTGTATCCACTCGAAGCCGAATCCGTCATCGCTCATGATCGGGAGCGTGGCAGCGGCGTCTGACAACCTGGCCCCGGCAGGTCCCTACGACCGTGTCGGCCAGATCAGCGCCTGGGCGACGATGACCCTCTCACCGTTGAAGGTGACGGCGGGACCTTCGTACAGTTCGTAGCCAAGGCCAATCATTTCGCTCACGCGCTGGCAGAACGTGGCGTCGTCCGGTCCGGTCAGGACTCGGTAGATGGGCAGTCCGTCTGGTGGTGTGCTCATGAGGCGAAGAATTCCACAAGGGCCGGCGCGGCACGCTCGGCACCCGTGAAGTATGGCGAGTCCTGCCAGGATGCCACGACGTGATCCGCTCCTCCGATTCCCCGGCGGTGTCCCGCCCTACGCCTGGTCGGAGCGGAGGGCGGCTGCCCGGAGCAGGGCGTCCCGGCAGGCGAGCACGGCGGGGTGCTGGCTGCGGCCACGGCGTACGACGGTGAACACGCGGCGAGTGCGCCGGCCGCGGGGGAGTCGTCGCAGGGTGACGGTCGGAGGTTGGCCGCTCCAGACGAGGTCGGGGAGGAAGGCCGCGGCGTGTTTCTGCTCGACGAGGCGGAGGTGGAGCAGCAGGTCGGTGGTCTCGAACCGTACGTCGGGTTCGAAGCCGGCGTTGCGGCACAGGGTCATGGCCCAATGCCGCGCGGCTGTGCCCTCGGGTTCCATCACCCAGGGGTGGTCCGCCAGTGAACGCAGCGCCGCCAGCGGGGTGTCAGTGCCCCGGCCGCCGGTGTCCGGGCCATCGGTGTTCTCGGCCGGCTCCGGCAGTGCGAGGTGCAGGGGGTCCTCGAGCAGGTCTTCCTGTTCGAGTTCGGCGGGCCGCGGGTTGGGGTTGCCGGGGTATTCCTCGGCGAGGACCAGGTCGAAGTCACGGGCTTGCAGGGCGGGCAGGGCCTTCTCCGGTTCCATGTGCGTGACATGGACGCGCAGGTGCGGGTGCAGATCGCGCAGAAGGCTCAGCGCGGTCGGGACCAGGGCCAGGGCGGCCGTCTGGAACGAGGCGATGCGCAGGGTGCCGGTCAGCTCGGTGAGGGAGGTGGCGATATCGGCCTCCGCACGCTCCAGGCGTTCGAGGACCGCTTCGGTGTGGGCGACCAGGATCTCGGCCTGCTCGGTCAGCCGCACCCGCCGACCGACCGGCTCCAGCAGCGGGACGCCGACTTCGGCTTCCAGCTGGGAGAGCTGCTGAGAGACGGAAGAGGGCGCGTAGGACAGGGCTGTGGCGACGGCCGCCAGGGTGCCGCGGTGCTTGAGTTCGCGCAGCAGGCGCAGTCGGTGCAGATCGAACATCGCCGGCCCACATCTTCTTTAATGGTCGGTTTTTCCGATGAGTATACGTTGAAAACATTCGCTGGACCGATCCTAGGGGGATATCGGACCCTGATCGTGTGCTTGAGAACCTTTCCTCCTCCCGTGCGCTGCCGTGGTTCGTACGGCCCAGCGCCCGTACCTGGCGGTGTGATCCCGCGCCCGCCGAGGTGCGGGGCTTCCATGCCGCGCTGCCCGACTACGCGCCCACCCCGCTGACCGAACTCCCGCAGCTGGCCTCCGAGTCGGGGGTCGGCCGGGTCTTCGTCAAGGACGAGTCATGCCGTCTGGGGCTGCCCGCCTTCAAGGCGTTGGGCGCGTCCTGGGCGGTCCACCGCACCCTGGCCGAGCGGGCCGCGAGCGGTCGAGCATCGGGTCCGGTCACCCTGGTGACCGCCACCGACGGCAACCACGGCCGCGCGGTGGCCCGTACGGCACGTCTGCTCGGGCAGTACGCCCACGTCTTCGTTCCGCAGGGTGTGCATCCGCAGGCCGTGGCGGCCATCGCCGCCGAGCGGGCCGAGGTCACCAAGGTCGAGGGGGCGTACGACGAGGCCGTACGCCTGGCGGCCCGGGCCGCCGCCGCACCGGACGCGGTCCTGGTCCAGGACACCGCCTGGCCGGGCTATGAGCAGATCCCGGGATGGATCGTCGAGGGCTACTCCACCCTCTGCGCCGAGATCGACGAGCAGTTGGCGGCACAGGGCATCGCCGACGGACCCGACCTCGTCTCCATCCCGGTGGGCGTGGGCTCGCTGGCCCAGGCCGTGATCACCCACTACCGCAGCCGTCCCTCGGGGCGGGCTCCGGCGCTGCTGTCGGTGGAGCCGGAGGCCGCGCCCTGCGTCCTCGAAAGCCTCATCCGCGGCGCACCCGTCGGCGTCACCACCGGCGAGACCACCATGGCCGGACTGAACTGCGGCACCCCGTCCAGCATCGCCTGGCCTCATCTCAACGGCGGGCTGGACGCCGCTGTCGCCATCCCTGACGCCGACAGTGCCCACGCCGCCGCCCGCCTCGCCGCCCTCGGCGTTTCCTCGGGCCCCTGCGGGGCGGCGACGCTCGCCGGTCTGCGCGCGGTGCTCACCGGCGCGGGCGGCGGAGAACGCCGTACGGCGCTGGGGATGGCCGCGACTTCGGTCGTCGTACTGCTGAGCACCGAGGGCGCGGCCGCCAACCCGCACTCCACCACCGATCACTGAGCGCCCGGGGCCGGCTACCTGGTGTTCCTGGGCTTCGGGCTCGTGGTCGCGACCCCGGCCCACTGATCCGCCCTCACCATCGCCCACCTCACCACCGCTTCCGCCAACCACCTGGAGACAAGCCATGACAAGCCGGAAGATCACGATCAACGGTGATCGCCTGTGGGAGTCCCTCATGGACCTCGCCGAGATCGGCGCGTACGACGACGAGCGCACCGGCCTGCGCGGCGTCAACCGTCTCGCCCTGACCGACGCCGACGCGGCCGGCCGCCGCCGGGTCGTGGCCTGGATGGAAGAGGCCGGACTGGCCGTCCGTATCGACCGGATGGGCAACATGTACGGCCGCCGCGAGGGCACTGACCCGACCGGGGCCCCGGTCCTGACCGGCTCGCATATCGACAGCGTCGCCACCGCCGGAGCCTTCGACGGCTGCCTCGGCGTCCTGGGCGGCATCGAGGTCGTCCGCACCCTCAACGAACGCGGCATCACCACCCGCCGCCCGATCGAGGTCGGCGTCTTCACGGAGGAGGAGGGCGTCCGCTTCGGCACCGACATGCTCGGCAGCGCCGTCGCCGCCGGCCGCCTCACCCTGGAGTACGCCCACACCCTGACCGACCGCGACGGCCAGACCCTCGGCGGCGAACTCATCCGCACCGGCTTCGCCGGCCCCACCGACGTACGCCTCGCCCCGCCCCACGCCTACGTCGAATGCCACATCGAACAGGGCCCCGTCCTCGCCGAGCACGACGTCCCGGTCGGTGTCGTCACCGGCGTGCAGGGCATCTCCTGGCAGGAGATCACCATCCACGGCCGCGCCGCCCACGCCGGCACCACCCCCACCCATCTGCGCGCCGACGCCGGCCTCGCCGCCGCGCAGATCATCGTCCAGCTGCGGTCCCTGGTCGACTCCGGCGAGTACGGCGAACTGCGCGCCACCGTCGGCCATCTGATCGTCCACCCGGACCTGACCAACATCGTCCCGGCCCGTGCCGAGATGACCGTCGATCTGCGCAACCCCGACGACGCTCGGATGGCCCGCGCCGAGGAAGCCCTGGCCGCGTTCCTGCGCGACCTGGAGAACAGCCAGTCGGGCCTGTCGCTGACCACCCGGCGGATGGCCAAGACCGCCTACGTGCCCTTTGACGACGGTGTGCAGAAGGTCATCGCCCAAGCCGCCGACGACCACGGCCTGGAGCACATCTCCCTGCTCTCCGGCGCCGGCCACGACGCCCAGGAGATCGCCGCGCTCTGCCCCACCGCCATGATCTTCGTACGCGGTGAGTACGACGGCATCAGCCACAACCCCCGCGAGTACTCCACGCCCGAGGCATGCGCCCACGGAGTCGACGTGCTGGCCACCACCCTCCTGCGCCTGGCCGACCAGGACTGATCGCCCACGGCGGCCCACACCGCACAGAGCCCACAGCCGGTCAAAACACCGCCACCCCCCACGTACCACCCGCCCCTGATCCCCCGGGGCGGCATCGACACGTCGGAAGGCCCTCATGCTCCCCGAGACCCCCTCAACTCCACCGGCTACAGCGGCTCCCGACACCCTGGACCCGGAGCCCGGCCGTCTGCTGGCCAGGCTGATCTCCATCGACTCCGTCAACCCGGACCTCGTCCCCGGCGGGGCCGGCGAGACCGTCATCGCCGATTTCTGCAGCCAATGGCTGGCCGCCCGCGGCTTCGAGGTCCACAGCCTCGAAAAGCGCCCCGGCCGGCCCTCACTCGTCGCGATCGCCCGCGGCACCGGCGGCGGCCGTTCGCTCATGCTGGGTGGCCACCTCGACACCGTCAGCCTCGCCGACTACGACGGCGATCCGCTCGATCCGCGGATCCACGACGGCAAGATGCACGGCCGCGGCGCCTTCGACATGAAGGGCGGCATCGCCGCCATGATGGCCGCCGCCGCGCGCGCCACCGCCCAGGGTCCGCTGCGCGGCGACGTGATCGTCGCCTGCGTCGCCGACGAGGAGCACGGCAGCCACGGCACCGCGGAGGTGCTGGAGTCCTTCACCGCCGACGCGGCGATCGTCACCGAGCCGAGCCATCTCCAACTGACCCTCGCCCACAAGGGCTTCGCCTGGTACGACGTGGAGATCGAAGGCCGTGCCGCCCACGGTTCGCGCCCCGAGCTCGGCATCGACGCCATCGCCAAGGCCGGCCACTTCCTGGTCGCGCTGGAGGAACTGGGACGGCGCCTCGCACAGGGCCCGGCACACCCCCTCCTGGGCGCCGGCACCGTCCACGCCTCCGTCATCCACGGTGGCCAGGAACCCTCCACCTACCCGGCGCACTGCCGCATCACCCTGGAGCGCCGCACGGTCCCCGGTGAGAGCGCCGACACCGTCGAGCGGGAACTGACCGACGTCCTCGACCACCTCGCCGCCACCGTCCCCGACTTCCGCTACCGGCTGACCCCCGGTCTGCACCGCGAACCCTTCCAAGCCGACCCCGACGCGCCCATCGTCCGCACCCTCACCCGCCACGCCGAACAGGCCCTCGGCCATCCGCCCGTGGTGCGCGCCGAGCCGTTCTGGACCGACTGCGCCCTGCTGGACCGCGCGGGCATCCCCTGCCTGCTCTTCGGCGTCGACGGCGCGGGCGCCCACGCGGCCACCGAGTACGTCGACCTCGCCTCGCTGGACCGCCTCACCGACATCCTCACCCACACCATCGCCGACTTCTGTTCCTGAGCCCCAGCTTCCGAGCGGTGACGGAGAGGACGAGGAGGACCAGCCCGGCCGCCGGGGCCAGCGCGAAGGCGGCGGACGCGCCCAGGCTGTCGGCAGTGCTGCCGGCGAGGGACGCCGCAAGCGCCGAACCCGCCGCGCCGGCCGAGTTGTTCCAGGTGAACGCCTCCGTGAGGACCGTCGGGTGGACGGACTTCTCGGTGAGGACGTTCAGCAGGACGAGCGTCGGCGGCACCGCCGCCTCCGTGACCACCACGGCTGCGCCGAGCCAGATCGCGGATGGTGCGAGGGGAAGCAGCAGCCCTGTGCCTGCCAGGTACCCGGTGGCGACGATGAGTTGGAGATGTGCCGGGGCGCGGTGCCGACGCAGTCCGTAGAGCCAGCCGGAGAGCAGTCCGCTGAGGCTGGCGGCTGCGGTGATCGGCGCGGCTGCCTCGGGCATGCCGTGTCCGATAGCGAAGGCGCTCACCGAGACGCCCATGGTGCCGAAGTAGAGCCCGATGGCCAGGTTGAGCAGGGCGAGGAGGAGGAAGTCCGGCCGCAGCAGCGTCCGTTCGGTGTTCTTGATGCTCTCGGTGCTTTTGGTGCTCTCGGTGCTTTCGGTGGTCTGCCCGCGGGCGGGCCGGGGTGCGGTGCGGCGCTGGGCGGCCAGGGCGCCTCCTCCGCCCAGGATCAGGGCCGCGGCGATGGCGGTGGCCAGGGCCGTGTCGTCGGCCGCACCGAGCGCGGTGACCACGACGGGCCCGAGGAGGAAGGCGGTGGCGTTGGCCAACGATTCCAGGGAGAAGGCGGTGGGCAGTTCGCCGGTCCGCTCCTCGCGCAGCAGATGGACCCAGCGGGCTGCGGAGAGAGCTCCGAGCTGGGGGACTGCCGCGCCGGCGCAGACGGCGGCGGCGATGAGTCCGGTCGAGGAGGTGGCGGCCAGGACGCCGACGATGGCGGTGCCGTGGGCGAGCAGCGAGAACGGCAGAACGCGGGTCTGGCCGAACCGGTCGACCAGACGCGCCAGACAGGGGCCGATCAGCGCCTCGGCCAGGGCGAACCCGGCGGTGGCCAGGCCGGCGGTGCCGTACGAGCCGGTGCGGGCGTGTACCAGCCAGACCAGACCGAGGCCGGTCATGGCGATGCCGACGCGGCCCACGGCGGCGGCAAGGAAGAAAGCGGCGGCACCGGGGGTACGCAGCAGCGGACGGTAGCCGGACGCGTCGGACGACATGAGGAGTCCTTCGTCGCCGCCGGGCGGGGCGGGCCATCTCAGGTCGCCGGCGCCTGGCACCCCGCCGGGGTGCGAAGAAAACAGTGCGAAGAAGAACACTGCGAAGAAAAATTGGTGCGACCCGTGGCCCGCCAAGGACGTCCATGACTGCGGAAGGACGGGACACGCGCCCTCGCCGCCACCCCGAACACCAGGCGGAGGAGAAATACCGGGCCCGGGCCAAGGCGGGACCGAGCGACTGGGATGACGGTAACAGGACTTGAGGGTTCACCGGACCCTGGTCCGGTGAACCCTCACCGTACGCCCTGGTATGGCCGTTTACGTCGGCGAGCCCGGCCGAGGTGACGGCGCCGCAGGGCAGGGCGCTGTCAGTCGAGGATCGCGGTGGCTTCGATCTCGACGAGATGGTCGGGTACGTCCAGTGCCGCAACGCCCAACAGCGTGGCCGGCGGGGTCGGGGTGACGCCCAGCTTCGCGGCCGCCCGAGAGATCCCCTCCAGGAGCGCGGGCATCTTGTCGGGCGTCCAGTCGACGACGTAGACGGTCAGTTTCGCCACATCGTCGAAGGAGCCGCCGACCCCGGCGAGGGCGGTGCCGATATTGAGGTAGCACTGCTCGACCTGCGCGGTGAGGTCGCCCTCGCCGACCGTGTTCCCCTCGGCGTCCCAGGCGACCTGCCCGGCGATGAAGACCTGCTTCGACCCGGATGCGATCGACACCTGCCGGTAGACATCGATCTTGGGCAGTCCGTCGGGGTTCACCAGGGTGATGGCCATGCTGCCAGTCTCCTTGCTTGCTCTCTTGTGGTTACTCAGGAACTGTAGGAGAGTGGCCGCTGACGTGGAAGAACGCACTTTTCGGTGACTGAGGAACCTTATGGTGACCAAGCAGTTCAAGGGCAGTTCGCTCGACGAAGCGGACCTGAGGCGCGCGGATTCCCTGGCGCGGGAGATCTTCTCGGACGTCGCCAACAAATGGGCGTTCCTGATCATCGAGATGCTCGGTGAGCGCACCCTGCGCTTCAGCGAGCTGCGGAACGAGGTCGAGGGCATCAGCCACAAGATGCTCACCCAGAACCTGCGCATGCTGGAGCACAACGGCCTGGTCGAGCGGACGGTGTACCCCACCGTCCCGCCGCGGGTCGAGTACACCCTCACCGAACCGGGCCGAGCCCTGCGGGCGACGGTCGATGCGATGTGTGCCTGGACTCACCAGTACCTCGGCCACATTGAGACCGCCCGCCACCGCTTTGACGGCTGACGGGCGGTCACGACGCATCCCGGGGCGCCTTCGAGGCGCGCTCGGGGGCGGCTCTAGCTGAGCTCGACGAGCAGGTCACCGCCCTCGACCTGCTGGACCCGGCTGATCGCGAGCCGGGACACCTTCCCCGCCTTGGGGGCGGTGATGGTGGCCTCCATCTTCATCGCCTCGATGGTGGCCACGGTGGCACCGGCCTCGACCGTGTCCCCTTCGGCCACCGTGAGCGTGACGACGCCGGCGAAGGGGGCCGCGACATGGCCAGGGTTGGCCTTGTCGGCTTTCTGAGTCGCCGGGATGTCGGACGCCACGGAGGTGTCCCGCACCTGGATCGGCCGCAGCTGGCCGTTGAGCGAGGACATCACGGTGCGCATACCGCGTTCGTCGGCCTCGCCGATCGCTTCGAGCTCGATGAGCAGCCGGACACCGGGCTCGAGGTCCACGGCGTACTCCTTGCCCGGGCGCAGCCCGTAGAAGAAGTCCTTGCTGGCCAGCAGGCTGGTGTCGCCGTAGTTCTGGCGGTGGGTGGCGAAGTCCCTGGTCGGCCCGGGGAACAGCAGCCGGTTCAGCGTCGCGCGCCGGTCCTTCTCCAGCAGTTCACGGTCCTCGGCGGACAGCCCGGGGGTCGGCTTGGGGTCCGGGCGGCCCTGCAGCGCCTTGGTACGGAACGGCTCCGGCCAGCCGCCGGGCGGGGTGCCGAGATCGCCGCGGAGAAAGCCGATGACCGAGTCGGGGATGTCGTACTTGTTCGGCTCGGCCTCGAAGTCCTCCGGCGCCACGCCGGCCCCGACCAGGTGCAGTGCGAGGTCGCCGACCACCTTCGACGAGGGGGTGACCTTCACCAGGTGGCCGAGCATCCGGTCGGCGGCGGCGTACACCGCCTCGACCTCCTCGAAGCGGTCGCCGAGGCCGAGCGCGATGGCCTGGGTGCGCAGATTGGACAGCTGTCCGCCGGGGATCTCGTGGCGGTAGACGCGCCCGGTCGGCGAGGCCAGACCGGCCTCGAACGGGGCGTAGACGGCGCGTACGGTCTCCCAGTACGGCTCCAGGTCGCCGACGGCCTGGAGGTCAAGACCGGTGGGCCGGTCGGAGTGGTCGGTGGCGGCCACGATCGCCGACAGCGACGGCTGGCTGGTGGTGCCCGCCATGGAGGCCACCGCCCCGTCCACCGCGTCCGCACCGGCCTGGACCGCCGCGAGATAGGTGGCGAGCTGGCCGCCGGCGGTGTCGTGGGTGTGCAGGTGCACCGGCAGGTCGAACTCCCGGCGCAGCGCGGACACCAGCTTGGCCGCGGCCGGGGCGCGCAGCAGCCCGGCCATGTCCTTGACGGCCAGGATGTGCGCGCCGGCGGCCACGATCTGCTCGGCCAGCCTCAGGTAGTAGTCGAGGGTGTACAGCTTCTCCGACGGGTCGGAGAGATCGGCGGTATAGCACAGCGCGACCTCGGCGATCGCGGTGCCGGTGTTCCGTACGGCGTCGATGGCGGGGCGCATCTGCCCGACGTCGTTGAGGGCGTCGAAGATCCGGAAGATGTCGATACCGGTGTTCGTGGCCTCTTCGACGAAGGCGTCCGTCACCTCGGTCGGGTACGGGGTGTAGCCGACGGTGTTGCGGCCGCGCAGCAGCATCTGCAGGCAGATGTTCGGCACCGCCTCGCGCAGCTGGGCCAGGCGCTCCCAGGGGTCCTCGGCGAGGAAGCGGAGTGCGACGTCGTAGGTGGCGCCGCCCCAGCACTCCAACGACAGCAGCTGCGGCAGCGTCCGTGCCACCACCGGGGCCACCGCGAGCAGGTCCTTCGTCCGTACGCGGGTGGCCAGCAGCGACTGATGGGCGTCACGGAAGGTGGTGTCGGTCACCCCGATGGTCGGCGAGTCGCGCAGCCACCGCGCGAAGCCCTCCGGACCGAGTTCGGTGAGCCTCTGCCGGGAGCCGGCAGGCGGCTCGGTGGCGGGGGTCAGCGGCAGCTTGGTGGTCGGGTCGAGCAGCGCCGGCCGCTCGCCGTGGGGCCTGTTCACCGTGACGTCGGCGAGGTAGGTGAGCAGCTTCGTACCGCGGTCGGCGGAGTGCCGTGCGGTCAGCAGGTGCGGCCGCTGCTCGATGAACGACGTGGTGACCCGCCCGGCCCTGAAGTCCGGATCGTCCAGCACGGCCTGGAGGAACGGGATGTTCGTGGCCACCCCGCGGATGCGGAACTCGGCCACGGCACGCCGGGCGCGGCCGACCGCGGTGTCGAAGTCCCGGCCCCGGCAGGTCAGCTTGACCAGCATCGAGTCGAAGTGCGCGCTGATCTCCGTACCGGCGTGGGCGGTGCCGCCGTCCAGGCGGATGCCCGAGCCGCCCGGCGAGCGGTACGCGCTGATCATGCCGACGTCCGGGCGGAAACCGTTGGCCGGGTCCTCGGTGGTGATCCGGCACTGCAACGCGGCACCGCGCAGCGTGACGGTCTCCTGCGAGAGACCGAGATCGGCCAGCGTCTGACCGGAGGCGATCCTCAGCTGTGACTGCACCAGGTCGACATCGGTGACCTCCTCGGTCACCGTGTGCTCGACCTGGATCCGCGGGTTCATCTCGATGAACACGTGGTTCCCGGCACGGTCGAGCAGGAACTCCACCGTGCCCGCGTTGCGGTAGCCGATCTGCCGGGCGAACTTCACCGCGTCGTCGCAGATCCGCGCCCGGAGCTCCGGGTCGAGATTGGGCGCGGGCGCCAGCTCGATCACCTTCTGGTGCCGGCGCTGCACCGAACAGTCACGCTCGAAGAGGTGCATGACGTTGCCCTGCGCGTCGGCGAGGATCTGCACCTCGATGTGGCGGGGCTCGACGACGGCCTTCTCCAGGAAGACGGTCGGGTCGCCGAACGCGGAGGCGGCCTCGCGGGATGCCGCCTCGATGGACTCGCGCAGCGTCCTCCGGTCCTCGACCCGCCGCATACCGCGTCCGCCACCGCCGGCCACGGCCTTGACGAAGACCGGGAAGCCGAGCTCCTCCGCGGCCCGGACCAGTTCGTCCACATCGGTGGAGGGCTGTGAGGAGCCGAGCACCGGGACTCCGGCCGCACGGGCCGCGGCCACCGCCCGCGCCTTGTTCCCGGTCAGCTCCAGGATCCGCGCGTCAGGGCCGACAAACGTGATGCCCGCCTCCTCGCACGCACGCGCGAGGTCGGGGTTCTCGGACAGGAATCCGTACCCGGGGTAGACCGCGTCCGCGCCCGCCGCTCGCGCCGCGCGGACGATCTCCTCCACGGACAGATAGGCCCGTACCGGATGCCCCGGTTCACCGATCTCGTACGCCTCATCGGCTTTCAGCCGGTGCAACGAGTTGCGGTCTTCGTACGGGAACACGGCGACGGTCTTCGCGCCCAGCTCATAGCCGGCTCGGAACGCCCGAATCGCGATTTCACCACGGTTGGCAACGAGGATCTTCCGGAACATCGCTGTCCCCCCTTGTTCGGTCGGGCCGTCGATCGGCTCTTCATCGCACCCTGGAAGCGATGTGAACGTTAGTGGCACCAGGTGCCAATGAAAAGGGACGCGGCGCGCTCGATTGCAGGGAATATGCGTTACAGAGGCTATGAAATCGGGTGAAATTGGGGCGCGCCGACGGGCCTAAAGCGACCGTCATTCGCCCCGCATATGGCACCCGGTGCCGCCGGAGGTGTTCCCGTGGGCGCTCGCCGCTAGCTCTGGGAAGCGCGAGTGTCCTGCGGTTCCGAAGGGGAGAGCAGGTAGGAATGGAGCTGATCGAGCAGTTCGGCGATGCCCTCTTGGTCGGCCCGGTAGCGGACCAGCTTGCCGGTACGCGTTGACTGGAGCAGACCTCCGCGTCGGAGGACGGCAAGGTGCTCGGAGGTGGTCGACGGGCCGAGTCCGGCACGCTCGGCCACCTCGCCGACGGTCAGCTCCTCCCCGTCCGCGAAGTGCGAATAGAGCTTCTGACGCGTCGTGCTGGCCAGTGCCTTGAGAAAGACCTGAAGGTCGTCGTCCGGTATGGCGGCCTCGGGGCGCACCGCCTGTGCCGTACCGGAGTCCGCTCGCGGAGACAGCCGGTCGTCCGCCACCTGGGGGAGTTCGTCCAGGGCTCGGTATCGGCGGGGAGCGCGGAGAGCGCGGTGCAGGTCGAACTCGGCCGGCGGGATGTCCAGGGCCGTGCAGACCTCGCGGACGACGGCCCGTTCGCTGTCGTCGAAGTAGCCGTCGGCGCAGCCGATGACGATGCCGATCTGGATGACGGCTCGTGCCTCCGCGGGCTTCCTCCGCGCCTTGCCGATCTCCTTCATGGCGCTCACCTTGCCGAGGGGGAAGTCCTCGGTGAGCTTGTCGAGGTGTTCCTCGAAGCGGTGATGCAGATCGTCCGGCGGGAAGTGCTGGAGCACGTCGTTGGTGGTGATGAGCTGGGCGACGCGTTGTCGCTCGGACGGGTCGATCGTGCCGTCCGCCGCCGCCACCAGGGCGCACATCGCCATGCTCGCGTCCCGGAACGCCCCGCTCTGCAACTCGTTCTTCTTCGCCGTGAGCTGGGCCTGCATCGTCTGGGCCGAGTCCTTGATGCGGTCCCACAGCGCCATCCGTATCTCCTTGCCAGTACTTCCGCCATATGAGGAAGAAACAGAATCTACAGGTATGTAGAGAGCTACCGGAAAGGAAGCCGTAGCGGAGGGTGAGTCGATCGTAGCCGGATGTCCGGGGCCGGCGTCGGTGCGGCCCGGTGCGGACCTTCAGAGGTGGGGGAGGGGGCGTAGCGGGGGCGCGCGTACGCCCCCTCCGGTTCCTGGCTGCTCCTCGGGTCACACGGTCATGTCGACGTTGCCGTCGGCGCCGCCGATGACGGTGTGGCCCTCGGTCGGCTCAGTCGTCCTCTTCCTCGTCCTCGAAGGCGTCGCCGATCTCGTCCACGACCTCGGCGGCCACGATGCCGCCGACGACACCAACCGCGACCCCGGCCGCGACGCCCGCAACCACCGCGCCGGTGCCCGGCCCTGAGCGGCGATGCCCGTCGTGCCCGTGGCCGTCGTGGCCGTCGTGTCCGTATCCGCCGTATCCGTCGTGGTGGGCGTAACCCTGCCCGTAGGGCGCGCCGTGCCGGCCGTGCGATGCGTGGCTGTCGACCAGCTGCCGGACCCAGGCGTCGACCTCCGCGTTCCAGTCGCGGTGTTCGACTCCGTCGTGGCTGACGGTGAAGCGGTTGAGGGCGTCGTGGCCGCCGGAGAAGAGCCCGCCGCGCTTGTCGGCCTCCAGGACCACCTCCATGCCGCCGGGGTGGGCGAGGAAGGTGACCTCGATCTCGTTGACCGCGTGCGCGTACTGCGGGGCGGGGGCGAGCTCGATCTCCTGGTAGAACGGCAGTGTCTGGCCGGTGCCGCCGATGTGGCCCAGCTCCAGATCGGCCGACTTGAAGCCGAAGCCGAGCTGCCCGAACGCCTCCAGGACGGCTTCCTGTGCGGGCAGTGGGCCCACGGTCAGCTGGTCCAGGTCGCCCTTGTCCTTGGCGCCCTTCACCTCGAGCTCGGTGCGCACCCCCATGACGACGCCCAGCGGCTGCCCGTACAGCTCGGTGACGGGGGTCTCCCACGGGATGTGGACGGAGAACGGCACGCTGCGGTGCTCTCCCTCGGCGAGCCGGAACCCGCCGCCGACCGTGAAGCGGTCGAAGGTGACGACGCCCTCGTGCTCCCCGTCCTCGTGCTCGGCCTCGACCCGGGCCACCAGTTCCAGGGTGATCTGCTCGATCTCGAAGTCCGAGGATCCGCCCTTGAGATGGACCTGCCCGCTCAGCGGACCACCGGGACGCACCGGCCCGCCTTCCAGGACCGTGTCCACGGTGGGGCCGCCGACACCGAGCGAGCCGAGCAGTCGCTTGAACACCATCGCGGCGTTCACTCCTTCGTACATGTTGTGTTCTGATCTACACGCATGTAGAAGCATAGAGGCGATCCACCTCGATGAGGCGGCATCCCGGCGACTGCTCATGGAAAGTCCGAAAAGTTGCGCCAGACGGGCCACTTGGCGCCGATCGCGCTGGTCCGTCAGGGAAAGGTCAGGGTCTGAGCGAGCAGCGTCACGAGGACGAGCACCGTGGGAAACAGCGCGAGGAACATGGCGAAGGTGTAGCCCATGATGTCGCGCGCCTTCAGACCGAGGATGGCGAGGGTGGGAAGCATCCAGAACGGCTGGAGCAGATTGGCGCTGGCCTCGCCGAGGTCGTACACCACGACCATCCACCCCTGGTTGACGTGGAGTTCGTTGGCCGCCCCGAGGACGTAGGGCGCCTCGACCACCCACTTGCCACCGCCACTGGGTACGAACACCCCGAGCACACAGCTGTAGACGCCGATGAGGGCCGGGTAGAGGTATTCGTTCGACACCGACACCAGCCAGTCGGCGATGGTCTGGTGCAGTCCGGTGAAGGCGATCATCCCGAAGATGCCGCCGTACAAGGGGAATTGCAGCAACACGCCCGAGGCGGCAGGTGCTCCCTCCCGGAAGGCGCGGGCGAGGTGTACGGGCCGCCAGTGCAGGATGAGGGCCAGCAGGATCAGAATCAGGTTGACGGTGTTCAGATCGAGCGCGTTGAGCGCATTGCCCTTGGCCTGGGTGAAGTGGCGGACCAGATACCACAGGCCCAGTACGAAGAGCGCGATCGTGAAGGTTGGACTGAACTCGACCCACTCGCCGGGGCGGCTGCGCCGGGAGTCCGGGCTCTTCGTACGGAGCGCGGGACCGAGGTCGATACCGAGGCGCTCCGCGGTCATCGCGCGCTCCGGTGACGGGGCCAGGAACCACGCCATGGTGACCGCAACCGCGAAGACGACCAACGTGGCCACGATGCCCTGCCAGAGGAAGATGGTGTCGGTCAGCGGAATGACCCCGCTGCCACCGCGCCCCTCGGCGATGATCTTCTGCACGGCGGCGGGGCTGGACACCGCGCTGGCCACCTGTAGCGCGGCCGATCCCGACAGGCCCTGGGCCCATACGGTGCCGAGGCCGAGGAAGGCCATGGCCCCGATCGCGCGGTAGTCGACTCCGGGCAGTCGGCGGGCGATCTCCTTGGCGAGGATGGCGGTGAAGACGAGGCTGAAGGCCCAGTTCACATACGAGGTGGCCATGGCGACGGCGGCGGTGAACGGGATGGCGCCGCGCGGCGTTTTGGGCACGGCGGCGAGCCGGGCGATGAGACGGGCGACCGGCGGCGAGACCGCGACCGCGTAGCCCGCGATGACGATGATCGCCATCTGCAGGGTGAACTCGATAAGTGACCAGAAACCCTTGCCCCATGCGTCCACGAGGCCGAAGCCGCTGGTCGCTTCCGGGTCGCTCGGCTTGCCCAGCAGGCTCTCCCCGGAGGCGAGCCCCAGGGCGAGGACCACGAAGGTGCCGATCAGGACGAAGCCGAGGGCATCGGGCAGCCACTTCTCGGAGAAGCGGGTGAACCGCAACGCCAGCCGGGCAAGCCAGGTTTCCTCGCGGCTCGCCTCTGCTTCCGACGTCTTGAGGGGGTTCGTGGGCATACGCATCTCCTGATCGCGGGGCAGGGTGCGCAAGATCCTCATGGGGAGCCGGTGAACGAGGCAATGGGGAGATCGCACACCGGTTGCCGCCACACCATGTGGAGCCTCCCTATCGATCACCGGCAACTCGATCACCGGCAACTCGATCACCGGCAACTCGATCACCGGCAACGACGGAAGGAAAAACTGGCACTAGACAGGACTGGACATGTATGGCTAGCTTCCAGACATGCCTAAACAGGTCCTCAAGCATCAGCGCATCGCCCGCGTTCTGGCCCGTGAGATCCACAGCGGCGTTCTGGAACCGGGCAGCAGGCTGCCCGGCGAACACGCGCTCACCCGGCGCTTCGCGGTCAGCCGGACCACGGTTCGCCAGGCGTTGGACGAGCTCAGCAAACAAGGGCTGATCTCCACGCACGCGGGCGTCGGCTCGTTCGTCGCCTTCGACGGCAGCCTGCTGGACAACAGCTTGGGATGGACCAGGGCCCTGGCCGACCAGGGCGCCCGGATCACCACGGAGGTGCTCCGTCTCGAAGCGGTGCGCGATCCCGGACTGGCGGCGGACCTGGGGCTGGAGAGCAGCGAGTTCATGGCGCTTGACCGGTTGCGCGTGCTGCCCGAGGGCACTCCTGTCTCGCTGGAGCGCAGCAGGGTTCCGCTGGTCCCGGCGCTGGGCGACGTCCCGGTCCGCGGGCTCCTCGACGACTCGCTGACCAAGACCCTGGCCGCGGCCGGACTGAAGGCCACACATGGCGACGAGTGGGCGTCCGTGCGGCCCCTGGCCGCCGAAGAGGCGACACTGCTCCGCCGCCCGGAGGGAGAGGTCTGGCTCAACACCCGCCGGGTCAGCCGCGGAGCGGACGGCCGGATCGTCGAGCAGGTGACCAGCCTGCTGGACCCCGGCCGCTTCCAACTGCACCTCGGCTTCGGCGAACCGCCCCAGTGAGCCGGCCCGTGCCCCACGGCGCGCCCGACGCACCCCGCACACCGACAGAAAGCCCCGCATGAACCACCAGCACGACCGCGCGCTCGGCGCCCTGTACGGCCTGGCCATGGGTGACGCCCTGGGCATGCCCACCCAGATCATGTCCCGGCGGTCGATCACCGCCCGGTTCTCCACCGTCACCGGCTTTGAAGCCGGTCCGGCGGACAATCCGGTGAGTGCCGGAATGCCCGCCGGTTCGGTCACGGACGACACCGACCAGGCCCTCATCGTCGGCCGCCTGCTGACCGAGGACGGCGGGCGCGTCGACCCGCGGCGGCTCGCGCATGAACTCCTGGAGTGGGAGCGTGCCATGAAGGCCAAGGGCTCCTTCGATCTGCTCGGTCCCTCCACCAAGGCCGCCCTGGAGGCCGTGTCCCGCGGCGTACCGCCGGAGGAAGCGGGCAAGTCCGGGGCCACCAACGGCGCGGCCATGCGGATCACCCCGGTCGGGGTCGCCTTCCCCGCCACGCCGTTGGAACCCTTCATCGACCGGGTGGCGGCGGCCTGCCAGGTCACCCATGACACCGGCATCGGCATCGCCTCCGCGGCCGCCGTGGCGGCGGCCGTCAGCCGGGGCATCGACGGCGGAGACCTGGAGGACGCCTTCGCCGCGGCGATCACGGCGGCCGAGGCCGGCGCCGAGCGCGGCCACTGGGTCGCCGGTGCCGATATCGCCGCCCGTATCCGCTGGGCCGTGGACCTGGTCCGCGGTCTGCCCGAGGACCAGGCCCTGGACCGCGTCTGCGACCTGGTCGGCACCAGCGTCGCCAGCCAGGAGTCGGTCCCCGCGGCCTTCGCCGTACTGGCCCTCGCCGAGGGCTCCCCCTGGCGGGCGTGTCTGCTGGCGGCCAACCTCGGCGGTGACTGCGACACCATCGGCGCCATCGCGGGCGCCATCGCCGGAGCCATCGGCGGGGCCTCGGGACTGCCCGCCGATGCCCTCGCCACCCTGCGCTCGGTCAACGGCCTCGACCTGGAACCGCTGGCCACCGCCCTGCTCGCGCTGCGCGCCGGCCCGGCCTGATGAACACGCGCCCGCCCATCCACCCGCACCGGAGCGCCCCCCGTACAGAAAGACAGGTACCACCATGGCGGCTTCAGAGAATGACCGCGTCGGCTCCGTGGAGACCCGTGGCATCGAGCCGGTTCCGGACACCGAGCGCCACGGCCACGCCGGACAGATGTTCTGGACCTGGTTCGCCGCGAACATCAGCATCCTCGGCCTGCCGCTCGGCGCGGCTCTGGTCAGCTTCCGCGGTCTGAACATCTGGCAGGCGGCCGTCGTGGCCGTGCTCGGGTCCTTCGGCTCCTTCGCCCTGGTGGGCGCGCTCAGCATCGCCGGCAAGCGGGGCGGGGCGCCCGCCCTCACGCTGTCCCGGGCGGTGTTCGGGGTCCGTGGCAACGCGGGTCCCACGCTGGTCACCTGGATGAGCCGGCTGGGCTGGGAGACCATCAACACCACCACGGCCGCCTTCGCCCTGCTGGCGCTGCTCGACGTTGCCTTCGGTATCCGGCGGAACACCGTGCTCACCGTGGTCTGTCTGCTGGTCTTCATCGGCTGCACCCTGCTGATCAGCGGCCTCGGACACGCAACCATCATGTGGATCAACAGATGGGCCAGCTATGTCTTCGGCCTGCTCAACCTGGTGGTGATCGGTTTTCTCGCGGCCACCGTCGACTGGGGCAAGGTGGGCCACGCGCCGGCCGGTCCGGTGAGCGCGATGGTCGTGGGCGTCGGCATGATCGCCGCCGGGACCGGGATCGGCTGGGCCAACACCGGCGCCGACTACGCCCGTTATCTGCCCCGGCGGATCCCCGGCGGGCGGCTCGTGGTCGCGTCCGCGTTCGGCGCCGGTATTCCGCTGGTCGTGCTGATCTCGCTGGGCTCACTGCTCGCGGCAGGTGAGCCTGACCTCGCGTCCGCCTCCGATCCGGTCTCGGCCATCAACGCGATGCTGCCCACCTGGATGTCCATCCCGTATCTGATCGCCGCCTTCGGCGGGCTGCTGCTCTCCAACCACCTGTCCGTCTACTCGGCCGGACTCACCATGATCACCCTGGGCATACGGGTCCGGCGCACCCTCGCCGTCGGCCTGGATGTGATCGTCACCTTCGCGGGCGGGATCTACTTCATCCTGATCGCCAAGGACTTCTACGGCCCCTTCATCACCTTCCTCACCCTTCTCGCCGTGCCGATCAACGCCTGGGTGGGCGTCTTCGCCGTCGACCTCATCGTCCGCCGGTCGTATGACAGCGCGGCCCTGATGGACGTCGGGCGCTCCAGCCGCTACTGGTTCCGGGGCGGGGTCGCCTGGGCCGCGATGATCGCCTGGGCGATGGCCATCGTGGTGGGCCTGCTGTTCACGGAGGCGAGCACCAGCCCGACCGACGTATGGTTCTCCGGGCCGCTCGCACGCAGCTGGATCGGCTCCAACGGTCTTGGCTGGGTCGTGACACTGGCCCTCGCGGCCGCCGTCTACGCGCTGCTGCGCAGGCTGGACGGCACCGTCCGCCAAGAAGCCGCCGGACAGCGTCCCCAGCAGCAGGTCCTGTCCGCCCCGGCCACGCGGGAGATCTCATGAACGGGCTCGTGAACCCCGGCGCCCGGGACGGCGTCCCCGGCGAGCCCACGGGCGGCCGGCTGGTCCTGGTCGGCAACGCCATCGTCGACCTGGTGATGCGTGTGCCCGCACTGCCCGAACGCGGCGGCGACACCGTGTCCCAGGACACCAACCTCACCACGGGCGGCGGATTCAACGTCCTCACCGCGGCCCGCCGGCTGGGCCTGCCGACCCTGTACGCGGGCGCCCACGGAACGGGGCCGTTCGGCGACCGGGTGCGGGCGGACCTCGCCGGGGAGGGCATCGAGATGGTGCTGGACCGGGTCGCGGAGGCGGACACCGGATTCTGCGTCGCCTTCGTCGACGACGGAGGCGAGCGCACCTTCGCCACCAGCCTCGGCGCGGAGGCCCGGCTGACAGAGGCCGATGCCACGGCCGTGCTCGCCGCGCTGCGCCCCGGCGACATGGTGCAGATCTCCGGATACGGGCTCGCCTACCCGGTCAATGGCCCGATCCTGGCCTCGCTCGTCGCGCGGCTGCCGGAGCACACCCGGGTCTCCCTCGACCCGGGCCCCCTGGTCGACCAGATTCCGCAGGAGGTGCTGGCACCCGTCCTGGCGCGCTGCGACTGGGTCAGCTGCAACCAGCGCGAGGGAAGGCTGCTGACCGGCCTGGCCGACGCCCACGAGGGCGCGGCCGCGCTCGCCGCCCGGCTCGGCCCCCGTACCGGGGTGCTCCTGCGGGCCGACGCGGCCGGCTGCTGGCTGGTCCCGCCCGGCGGCGAGCCGCTGCACCTCCCCGGCCGCCGCGTGACCGCGGTCGACAGCAATGGCGCGGGCGACGCCCATACGGGAGCCTTCCTGGCCTTCCTCGGTCACGGGCTCGACCCGATCGCCGCCGCACAGGGCGCCAACGCCGCGGCCGCCTTCGCGGTCACCCGGCACGGCCCCGCCACCGGACCGACCGTCGACGAGCTCTACGACTTCCTCGACGGCGATCCGCCCGGCGCGCTGCTGTCCTCGGTGCTCCGGCGGTAGCGCGGCGTCCTTCTGGAAGCGGTGCCTCAGGCCGGAAGCGGCGCCTCAGACCGCGGCCGTCATCGGGCGACCGCGGTGGGCGAAAGTGTTCCAGAGGTGGACGGTCAGGCGCATGAGAAGCGCCTCGAGTACGGCGACCGCGGCCTTGGTGAGGAGGGTGGTGAACAGCTGCGGCATGACAGCAGCCCTTTCTTGTGCATGCTTCACTTACCGCTCCTTTGTGCGGTCTCGGAGCTTCGTACGCATGGAGTACAAGGGGCTGCCAGGTGAACGGTCGGTGTCATTCCGGCGCCCGTGTCGGAGCGCACACGAGCGGTGAGGAAGTGCCACGCGGCGGGCAGTACGACGGGGGCCGCCGCCGCTGCCAGTCCGATCGTCCAGCCCGCCGGGCCCAGGGGCCGGCTGCCGAAGAAGTGGCTGAGGCCGGGGAGCGCGACCACCAGGCCGAGGGCCACGAGGGATCCGACGGCGGCGAGGGCGACCACGGGATCACGGCCCGCGTCGGCGAGGGTCTGCAACAGCTGGGAGGCGACGAGCGCGACCAGGGAGACGGTGTCGGCGCGGGCCCTGGTGCCGGTCGCCCGGGCGACGGCCCACGCGCAGCCCGCGGCGAGCGCCGTGAGGGTGGCGCGCAGGCGGATGTGCCGGGTGAGGGCTCTGCCCAGGGACACCTCGGGGCCTTCGGCGAGCAGTTTCTCGGCCCTGCCCGCCGGAGGACGGGCGGCGATGGCCATGGCCGGCAGCATGTCCGTGAGGAGATTGACGAGGAGCAACTGGCGCGCGTTGAGCGCGCTTCGTCCGGTGAACGTGGAGGTCGCCAGGACGAAGGCGATCTCCCCGAGGTTGCCGCCGAGCAGGATGCCCAGCGCCTTGCGGACCGAGGCCCACATGGCGCGTCCCTCCACGATGGCATCGACGACGGTCTCGATACGGTCGTCGGTGACCACCACATCGGCGGCGGTGCGCGCCGCGGGGGTCGCCCGGGAGCCGATGGCGATCCCGACGTCGGCGAGCCGGATGGCGGGGGCGTCGTTGGCGCCGTCGCCGGTCACGGCCACCACCCGGCCGACCGAGCGCAGCGTGGTGACGATGCGCACCTTGTGGGCGGGGGTGACCCGGGCGAAGACCGAGATCCGCGGCAACGCCTCGGCGAGGGCGGCGTCGTCGAGCGCGTCCATCTCCACTCCGGTCATCATCCGCAGCCCCTCGTCCGGCTGCAGCTCACCGGCGATCGCGGCGGCGGTGCTCGGGTGGTCCCCGGTCAGCATGACGACCCGTACGCCGGCCCGGGTCAGCCGGCGGACGCTCTCGGCGGCGGTGGCCCGTACCGGGTCCGCAAGGCCCAGCAGGCCCAGTAGCCGCAGCCCCTTGACGTCCGTGTCGTCGAGGGCCGGGGGAGTGGCGGCGACGGTGTCCGGGCCGATGCGTTCGGCGACCACCAGCACCCGCAGCCCGCGGCGCGCCAGCCGGTCGATGTCCCGGTCGACCGCCTCCCGCAGCCTCTCGGTGAACGGCATGGTGGTGTCGTCGCGCCCGACCTGTACGCAACGGGTCAGGACGACCTCGGGCGCGCCCTTGACCACCAGCCGTGCCCGGCCCTCGGCCCGGCCGAGCACGGCGTGATATCCGCGCCCCGGTTCGAACGGCAGCTCCGCCAGCCGCTGCCAGCCGTCCGCGGCCTCCCGCCCCTCCGGGGCCGGGGCGGCGCCGACCCGCTCGGCCCCGGAGGCGATGGCACGGTCCGTGGGGTGGGTGAGCGCCGACGTCGGGCCGACGGGTCCCGCGAGGGCCGCGGTGGCGACGATCCGCCGCAGCCGCGGGGTGAGCGCGTCGAGCGTGCGCCGCTCGAGGCCGTCGGACACCTGCTGGAGGCTGATTCTGCCTTCGGTGAGCGTGCCGGTCTTGTCGAAGCACAGCACATCGGTGCGGCCGAGCGCTTCGATGGTGGGGGCGCTGCGCACCAGGGTGTTACGGGTGGACAGCCGGCGGGCCGCGGCCAGTTCCGCGACGGTGGCGACGAAGGGCAGACCTTCGGGTACGGCGGCGACGCACAGGCTGACCGCCGAGCCCAGGGCCGCGCCCAGGGGCCGCCTGCGGGTGAGGTCGGCGAGGAACAGTGCGACACCCGAGGCGATGGACAGGGGCAGGAACCAGTGGCCCAGAGTGTTCAGGCGGTGTTCCACACCGCTTTCCGGGAGCGCGCCCGCCGGGGCTGCCTGAGCGGCACTGCCGGCCTCGGTGGCGGTTCCGGTGGCGACGACGACGGCGAGCGCGCTGCCTGCCGCCACCGTCGTGCCCTGGTACAGCATGGAGTGCCGGTCCGCGACCGCCCTCGCCGCGGTCGGGGCGGGCGTCTTCAGCACGAGCTGGGATTCGCCGGTGAGACTTGATTCGTCCACCTCCAGGCCCGTCGCCTCGAGCACCCGGCAGTCGGCCGGGACCGCGTCACCGGCGCGCAGCTCGATGACATCGCCGCTCACCAGGTGGTCGGCGGATGTCTCGGCGAGGCCGGGCCGGCCCGCCCTGCGCAGCCGGGCCCGGGCCGAGGTCGCCTCGACGAGCCGCTCCGCCGCGCGGTCGGCGCCCAGCCGCTGGGCTCCGCCCACCAGCGCGTCGACGGCGAGCACGACACCGATGAGCACCGCGTCCAGTACGGAGCCGAGCGCCGCCGAGATGCCGCCGCCGATCGCGAGGATGGGCGTGAGCGGGTTGGCCAGCTCCTCCACGACCCTCCCGACGAGGGTGACGGCGGTGGTCGGCCGCTCGTGCCCGTCGAACCGACGGCGCCGCCCGGCCTCGGCCTCGTCGAGCCCCCGGGACGATGTGCCGAGCCGGGCGATCACTTGACGTACCGTCATGGCATGCCAGGGCGTCCGCTCTACCGCGGCGGGGGCCGGATGGCCGCGCAGCGCCCATCCCGCCCAGACACCCGTCCCGATTCCGGCGATGGCCGTACCGTCGCTCACGACACGGGCCCGCGCCCAGGCGCCACGCCGGGGAAGGGCCAGGGCCAGCGTCGCACCCGCGACAGCGCCGACCGCTTCGATACGGATACACAGCCGACTCAGCCTGCGGGCGTCCGGAACAGCGGTCAGCAGCAGATGCGCCACATCGGGCGGCGCGGCGACATCCGCGTCCCACGCCACCCGGCGCAAACCACCGGACACCCCGATGCCCAGATCGGCCTGGGCCAGGGCGCGTCCGGTATGAGTGGCGACCACGGCGACACCGCGGCCCTCGCCCTGGAGGGAGCGGACCAGAGCCGCCGTACGGGTGCCTCCGGTGGGCACGGCCTCGTCCAGTCCGAAGCGGCGGTGCAGGCCGGGCGGACCGCCCGCGAGCACCACCCGGCCGCATGCGCGCGCCGCGCGCACCAGGTGCTCGGCGAGCGGCTGCAACTGCGGCACCAGGCCCGCGACCGCGACGGGGCGGCCGTCCCGGACGACCAGCAGCACCCGCGCACCCTGCTCGGCCCACTCCTCGGCCAGGGCGGCCGCCTCTCCGGGCAGCTCCGCTTCCGCGTCCTGGCGCTCGGTGAGCGGCCGCAGCGTCCAGCCACCCTGTTCCAGAGACCGTGCCGGGTCGGTGCCGTCGATCAGCTCGTGGATCACGGCGTGGATCTCATCGAGGTCCGGACCCGCGGCCGCGGTCCCGCCAGGCGCCAGGGGCGCCACCGTGCCGACCGTCCATGTACCGGTGGCCAGCACACGGGCGTCGAGGACGACCGTGTCGATGCGGTCGAGCCGACGCAGCGCCTCCGGGCGCAGCACGAGGGCTCCCCGATCGGAGGCGCACTGGCCGACCGTCGCGGCGAAGGTCTCAAGGCCGGACCAGGCGGCTCTCGGGATCCCCGCGATCATCGAGGCCAGCGCCCGGTCACGGCTGCGGGTCAGGGTCCCCGTGACGCCGTAACCCGCCAATGCCGCCGGGACGGCCGCATGCGCATACCGCCCGGCCGGCCCCTGCGGCAGCGGCATCGGCCGCTCATGGGCCGGAGCGGCATCGTGGCGGTACGCTCCGTCGCGCCCGCCCAGCCGCAGCGCCCAGTCCTGCCACGCCTGGCGCCGGGCCTTCGCCTCCGTGTACCGGACGGCGGCCAGCAGACCGGATACGACGGGGCCCAGCGGGCGGAATGTCAGCGTCGTGGTGATCAGGTTCGCCGTCGCCCAGCCGACGTCGGCAGCCGCCGCGCCCAGCTTGCGGGCGGCGGCATCATGCAGCCGCGGAGTGGCCTCCGTGAGCTCGAGCAGGGCCGGTACGGCCGGTGGCAGACCCGGGATCCTGGCGATCCGCCCCACCACCGCCACGCCGAAGGCCACCAGACTCCCGGCGACCTGGACCGCGGCACCGGCCTGCGCCTCGGGGCCACCGGGGAAACCGACCGCGCGCGGGATCCGCGCCTTGTCGGCGCCGGCCTTGCCCCCGACCTCCCCACGGGCCGTCTCCCGGGCGGCGGCCTCGGCCTCCGCCTCGGCTTCCGTAACGAGGCGGACGACGGATCCCAGGTCGCTTCCGTCCGGTTCGCAGCCGACGAACACGCAGCCGAGCGTCCCGTTCACCTCCACGCGGCCCACTCCGCGCACCTCACCCAGCCGGGCCTCCAAGCCACGCGCGAACTCGGCTGCTCCGGGCCGTCGCACGTACCGGACCTCGATCTGCACCCCACCAGGAACCTGCCACATACGACGCGTCCGCGGCGTCAGCATCCGCCCGAGTGCCGAGAGCACTACGGGAGTTGCCGCCACCGCCCCCGCGGCACTCCGGACGGTCCCGGAAAGCAGGCTTACGATCACATGGCCTCCACCACTGGTGGCCACTGACACGGCACCGTCCCGACGGGCGGCGCCCTTCATTCCCTCAGTATGCGCACATCGCCGCTCCGGCGTCGTGCCGGAGTCCCCTCGGCCGCTCGGATCAGTTGGCGGGGCCTTTCAACATGCGGCGTACCCCGCGCTCCACGAGGACCGGAATGAACGCGAGCACCGGCCGGTCGCGCAACGCGGCGCACGCCGTGGCCACGGCGGTATCGATCTCCTCCGGGGGACACCCGCCCGTGTAGTTCCCATGTTCACCCGTGGGCTGGATCGTCACCAGCGGTCAACGAGTGGTTCGGCGGCCGTCCCCCACAAGCGCTCCATTCCGGTAGGAACCCTTCCGCGTCGTCCGCGGTTCCTAGTGGGCGAGGGGGCAGAGAGACATGGGGGATTCTGTTGAGCAATGACGCACTTGCGCACCCTGACCGCATCAGAGCGAGCCACTGGATGGCCGTATTGGCGCGGCAATTCCCCGAGCTGCGGGCGGAGCTGGCACCCTCCCCGCACCGCCCCGGGCTCGGGCGGCGGCGCGGGGGCGCCGACCGGCACGGGCCCTCGGCTCCGTTGCGCATGCGGGTCTGCGACACCGTACGGGACATCACCGACGGTGTGGTGGAGCTCGAGGAGGCCGTCCACGACCGGCTGGGGCTGCCGCCCGCCGGCAAGGGATCGGTCGAGGTCAGGCTGGGCCGCCTCGCGGGGCTGCTGGACCGGGTCGAGACCGACCCGGTGCTGATGCGGCATCTGCTGGACGAGGTCGGCGGAATGGCGCGACGCTGCTCCGACGCGCTCGGGGACGCCGAGCCCGTGGTGCGGCTGCGCGGCAGATGTCCGCTGTGCGCGTCCGTCTCGCTGCGGGCCTTTCCGCTGCGTGGGGCGGTGCTGTGCATCAACCCCGGCTGCCGGTGTCCGCAACCGGACTGCGGCTGCCATGAGGACCGGACACATCGGCACTCCTGGCCGGAGGCCGAATGGGGAGAGCTCGTCGGGCGGGGCGGGATGGCCCTGGAGGAGATCACCGCCGCCCTGGACGGCCGGTCCACTGCCGGGGCGGTGGGCCGATGAGGACCGCTCGGGCGCCCGAGGAGGCGCTGGTGACCGCCGACCTGGCCGCCCTGGAGGTGGGTGTCACCCCGGCCACCATCCGTAAGTGGGTGCAACTGGAACGGCTGCGGCCCGCGGGTCGCCAGGGCAAGGCGTTCCTCTACCGGCTGGAGGATGTGTTCGCGGCCGAACGTGCCGCCCGGCGACGCATGTGACCTGCGGGCCCCTTGGTCATATAGCGATAAGTGACGACAAGTGGTTGTGCGTGGACCCGAGTTGCGTCACACTTGGCGACAGCGGCGGAGCTGTGCCCGTGGAAACGGGCCACGGTCCCGCCGCTTTTCGCTGTGCGCAGCCCCTGACAACAGCAAGGAGTGCGCGCATGACCGAGCCCTTGGTGATCTTTCCTGACGTCGAACGCCTCGTCGTCGAGCATCTGAAGAACCGCCCCGAACTGGCCGGGGTCCTCGTGGACAACCGGACCCCGCCCGACTTCGACGGAACCCAGAAGGCCGTTCTGGTCTCCCGCGCGGGCGGCGTCTGGGTGGAGGACATCCACCTGGACCAGCCGCTGGTCGACCTTGAGGTGTACGGCCCCGACAAACCCACCGCCCACACCGTGGCCACGGCCGCCCGTACGGCGCTGTTCACCGTACGCGGCACCACGTTCGGCACCGCCTTTGTCACCGACATCACCGAGGTGGACGGCCCCCGCTGGCTGCCCGACCACCTCCACGCCGCGGCCAGCCGCTATCTGTCCACGGCCCGGCTCTCCATCCGCCCGGCGTAGCCGCCCGCTTGCCGCTCTTCCACATCTCGTCACAAGGAGCCACGCATGCCCGGAATGAACCCCAACGAGATCCGTGTGGCGGGGACCGGCCGCATCCTGACCGCCCCGCTCGGAACCACCGTCCCGGCCGACGTGTCCACGGCGTGGGCGTCGGCCTGGAAGGACCTCGGGTACACCAGCACCGACGGCATCAAGTTCAACAAGAAGGACAAGATCGACCCGGTGGACACCTGGCAGTCGGTCAGCCCGGCCCGTTTCGTCTACTCCGACCGCGATCTGACCGTGAAGTTCCAGCTGCTCCAGCTCAACGAGGACACCCTGCCGTTCTTCTTCGGCGGCGACGCGGTGACGGAGACCGCGGCCGGCTCCAAGGTGTACCGCTATGAACTCGACGCCGAGCCGAAGAAGGACGAGCGGATGCTCGGCGTGGAGTTCGCGGACGGTGATGTCATCAAGTACCGCTTCATCATCCGCAGGGGCCAGGTCACCGAGACCGAAGAACTCCAGCTCACCCGCACGGCCGCGGTCCGCCTCGGCGTCACCTTCACCGCGCTGTCCGTGGACAACGACACCCCGCTGGCCACCTGGCTGATGAACGACCCGGCCTTCGCCGGGTCCTGACCCCATTGTCTCTGTCGCGAAGGAGCCGTCGTCCATGCCCCCGTTCAATGTCAACGCCGCTCGCGCCCAGCGCCTCGAAGCTCTGGGCCAGACCTGGGACTTCGAGGTCGACGGGGAGACGTTCTCCCTGCCCACCGAGATCCCCCGCCGCTCGGCGCACGCCCTCGCCGAGCTCAAGGACAACGACCTGGACGGGCTGCTCGCCCTGCTCATGGGTGAGGAGAGCTACAAGCGCCTGTGCGAACACGAGGTGAGCGTGCAGGACATCGCCGCGATCCTCGAGGCGTACGGCCAGGACACCGGGCTCGGCGTGGGGGAAGGCTGAGCCTCGGCGCGCTCGTGGAGGAGCACGCCGAGGCGCTGGAGGCCGATCTGCTGCGGTACTACGGCGTCGATCTGCTCGACTGGCACCGGCAGACGCTGTCCTCGCGGCGGCTGTCGGTCCTGGTCCGCCATCTGCCACCGGACTCGGCGTTCGTACGGGCCCGGGAGGGCGAGGCCGCGGAGTGGCGGCTGACGGACCATCTGCTGGCGGCGGTGGTCGACCACCTCGCGATCGCCAACTGGATGTACGCGTCGGTCAACCGCGACGAGTACGCGGACCCGCCGGAGGCGCCGGTACCGGTGCCCCGGCCGGGCGCGGGGGCCGCCGATGCGTCCGAGGGTCCACCCGAGGCCCCGGCCCAGGCCGCCGCCGGGCGTGGGCCGACCGCGGCGGAACTGGCGCGATTCTTCGGGTGACTTGCGGGAGGGACGATGGGTGACACAGTGAGAGACCTGCTCGGAATTGTGCAGGGTCTGCGCAAGGCCGTGAACGAGCAGATCAAGCCCGAGCTCGGCCGGGTGAAAGTGGCGCTCACCGCCGTGAACTCCGAGGCCAACGCCCTGAAGGCGGAGGTCACCGGCATCACCGGGGCCGCCAAGTGGGGGTCCGCCGAAGTCACCGGCGCGTCCGCCGGCTTCAAGTTGTTCAACGCCGAGAAGACGCTGTTCGACATGCAGGAGATGCGCGACAAGGCCCGCGGCCTGGACCCGGAATCGCTCAAGACGGGCATCAAGGCCGTGGAGCAGCGGGTGGCGGCGACGCGTACCTCTCTCGCCCGTACGATCCTCCGCGTCCGGGGGGAACTGACCGCCCTCAAGTCGGCGACCGAGACGGCTGTCGCCGGTGCGAAACACGCCGCCGAACGAGCCGCCGGCAAGGCTGAGGCCGCCGAGGAGAAGGCGGAACACGCCGAGGCACGGGCTCAGCGCGCGCTGGGGCAACAGCGCAGCGCCGCGACGGCGGCAGGCAGACCAACCGGCCGGGAGCGAGCCGTGGACGTGCGCAACATCCGCGAGGCGGAGCAGGCCATCCGCGCCTTGGAAGGACGAATCAACCGACTCGTACAGGCTCTGGAATGACAGGGCCGGAAGGGTGACCGATGTCGCTCCTGCAAGCGCTCAACAGATCCCTCTCCGGCTTCCGCGGCCTGCGCAGCACCGTGGGCCAGACGGACACCAGTGTCTCCAAGTTCGCCCGGACCGCGACCCAGGCCGGCGGCGCCGTCGGCCGTATCAAGGACGACGTCGACAAGTCGGCCAACTCCATGCGCACCCTGCAGCGAGAAGCCAACGCCGCCGAGCGCAGCGTCGCCAAGAGCGGCCGTTCCATGTCCACCGCGGGCCGCAGCGCGGCGACGGGCGGGGGGCTGATGGGGCGGATGAAGACGGGGCTCCAGGGGGTGACCACGGCCCAGAAGGGCCTGAACACCGCCATGAAGTCGAATGTCTTCGGGGCCATCATGGCGCTGCTGATGCCGCTGATCATGAAGCTCGTCGACATGGCCATGCAGTCCAAGACGGTCCAGCGCATCGTCCAGGCAGCCTTCAAAATCGTCGGCCAGGTCATCGGCAGCACGATGCGGGTGGCGAAACAGGTGGTGCAGGCGACCTGGAATGCCATCAAGGTGGCGTTCACGGTCGTGCTGAAGGTCATCTGGACCGTGGTGAAGACCTACTTCAACATCTACAAGACCATCATCACCACGGTCATCCACGCCATCATGGCCGTGATCCGCCCCCTGTTGTCCTTCTTCTCGGAGAAGATCCCCGCCGCGTTCCGGGCCACCAGGAACGGCATCCAGCGCGCGTTCAGCGGGCTGGCGGGGATCGTGCGGGGTGCGTTCAGCGCCGTGCTCGGTGCCGTGCGGGGGCCGCTGAACGGGGTGATCGGGCTGGTCAACCAGGCGATCGGGGCGCTGAACCGGGTCAAGGTTTCGGTTCCCTCGTGGGTGCCGGGGATCGGTGGCAAGTCGTTCGGGGTGAACCTGCCCACCATCCCCACACTCGCCCAGGGCGGCATCGTGCTGCCCCGCCCCGGGGGCACCCTCGCGCTGCTCGCCGAGGCCGGGCAGGCCGAGGCCGTGTTGCCGCTGAACCGGCTGAACGCGCTGCTGGCCCGTACCGGGCCGGCGCCCGGGCTCGCCATGGCGGGCAAACCGGGTGGCGGGTTCGTCATCGAGCACTACTACGAGGCCCCGGGCGCCAGCGCCCGGCAGACCGCCGAGGATCTGATGTTCCTGATGAAGGCCAGGGGGTGACATGGCGAGCGAGACCAGCACCGCCGCCGAGCCGGGACCGCTGATCACCGCCGATGGGCAGGTGCAGTGGGCCGGGCTGCTGATGGGGCCCGGCACCGACTACTGGATCGCCGCCGAGGGGCTTACCGGCTGGGAGGAGTTGCCCGCCCTGGACACCTCCGACGCCGACCGCCCGGTCGGCCACGGCGGCTGGCCGGGCTCGCAGTGGGCGCAGGCCCGTACGGTCACCGCGCAGGTGTGGTTCGCGCCGGACCCGGACGCCGGGCCCGAGGGCGTACGGGAGGCCCTGCGGGCGCTGCGTGTGGCCACCGCCGTACGCGACGAGGAGGAATGGCTCGCGGTGCGGCTGCACGGCGAGACGCTGGCCGTGCGGGCCCGGGTCACCCAGCGCGTCGTCCCCACCGACCGGCAGTTCGCGGCGAGCCGCCTGGCGAAGATGACGCTCCAGTGGAAGGCCAGCGATCCACGCCGCTACGAGGCGGTGGGGCGGCGGGACACCGTCGGGCTCCCGGAGCGGGAACCGGGCCTGACCTGGCCACTCGTATGGCCGCTTGTCTGGGGCGCGCCCGGCGCCACGGGCGACCTCACCGTGGAGAACGACGGCAGCGCCCCCGCCCATCCGGTGATCACCTTCACCGGCCCGTGCACCCGGCCGCGCCTGGCCAACCGGGCCGGCGGCGACTGGCTGGAGTACGCGATCACCCTGGCCCCGGACGATGAACTCGTCGTGGACACCGCCGAGGGGACCGTGATGTTCAACGGCACCGCGTCGCGCCGCCACACCGCCGTCCCGGGAAGCGCTCCGGAGGAGTCCTTCACCTTACCGCCCGGCACCTCGCAGCTGTCCTTCCGGGCCGCGTCGGGAGGTGCGGGCGCCACCGCCACGATCGACTGGCGGCGCGCGGAGTGGTGAGCCGCGGCACCGCCACGGCCCGGCCACCCCACGCGCATGGACAACACCGCACACCACACGCCGCACACCCACACGAGAAACACAGAAGCCCTGTGATCACCATGGGAGCCGTCCTATGACCGTTCGTTCCGCCTGGCATCTGCCCACCGGCCAGACCCGCGAGGACACCCGGCTCGCCGTCGGCCTCGGCATGGCGTCCGCCGGGCCGCTGCTGACCCGCGCCGGGTGTGTGTTCGGCGGGCTGCAGCTCACCGGCACCGCCGCCACCAGCATGCAGGCCAAACTCTCTCCCGGGCAGGTGTGGATCGCGGGCACGTCCACCGGTTCGCAGGGTGGCTACCCGGTCACCGTCGACTCCGACACCCTGCTGACCGTCGCCGACGGGCACGCCAGCCTGCCGCGTGTGGACGCGCTGGTCGTACGGGTCTACGACAACGACTACGACGGCCTCGGCAAGTACGAGGCCACCCTGGAGCTCCTTCAGGGCACCCCGGCCGGTTCCCCCACCGCCCCGGCCGTGCCCAAGAACGCCGAACTCCTCTACGAGATCGCCGTTCCCGCCGGGGCGTCCGCCGCCAAGGGCATCACCTGGGCCTCCGCCATCACCGACCGCCGCCGCTACACCGCGGCGCTGGGCGGCATCGTCCCCGCGGTGGGCGGGGCGCCGCACAACGGGGCGTATGTCGGGCAGTACCGTGACGTGGGCGGCCGGCTGGAGCGCTGGGACGGCGCTCAGTGGACGAAGTTCATTCCGAACGCGGTGCTGATGCACACCGCGGACTGGGGCGGCACCACCTCCACCTCGTATGTCGAGGTCCTTCCCATCGACACCACCGTCCCCCTCGTCGCCACCTTCACCGCGCCGCCCTCGCGGTGGGTGTCCCTCACCTTCGGTGCCTTCACGGCGGCCGACGGGGACGCCACCGCGTACATCTCCTTCAGGATCAGGCTGCAGAGCGGCACCGAAGTGCTCGCCCCCTCCGACGACCGGGCGGCGATCCTCGTCGGTGCGGGCAAGGCATCCATCTCCACCTGCTTCCCGGTGGGCAACCTCACCCCCGGCGCCGTCTACACCGCGACCGCCGCCTACCGGTCCTCCGTCGCCGGCACGCGTGTGCACTTCGACAGCCGTTTCATCCGCATCGACCCCGTGGCGTGAGTGCCGTGGACGCCAGCTACCGCGCCGTGTTCACCGATCTGCGCACCGACCAGGCGATCGATGTGCTGCCGCTGCAAGGCGTGGAGTACGACGACTACCTCGGCAAACCCGGATCGCTCAGCGCGACCCTGCCGGTGCCCGACGCCCGGATGGCCCGGCGTGTGCGGGAGCTGGCGGAGGGACGTACCGCCGTCTATCTGGAGCGCGGGGACGAAGTGTGCTGGGGTGGCATCGTATGGACCCTGACCCCGGCCACGGACGACCGGGGCAGCACGACGGTCGGGCTGCAGGCGGCCACCTTCGACTCGTACGCGGGCCGCCGCTACATCCGCGCGAACCTGAACTTCTCCGCGGTCGACCATCTGGAGATCGTCCGTGGGCTGTGGGAGTACATGCAGGGGGCCGAGGGCGGCCGGATCGGGGTGGAGTACGAGACGACGGCCCCGACCACCTCCCGTACGGTGGCCTACCGCGACGGGGACGAGACCCTGGTGGAGGAGGCGATCGGGCAACTGGCGGCGATGGAGCCCGGCTTCGAGTACCGGATCGCGGTGTACCGGGATCCGGTGACGGGACGGCGGGTGAAGCTGCTCCAGCTCGGCTCGCCGAGGATCCAGGTGGGCAGCCAGCCTGTGATGCTGGACCTGCCGGGCGATGTGCTGTCGTACGCATTCCCCCGCGACGCCACGCGTGGCGGGACGACCGCGCGGGCCAGGGGCGGTACCCCGGAGGGCGGGGCGAGCGGTCCGGTCCTGTCCGGGGAGCAGGTGGCCCAGGACCTGATCGCGGCCGGGTTCCCCCGGCTGGACACCACCTCCGACCACAGCAACGTCACCGACAAGGCGACGCTCGACGCGTTCGCCCGCTCCGAACTCGCCGCCCTGCGCGGCCCGGTGGTCATCCCCTCGGTCCGGATCCGTCTCGGCTCCGACACCACGCCCGCGCTGCTCGGCACGACCGTGCGGCTGCGGATCAAGGACGTGTGGTTCTCCGAGGGCCTGGACGCCCGCTATCGCGTGGTCGGCATCAAGGTCACCGCCCCCGAGCGGGGACGCCCGGAGACCGCCGATCTGTATCTGGAGGGGACAGACTGATGGCGAACCTGCCCGAGGACATCGTGGACCGGATCAGGGCCCTGGAACGGCAGGTCCACCGGCTCACCACCTACGTCAACAGCAAACCCGGCACGATGCCGGCGACCCTGGCGGCAGCGGAGCCGCCACCACCAGCCGCCCAGGAGGATCCCGCGGACGAGCCGCCGCCACGTGGTCCTGCGTCAGGGAACCCGTGACCGTGATGTGCGTTGCCGCCAGTCGTCGTCGCCCCGACGTGCCGTGACGGTGGCCGATGCGTTTACGGGCACCTTGGTTCCCATCGCTGAGGTCTACGGCTGCCCGCCGAGGTCGTGTTCGGCGGTGGCCGCCGCCCCGCGTCGCCGTGGGCGCCTTGCCAGCAACCGGACGGCCGCGGCGACCGGGGCGAGCGCCACCCGCAGGCCACGGGCGGCCGAGGGGTTGACCGTGCCGATGTCGTGGATCCGCACCCGCGGGGCGTCGGGACGTATCGCCCGGCGGACCGACTCGGCGGCGGCCAGCCCCGACCGGACCGCGCCTTCCATACCGGCCACACCCGGCGGGGCGGCGCAGAAGTCCCCGGCGATGTGCAGATTGGCCAGTGCGGTCGAGCTCACCGGCCGGTACTGGTCGGAGCCCGGCCCGGGGGCGAAGAACGGCTCCGCGAAGTGCGGTTGATAGCAGACGTGCTCGATGTCGTCCCAGGTGAGCGTCGGCACATAGCTCATCAGCTCCTCCACCAGGACCTTGACCGCCTCGGCTTCGGACAGCTCCGCGAGCCGCGCGACACGGCCGATCACGCAGTTGAGGAGGGTGGTGCGGTGGCCTTCCCAGACTTGACCGACGTCGATGAGGGTGATGGCATGGCGCGAGCCGACCAGGCGTATGTGCTCGTCCGGCAGCCCCGGCAACCGCCGCCGCAGATATATGTGCAGCGCCCCGAGCGGACGGGAGCGCAACTCGTTGACCCCATGAGCCGGTCGCAGCGCACCGGTGACGGCGGGGCCGAGCCGTGACAGGCGCCCGTGTGGGACCGCCAGCACCAGGTGTCCGTCGACCTCCTCGATCGCGGTGTCCCCGTCGCGCACCGTGATGGTGTCCAGACGATCGCCGGCCACGGAGGCCTCGAGCAGTTCCACACCGGTGCGGACCTCGACGCCATCGGCTTCCAGACGCCGACGGAAGGGGCCGATGAACCAGGTGTGCAGATCGCCCTTCGGCATCCGTATGCGACCGGGCTGCCCGGAGAACGCGGCGATGCTGCCGCGGAAGGCCGCCGCCGACGAGGCCCGGCTCTCCGCGGCGCTGGACGCGACGAACAGGTGCTCGATGTCGGCGATGGCCGTGTCGGTCAGATACCAGCGGCTGTGGAGAAAGTCGTGGAAGGATTCGTCGTGGCCCTCGTACCGCTGGGCGAGCAGATCGATCAGCCCGTAGTAGAACAGCAACCGGTCGGCGGCCGGAGTGACCCCCGACCGGATGTCCTTGACGAAGTCCCTCAGCGTGAAGAGCGACCGGAAGGTGCGGAAGGTGGGGAACTCACCCGGCATCAACTGGTAGAAGTTGTCGCACTCGCGCAGGTTGTCGACGATGCCCAGCTCCTCGACGAGACGGAGCGCATTGCCGTACCAGGCGGGGAAGATGTGCACTCCGTGGTCCTCGACCCGGTTGTCGATCACTCGCGATCCAGCCATTCCGCCGAGTTCCGGTGCGGCTTCCAGCAGCCGCACCGGCACTCCGAGCCTGCGGATGGTCCACGCCGCAGTCATCCCGGCGAGGCCGCCCCCGATCACGGTCACACTCGTCATCGTCACTCCGTTCCGTCGGCGGGGGATGTTCCGTCGGTACGGGCCGATCCGCCCATACCGGCCCGGTAGGCCGACATGGCCATGACCGGATAGACAAGGCGCAGCAGGGTGTCCCGCCAGTACAGGCCGTCGTGGTGGACGACCCAGGTGTGCCACGGTTCGTCCCAGTCACCGTCGGCTTGCTGGGTGCGGATCAGGAAGTCGAGACCGGCGCGTACCGGCTCGCTGTCGGCGCGGCCGGCGGCGATCAGCGCCAGCAGCGCCCAGGCCGTCTGCGAGGGGGTGCTGTCGCCGGTCCCGATCCACGCAGGATCGTGCAGCGCGCGGATGTCCTCCCCCCAGCCGCCGTCGTCCTGCTGGTGTGCGACGATCCAGGCGCACGCCCGGGTCACGGTCGGGTCGGTGCCCGGGACCCCGCAGGCGGTGAGTCCGGTGACCGCGGCGCTCGTACCGTGCAGGTGGTAGCAGGCCCACCAGCCGGGCCACGATCCGTCAGGACGCTGGTTGCGGCGCAGCCATGCGACGCCGCGGCGGGCGGCGGGAGTGTGCGCCCTGCCATCGGCGCCCAGCGCCTCCAGCACATGTCCGGTGATATCGGCGGACGGCGCTTCGAGGAATCCGATCCGGGCGAGCGCGTCGCGTCCCGGCAGCTGCCAGCGCATCGGTTCGAAGGCCGTCCAGCCGCCGTCCTTGCTCTGTTGGGACAGCATCCACCGGCAGGCGCGCGCACAGGCGTCGTCGACGGCCGGGTTGGTGCCGGGCGGATGGAGCCGCCGCAGCGCGGCCACCGCGAAAGAAGTGTCGTCGGTGTCGGGGTTGGCGTCGTTGGTGAACTCGTACGGCCATCCGCCGGGGACCGGGTCCTTGGTCAGCACGGCCCAGTCGCCCAGTTCGGTGACCTGGTTGGTGAGCAGCCAACGCACCGACCGCTCGGCGGCGGACCGCGCGGCGGGGTCGCCCGTCATGGCGGCCGCGGACATGGCGAGGGCGGTGTCCATGACCACCGAGGTCCACATCTCCAGCCGGCGCTGCCCGTTCCTGGTGACCACATACCGGTCGAGCGCCGCCATCGCCGACTCGACGACCGGATGGTCCTGCCGGTAGCCGACGGCGTCCAGGCCCACCACGACATTCGCGGTCTGCGGCCAGTTGCCGCCCCAGCTGCCGTCCCGCTCCTGGGCGCGGACGAGCCACTTGGTGGCCTTGCGGATCGCCCGGCGGCGCAGGAAGCCGATCGGATGGCGGGCGTACCAATGGCTGAGCGTGGTCGCGATCCGTACCGCGCGGGGCCTCGGCAACTGCCGGGCGGTGGCCACGGGCCGGGCGAACAGCTCTTTGATGTCGAATCCGGCCGGGGTGACCGGGCGGTGCGCCATGAACAGGCTGTTGGCGACGACGACGCCGCGGGCGGCGGCGCCGATCTGGTAGATGTTCCCGGGAAATCTGCTGGGCAGCAGGACGAGCTCCGGCGGGATGAGCGGGATGTCGCGCCACGGCCACAGCCCGATGAGGGCCAGCCATGCGAGCATCGTCGGATTGTCGACCGCCTCGACGCCGCCGTTGCCACGGATCGACTCGGCCGCCGCGCGCATCGCCGGTTCGTCGGGGTCATGACCGGCGAGTCGCAGCGCGACATAGCAGAAGACGGACAGCAGGAGTTCGTCCGGTCCCTTGTGATAGCTCGCCCAGCCGCCCGTGGCCGACTGCTCGGCGAGGATCGTCTTAGCGGCGGCGGTGGTCACAGCGTCGTCCGACAACCGCAGAAAATGTTGCAGTATGACCTCGGCGGCCTCGCCGATCAGGCTGGTCTCGAACTCCCCCTTCCAATAACCGGCGGGGTCCTGGCGTCGCTGGAGCGCACCGACGGCCAGGGCCAGGGAGCGTTCGACGTTTTCGGTGAATTCGGTGAATTCGATGGCGTCAGTGGTCATCGCTGCCTTTCTCTCGTAATTCCGCGGACAGCCGTGCGGATGGGTTCGGGGCGCCCTTCGCCGCGGACGCGATTTTCAACTGGCGGATGAACATGAAGAGCGTGAAGCTCACGCACAGCGCCAGCAGCGGGGCGCCGATGATGTACGCCCAGACGTACCGGATCCCGAGCCGCCGCGCTTCGACGACCATGAATCCCGCGAGCGCGATCCACACGAGCGTCAGATCCGCGTAGATGAGCCGGGACGCCGCATTGGTCATGGCGTCGCGCAGAAAGTCCTCCAGGACCCCGAACGGGCCGTCCTCACGGTGTTCCAGTACGTAGGCGACGATCAGCGAAGTCATGGCCAGGAAGCCGCCGATGGTGAACAGCCCGTAGAACAGGCACAGTGCGCGGTCCCTGTCGCGCACGTCAGCCGACCACGTCGTAGCGGTAGTCGTCGAGGTCGAAGCGTCTGGCGCGCCGGGCGGCCTCGTACGTCGTGGCCGGCCGGACGGCCGGTGCGTCGCCGCGCCCGTCGAAGTAGTAACTGTTCGACCCCCTGCATCTGTCGCTGGCGAAGATGGTGTTCCGCTGCCGGCGCAGCGTTTCCTCAAACGATCTGTCATGTTTCTCCGGCCGGATCGCCACCTCCGTGGCGCGCCGTCGCCGTGCCTCCTTGATCACTCGCAGCGCATGCATGACTTGGTAGTCGATCGCGCCGAACCAGGACCCACCGGTGAAGGAGTACGGACCGACGATGAACCACAGATTCGGGAAGCCCTTCACCGAACTTCCCTCATAGGCCTGAAAACGCTCGGTCCGCCAGAACTCCCGGATATCCCGGCCGTCGGTGCCGTGCATCGGGAAGGGCGGCAGATTCTCCAGGACATGGAATCCGGTGGCCAGCACCAGCACATCGAGTGCTCGCTCCCCGCCGTCCACCGTGCGGATTCCGGTCTCGGTGATCCGCTCGATGCCTTCGGTGACGAGCTCGACATTGTCGCGGGTGAAGGAGCGCCAATATCCCTTGGCGAACGACGGTCGCTTGCAGCCCAGCGCGTACGCGGGCGTGAGCTTTTTCCGTAGCGCACGGTCGCCTCTGACCTGGCTGCGCAGATAGAGCCGGGACACCGCCTCCCCGGCCCGTACCAGAAAGGGGAACTGACGGTGGTGAACCATGGCGATCACAAAGCTGAGCTCGGTCACGGCATCCGTGAGCAGCCGTACCGTCCGCTGCGTCCACGGAGCGGTCCGAAACAGCCGGCTGACGGCCGCGGGCAGCGCGAAGTCCGGTTTCGGGAACAGCCATATCGGGGTGCGCTGGTAGACATGGAGCCGCGCCACCCGAGGCGCGATCTCCGGAATCACCTGCACCGCCGACGCCCCGGTGCCGATCACGCCCACGCGCCGGCCGGCCAGGTCCAAGGACGGATCCCATGCCGCGGTGTGCACGACATCGCCCTTGAACCGGTCCAGTCCCTCGATATCGGGCGCCTTCGGCCGGGTGAGCCACCCGGTGGCACAGATGATGAACCGCGCTGTCATCGAGGTGCCGTCCCCCAGGAAGAGCTGCCACAGGTGCTCCGACGCGTGGTACTCGGCCCGTACGACCTTCGCTTTCAACCGCAGATGGGGCCGGATCCCGTACTTGTGGACACAGTGGTCCGCGTACGCCTTCAGCTCCGCTCCGGGAGGAAAGACCCGAGACCACGAAGGGACCGGCTCGAAGGCGAAGGAGTAGGAGAACGCGGTGATGTCCACGGCCACGCCGGGATATCTGTTGGCATGCCAGGTGCCACCGACACCGTCCTGCTCGTCCACCACCACGAAGTCGTCGATACCGGCCCGGCGCAGTCCGATCGCCGCCCCGATGCCGGCGAACCCGGCGCCGATGACCACCACTTCGTGCTCCGGCGCCACCGGTGTTCCCCTCCGGGCGGTCATCGGGCGAGGCCGATCGCCAGCAGGGCCCCGAAGACGAGCAGCAGCAGACAGGTGTGCTCCAGCGCCGCTATCAGATCGGCTCCGCGCGCCCCGGTCACCACCCGGCGCAGGGGAAAGACGGCGAACGGAACGGCGGCGAACACCAGCAGCGCCCAGGGCCGCGTCATGGCCAGGGCCGGCCCCCACGCGAAGGCGGTCTCGACGCAGAACACATAGAGCCTGCGGGTCCGCCGGTCGCCCAGCCGCACCGCCAGGGTGATCTTCCCTGCGGCGGCATCGGTCGGGATGTCCCTGAGGTTGTTCGTCACCAGCAGCGCGCACACGAGCAGCCCGATGGGGACCGCCGCGCTGAGCGCGAGCAGAGGCACCCGGCCGAGCTGGATATAGGTCGTGGCGCAAACGGCGATGACCCCGTGGAACAGAAACACGCTCACCTCGCCGAGCCCCCGGTAGCCGTAGGGCCGGGAGCCGCCGGTGTAGAACCAGCCGCCCAGCGCGCAGAACGCCGTCAGCGCCAGCAGCCACCACGAGATCGTCACGGCCATGAGCACCCCGGTCAGGGCCGCCAGGGCGTACAGCACCATGCCGCTGCGCAGCACCTGCCGCGGCGCCGCCTGCCCGGATCCGACCAGCCGAACGGGTCCCACCCGGTGGGTGTCGGCCCCCCGGACGCCGTCGCTGTAGTCGTTGAAGAAGTTGGTGCCGATGACGAAACAGAGCGCGAACACCACGGTCAGGGCGGCGCGCCACCAGCTGACCTGGCCGAGCGAATGGGCGATCGCCGTTCCCACCGCGATCGGCGCGAAGGTCGCGGGCAGGGTCTTCAGCCGCGCGCCGATCAGCCAGTTCCGTACGGCGCTCCGGGGTGGCCGCCGCTGATCGGTCACCATTTCGTCCCCACCCCCAGAAAGAGAACGGCGGTGGATTTGGTGCGGACCATACGGACCTCCTCGCGCCGCCGCGCCAGGAAGCGGATCCCGTCCCCGAAGTGCGGTCGCAGCCCGAGCAGTTCGAGCTCCACCCCATGCGCTCGCGCGACGTGGAGCAGCCGCGCCCGGTTGACGAAGAGGCGGTGATCGTGGGTGCCACGCGGCGGTCGGCCCGGAACGGGCAGGTTCTCGGCGATCGTGATGGACACCAGCCGGGCCACCTTGGTGTCGGCGATGGTGTCGACGATCAAGGTGCCCCCGGGGCGCAGGACCCGGCACAGCTCACCCACCACCGCGAAGGGGTCCGGTACGTGTTCGAGGCACTGCCCCGCCGTGACCACGTCGAACGACTCGTCGGCGAAGGGGAGCACGGCGATATCGGCCTGAGCGACCGCGTGGAAGCCATGGTGGCGGGCCTCGCAGAGCGAAGCGGCCGACAGATCCACGCCGATCACGCGGTATCCCTTGCCGGCCAGATGCGGGCCGAACAGGCCGCCCCCACAGGCGACATCGAGGAGCAGGGCCTGTTTGTTCCGGGGTACGGGGACGAAATCGGCCCGGGCACGGGCGATCCAGCCGAGTGGGGCAAGCGGTCCTCGAGGGTCCCACCATCGATCGGCGAGACCGTCGTAGTCGGTGATGAAATTCCTTCGGAGCCCTGACACGACCACCATCCGGGAGGGCGCAGGCTAAGCCTGCTGGAGCCTTGGCATGACATGTTCGGCGAACAATTCGAGCGAGCCGCGTGCGAGTCCGGGATCGATATCCGAGAAATAGAACTGGATACTGGCCGTCTCGAAGCCCCCGCACGCCGCGTGATAGTCGAGCAGCATCGTGGTGATCTCGTCGGGTGAACCGACGAGCGCGGAGCCGCGCTCATGGAGCCGGTCGAAGTCGTCCTGACGCAGCTTTTCGATCATCTTCTCGTAGCCGGGGTAATCGGTGCTCCGGACTCCGGTGGTCCATTCGCCCGCGGCCTCCGCCAGCATCCGCAGATAGCGATTGATCGGTTCGCGAGCGAGGGAGCGCGCCGTTTCGCCGTCGGCCGTGCACAGCATATGGAACGCGAGCATGACGCGACCGTCGCCGGGGTGCCCGGCCTCCTTCCACGCGTTCCGGTAGACATCGAGGTTTTCGCGGAGCGAATCGGGAACCACCGGCTGGGCCATGATGCCGTACCCCAGCTCACCGGCGAGCCGGAAGCTCTCCTTCGAGGACAGCGCGGCGATCCACAGCGGCGGATGAGGCCGTTGCGTGGGCCGGGGGAGCGATGTGGTCGGCGGGAAGCGGTGGAACCTCCCCTGGTGGGCGACCTCCTCCTCGGCCAGCAACTCCCGGACGACCCGTATGCCTTCGTCGAAGCGACCCCGGCTCTCATCCATGTCCACGCCGAACCGCTGGAACTCATGGGGGAGAAAGGCCCGCGCGAACCCTATCTCGGCACGGCCCCCCGAGATGGCGTCCAGCATTCCGATCTCGCCCGCCAGCTTGAGCGGATGATTGAAGGCGGGCAACACCGCACCCGTGATCAGTTTCAGCCGACGGCTGCGCTGAGCGGCGGCGGAGAGAAAGACGATCGGGTTCGGGGAGTATCCGCCATATCTGCGGAAATAGTGCTCGACGATCCGCACATGCTGAAAACCGAGCCGGTCGCCGAGTTCGACGAAGTCGAGGCAGCGCGCGTAATACTCGGCGGCACCCCGGTCGCGTTCGTCGACATCGGGGAAGAAAGCCAGGCCAACATCGATCATTTCACCCCTCCGGGTGCGCTGGGTGTGCGTTTCCTCGCCGCGATCAGGCCGTGCGGAGTCCAGGTCTTCCCGGGCAGCCGCACCACCTCGCAGAACCCTGCGTCGGCCAGCCACTCTTCGTACTGCGCCCAGTGGTAGATCACGCTGTTCCCCGTCGGCAGCGTGGCGAAGTAGACGTTGTCGAGTGCGGCGTACAGCGGGCCGTCCCCGGTGTCGTCGGACATGGCGCTGAAAATCAGCACCCGCCCGCCGTCCGGCAGCGCTTCATAAGCCTTGCGCAGCAGCGAGCGGTTCTCCTCGGGCGACCAGATGACGAGCTGGTTGGCGAACAGCAGACAGTCGTGTCCCGTCGGGAAGGGATCGGCGAACATATCGCCCTCGATGACGCCGACGCGATCACTCAGACCCTGGAGCTGGATCTTGTGCTGCGCGATCGCCGCCGTCCCGGGCAGATCGAAGACGGTGAAGGCGACACCGGGGTTGGCCATGGCCAGCGCGATCGAGTTCACACCGTCGCCGCCGCCGACGTCGAGGACGCTTCCGACCCCGGAGAGATCGGCGTTCTCCACCAGGATCGGATTCGACAGCGTCGACCAGGACTTCATACAGCGGTAGAAGAGCTGCGACAGCTGGGGGTGGCCGGTCAGCCGCCGGTACAGATCGTCGCCGTCGCCCGGGATATGGCGCAGCCCGATATTGGTGTTCTGTCGGAGCGAGGCTACGAAATCGAGGGCGGCGGGGCCGGTGACCTTCTGCTGGAACTCGGCAAGGTCCTCGAAGATGTCCCAGGTGCCCTCCTGGAACAGCTCTTCGACCAGCTCGCCGTTGCGGTACCGGCCGTCCGTCCGGACGGTCAGGCCGAGGGCGGTCGTTCCGAGCAGCAGGATCTGCACCGGCCGCGCGTCCAGGCCCAGCTCCTGCGCCACCTGCGGCGGGGACAGCGCCGGTCGCCGTCGCAGCAGCCTGAACAGCCCCAGCTCACAGCCGGCGTGCAGCATCTGGAACGCGCCCGCGCCGAACAGGATGCCGACCAGGTCGTCCTTCGTCAGTGGGCTCTTGGCGGTCACCGATCATCCCTCTCAGGTCACACGGGACATGTCGACGGGCAGTTGCTCATAGCCGCGGCTCTCGACGAGGGCGCGCAGCCGGTCGAGGCCGTCCCAGACGTCGACGAAACGGGTGTAGAGCGGGGCGAACCCGATCCGCAGCCGATCCGGGGGACGGAAGTCGCAGATCACCTTCTTCTCCGAGCGAAGGCCACGGGAGATACGGGACGCCTCGGGGTGCGCCAGCGCGATATGTGAACCGCGCCGGGCCGGGTCGCGTGGAGAGGCGAGCCGGAAGCCGCGCGGCGCCAGCCACTCCTCCGCCAACTCAACGGCGAATACACCTAGTTGGATGGACTTCTCGCGTAGTCGGCTGATCGGCACCCGCTCGATGACGTCCAGCGCGGGCTGGATCGCGGCCAGGGAGAGCAGCGGGGGAGTGCCGACCAGGAAGCGGTCGATGTCGCCCACCGGGTCGTACACCTCGCCCATCCGGAACTGGTCGCGCTGTCCGAACCATCCCCAGATCGGCTGCCGCAGCTGTCGCTGGAGGTCCTTCCGCACATAGAGGAAGGCGGGTGATCCCGGTCCGCCGTTCAGATACTTGTACGTGGAGCCCACGGCGAGATCCGCCTGGGCCGCCCCGAGTCGCACCGGAATCACACCGGCGGCGTGGCTGAGGTCCCACAGGACGAGCGCCCCGGCGCGCTCGGCGGCGTCGTTCACCGCCGCCATGTCGAGAAGCGCCCCGGAACGGTACGAGACGAGCGACAGCACCACCAGGGCCACGTCGTCGCTCAGCGCCCGGCGCAATACGTCCAGGTCGAGCCCCTGATCGGGATCGGAGCGCAAGGTCACCAGGCGGAGCCGCCGATGCTCGGCCAGGCCTTGCAGGATGTAGCGGTTGGTGGGGAAGTCCTCGATGTCGGCCACGATCGTCCGGCGCCCCGGCCTGGCGTCCAGCGCCGCGGTGGCCAGCTTGTAGAGATTCACCGATGTCGAGTCGGAGATCACCACTTCGCCCGGCCGGGCGCCCAGTGTGTGGGCCGCGAGCCGGTCGCCGAGTTGCCGGCTCCAGTTGATCCAGGTTTCCCAGGAGCGCACCAGCCCGGCACCCCAGCCGTCGCGCACCACCTGCCCCAGAAAACCGGCGGTGGCGGTCGGCAGTCGGCCGAGTGAGTTGCCGTCGAGATAGATCGTCTCCGGCTCGGGGCAGACGAACTCGTGCCGAAACGCCCGCAGTGGGTCGGCGGCGTCGAGGTCCGCGGCCGTGTCGCGTGCCACTTTGGTCTCCATGCTCATGCCGTCGTACCTCCCTCACTCACCGGTGGACCTGATCGACCAGAGCTCGGGGAAGAACCGGTGTTCCGCGATGGCGGCGAGCCACGGCGACCCCTCGGTCCCGCCGGTGCCCGGCCTGTTCCCCAGCAGCCGTTGCACCGTCACCAGATGGGTGTATCGCCAGCGGGCGAACAAGTCGGCCGTGTCCATCAGCGCCTCGGCGAGCAGAAACAGATCGGGGTGGCGGCCGGGCTTCTCGTAGATGAGCCGCCAGGCGGCGGCAACCCTTGCGTCCGGCTGGTACGGCAGCGAGAAGTCGCGGTCGGCGTGGACCGACGGGATGTCCAGGCCGCGCCTGGCCAGATGGCGGATGGCCTCGTCGTACAGGCTCGGCTCATGCAACTGGGCCAGCACCTCGCCGTACCTCGACGTGTTCTGATGGGGCCCGAGGAGTTGGGGGTTCTTGTTGCCGAGCAGGAACTCGAGCCGGCGGTACATCACGGACTGAAACCCGGACGCGGGGCCGAGCGCGTCCCGGAAGGAGGCGAACTCCCCGGGGGTGAGTGCGCCGAGGGCGTCCCAGCAGGACAGCAGCAGCTGTTGTACGCGCCGGGCGCGACGCAGCGTCCACAGCGTCTCGTCGAGCCGGTCTGCCGCGAGGTGGTCGCGGGCCGTGCTGAACTCCGTATGGCAGAGTTTGAACAGCAGTTCCTTGACCTGGCTGAGGATGATGAAGCCGGGCTCGGTTTCGGCCCCGGTCCGGGGATGCTGCAGCGACAGCAGGGTGTCCATGCGGGCGTACGCCGCATAGGGGGTCTCGCCGTCGCTTGCGGGCTGGTGGCCGTTCGGGCGCACGCTATCCCTCCTCGATGTCATCGATGCGCGTCAGCACGGCCTTGCCGAGTGCGGTGTGCGGATTCCCCAGGTCGTAGGGGAGGTCGAAGTGGTTGCGCGTCGGGCATACGAGCTCGGTGACCGCGTTGTGCCGCCGCAGCAGGGCCGTCATGGTGTCGTGCTGGCGGATGAACTCCCCCGTCTCACCCCCGCCGCGGGCGATGACGATCGGCGGAAGCCGCTCGGGCAGATGATGGATCGGGCTGTTGCGCAGCGCGGCATCGGCATCCAGCCCCAGGGCGTCGTTCACATACGTATGGCGCAGCGGCTCCAGGTCATAGATACCGCTCAGCAGAGTGGCGCCCGCGATCCGCCGCGCGTCGTCCCGGATGAGCGCCATCGCCACGAGGTGTGCGCCCGCGGAGCTTCCGCTGAGATGGATCCGCCGTGGATCGATTCCGAAGCGAGGGGCGTTGGTGTGGAGCCATGTCACCGCCTCACACACCATCGTGACGATCTCATCCAGGGAGTGAGCGGGCGCCAACCCGTACCCGAGCGCCGCGAACGCGATGCCCTCGGCGATGAAGTCCGGCGCCGCGAAGGCTGACTGCTCCTTCGTGACCTCCTGCCAGTAGCCGCCGTGTACGAACACCTCGAGAGCCGATGCGCCGCCCTCGACGGGGAACAGGTCGAGCCGCGCTTCGGGAGACGCGCCGTAGTGGAGGTCGGCGAGCGGGGTGTGCTTGTCGCGTGCGGCGGCGCTGAGGGTGGCGTACTCGTTCAGATAGAACGGCAGGCTCGGGACGACGGAGCTGGGCGAATACTCCCGGTCGAGATCCGAGCGGCTGAAGCCCGGGTAGCTGTTGCCGTTGCTCATGCGCCGACCCCGTGTTCCGTGCATGCGCGCTGAAACAGCTCGACGAACAGCGGCTCTATGGCGTCCCTGCTGGGCTTGTAATGACTGCCGAAGCGCCGGTGATACTCCTCGAACCATTCCTTCCGGTCTTTGAGGAACAGAATGTCGTGCAAGGCCATGGGCCGGATCGCGACCAGCGGCACCGGCGAGCGATTGACCGGAAACCCGGGATTCCTGGCGGCCCGCTCCTCGCACAGAGGGTGGAACTGACCGATCATCATGCCCCGACGCACCGCAGCCGGCTTGACCGCCCGATGCGCTTCATCGAGCAGATGGCACTCGGTCGGCGCCAGATCGGGCATGGCCACGAGCAGGCTCCGTAACGCCGGGTTCGAGCCTTCCCACTCGATCAGATCGAACTCGTCGAGCGCGTGGCGGACCATGTCGATGACGGTCCCGACGACGGGGGCCGACCCCACCGCTCGCACCCGGATCTCCAACGACCCCGCCCGCAGCGACGGCGCCACGAACGGGCACACGGCCCCGCCTCGTCCGAGGCGATCGTTCGGTTGGGCGATGTACCCGTTCAGCCAGTCGTCGATCAGGGCCTTCGCCGTGCCATACGACGGAAGGGCCTCCGAGCCGGAACGAACGCTGCCGGGACGAACGCTGCCGGAACGAGCGGTGCCGGGCTGTGCCCGCAGTGCGGGGTGCTGGGATGCGAGCCGGTCGACCAGGTTGCGCAAATAGCGGCCGATGACCGGCGCTCGATGGACAAAGGACGGATGTGACTCCACAGCGCGCAGGGCGTCCGTCACATGCCGTTGTGCCACTTCCGCGGCCCGGCTGATCGCTCCGGACTCATGCATGAAGGAAAGAATTTCCTGACACCGGTCGGCGGAGAGTGGCTGCTCGCGCAATGTCGGAAGCAAGCGATCCGGAAAATCCTCGACGGCATAGATCACCGGGAGTGTGTACACGCCGTTGAGCAGATCTTTCGCGACTTGCTTTCCGGTTTCCTCGCTGCAGATGTCCAGGATGTCGTCCCAGATCTGAAACGCCATGCCGAGGTTGTGACCGAAACTCTCCAACGCGTCCTGGACGTCGGTGCTCGCATTGCACTGCAGTGCGCCCATCGTGGTGGCGGTCCGCATCAGGCGCGCGGTCTTTCCCGAGACGGCGGCGAGGTAATCCTCTTCGGTGCGAAGAGGGTCGAAGAGCTGACTGGACTCGAGCATCTGCCCCACGCATACGTCGATCAGCGTTTCAGCCATGGACATCATGCGCGAAGCGCCGAGGGAGGCTGCGGCCTGCATACAGCGGGCGAGGAGATAGTCGCCGGTGAGCAGTGCGATGGCGTCCCCGTATTTCGCGTTCGTGGTGGACCGCCCGCGCCTGACCTGCGCATCGTCGATCAGATCGTCGTGGTGAAGAGTCGCGATGTGCAGGATCTCGACTGCGGCAGCCGCATCGATCACGCGGTGGTGCGTGGCCGCGCCGGTCTCACCTTCGAGGAGATACGAGGAGAGCAGAACAAGAGAGGGCCGCAGAAGGCGACCCGTATGCTCCACGGCATACATGATCGGGTCCTGAATTTTATGATGTGGCGGCGCTACCAAAGTGCGTAGTCGCTCTCTGACCTGCGCCAAGTCTTGCTGTAGCTGTTCTTGAACCTGAGCGAGTCCGTCGTCGAGCGGATATTCTTCTGCGATCAGAGCCGGAGTGTCCGTCATCGATACTTCCTTCAGGTGCGACACCGTGGAAGTCGTGCCACGGGCCAGGGGGCATCGACAAGACCGCGCCAGGGAGTGGTGATCGTGGTGCGGGAAATCAAAGAAAGCGTTTTGGCGGGATTGTGTGCGGCTGTGTGTGGCTGTGCGCCCCCCTGTGCGACCCACGGCAAGAATTCTCCGCCCCGGAGTTCCGGGCTGTCATTGACCGTCGGCGCACAGACCTTTGGCATTCCGCGCAACGGCGTCCGCAAAGGCGGACTCGCTCAGCCGGCCGGCGCATCCCGGGCGCGCCGACAGTTGCCGGGCTCGGTCCGCAGCCTTCGGCGACACACGTCAGGCGGCGTCGTTACCGGTGTTCTCGCTGCGGCGCGGTGGCTCGACGCGGTCGATCGTCTGCTCACTCCAGGCCCGGACAGCCGCGGTCTGCTCGGGCGTGAGCGGGTCGAGGAAGTGACGGCGGATGTTGCCGGCGTGTACGAGGAGGGCGCTCTGCGCGGCGCGGCGGCCCTTGGCGGTCAGTCCGATTCCGGTGCGGCGGCCGCTGGCCCCGCATTGGGTCCGCTCCACGAAGCCGCGGTTCTCCATACGTGTCAGCTGGTGTGAGACGCGGCTCTTCTCCCAGTCGAGCGATTCGGAGAGCTCGCCGACGCGCATCTCGTGCCCGGGCGCCCGCCACAGGGTCACCAGCACGCTGAACTCAGCCTTTGAGATTCCGCAGTCGCGCTGCAGACCACGATCGAGCTCCCGGGCGAGCAGGCGCTGCGCGCGCATCCAGGTGTCCCAGAGCTCCCACTCCTCGGGTTCCAGCGCAGGGGTCTCGGTCATGGCGCGCATCATACGGCGGTAGCGAGTTGACGCGTCAACTTTGCAGCTCTAGGGTCCTTGCCGCACAGTGTTGATACGTCAACTCCTTCGGAGGAACGCCATGGCACCTCGCATCGACATCATCCTCAGCGGCAGGCGCCCCGGACGACGGGGCGAACGCATCGCCTCCTGGGTGGTCGAGGAGGCGCTGACCCGATGAGGACACTGTTACGTGGCGGCATGGTGGTCAGCATGGACCCGGCCGTCGGCGATCTCCCGCGGGGCGATGTGCTGATCGAGGGCGGCCGGATCGCCGCTGTCGCCGCCACTGTCGACGCGGCCGACGCCGAGGTCGTGGACGCCACGGGCAAGATCGTGATGCCCGGCTTCGTGGATACCCACCGGCACACCTGGCAGACCGCGTTCCGCGGCATCGGCGCGGACTGGACGTTCGACCAGTACCGCGTCGCCATGCACGGCACGCTCCGGCCGCACTACCAGCCGGAAGATGTGTACCTGGGCAACCTGCTCGGCCGGATCGAAGCGCTCAGCTCGGGCGTCACGACCATGCTCGACTGGTTCCATTGCTCCGACCGCCCGGAGAACGCCGACGCCGCGATCCAGGCGTTGCGTGAGGCGCCCGGCCACTCGGTGTTCTGCTATTGCGCGGGCGCCGCTGACGAGCCGGACATCGCACCCGAGATCAGGCGCGTGCGGGTGCAACTGCCCGACGACGGCATGGCGCTGGGCCTGCGGGGGCCGCAGCTGACCACCATGGACACCACGGCTACCGATGTCGCGCTGGCGCGGGAACTCGGGCTGCGGGTGAGCGTGCATGTGCACGGTGCCACCGGTTGGCCTCGTGGCAGCCGTCCGATCGCGGACATGCGTGACCGCGGGCTGCTCGACGACCGTACGACCTTCGTGCACTGCAACGGCATCTCCGACGACCAGGTGGCGATGATGGCCGATGCGGGCTGCTCGGTGTCGATCAGCCCGGACGTCGAGCTGAAGATGGGCTTCGGTTGGCCCGAGACCGGCCGCATGCTGGCCGCCGGAATCCGCCCGTCCCTGTCGATCGACGACAGCCCGTCCGCGGGCGGGGACATGTTCGCCACCATGCGTACGGCGTTCGCCGTGCAGCGCGGTCTGGACGGTGGCCTCACGGCGCGCGACTTCGTCGAGTTCGCCACGGTGGACGGCGCCCGAGCGTGCGGACTCGATGCCCGTACGGGCAGCGTCACCGTCGGCAAGGACGCCGACCTGATCCTTCTCGACGCCGAGGATCCCTCGGTCTTCCCGGTCAGCAACCCCGTCGGCACGGTCGTGGCGGCCGGCCACCCCGGCCTGGTGGACAGCGTCTTCGTCGCCGGAAGGGCGGTCAAACGGGACGGTCGGCTGCTCGGCGTGGACCTGTCGGCGTTGCGCGCACGGCTGCTGGAGTCTCGCGACCGGATCGCCGCGGCCGCCGGCGTTGCGGTCGACGGATCGTGGGTGCCCCCGGCACAGTGAGTGCGTGGAGGCGGTGATCAGGTCGCGATCGGGGCCGCACCGAACGCTGGCTGGCCGCGGGGTGTTGTGGTGCGCTAGAAATTCCGTCATGGGGGATGCCCGCGACGAGTTCAGCGGAACGGATTTCGGCCCGGTCGTTCAGACGGGCGGCGGCAGCAGTGTTCTCGTCACCGCCTTCCCGGCTTCTTCCCGGGAGGCCGACGGTCTGCCGCCCGGGCCGGGTGTTTTCGTCGGCCGCGCACGCGAACTTGAGGCGCTGCTGGCGGACCTCAGCCCCCGTAAGGCTCCTAAGACCCCTAAGGCCCCGAGAACGCCTCCGCATGTGCGTACCACGCGCGCGGCCAGACGGCAGGCGCAGCGGGCCTGGGCGGCAGAACACAGCGTGCTGATGTTGTCCGGTCCGGCCGGGGTGGGGAAGACGGCGCTGGCGCTGCGTGCTGCCGGGGAGGCGGTCCGGCGCCACTGGTATGTCAAGGGCATCCACGTGGATCTCGGCCGCGCCGCGGAAACTTCGGCGGAGACCGCCGTGTTCACCGCGCTGGGTGGCCTGCTGCACTCGCTGGGAGTGGCTGCGTCGCAGATCGCGGCGACGGCCGACGGCCGCGTGGCCCAGTACCGGTCCGTGGTGAGCGCGCTCGCCAAGCGGGGCAAGCCGGTGCTGGTGGTGCTGGACAACGTTTCCTCGCCGGCCCAGGCGGAGCCGTTGCTGCCGCCGCATCCCCGTAACTGCGCGGTCGTCGTCGGCCGGCACCGGCTGACGGGCGGCGCGGTTGCGGGGGCGTGTCATCACGCTCTGGGCCTGTTCGAGCCCTCGGAGGCCGTCGAGTTCGTGGAGCGTGTGCTGGCGGCCGCGGATGAGCACGACCGTCGGGCGGCCGCCGACCCGGAGGCCGTTCGCGCGCTGTCAATGGCCTGCGGCCGGCTCCCGCTCGCGCTGGATCTGGCCGTGGGCCAACTGGTGACGGACCGACGGACGCCGGTGTCAACGCCGGCCGACCTGCTGCAGGACACCCCGCGACTGTCGGCGCCGGATCTGCAGGCGGACCCTGTCCGACCGGTATTCGCATGGTGCTACAGCCGACTGCCGGCCGGACAGGCCCGGCTGTTCCGGCTGCTGTCGCTGTATCCCGGTGCGCACTTCGGGGCTGAGGAGGCCGCGGTGCTCGGTGGACTGCCGGTTGCCGAGGCGGCGGACGGGCTCATGGAACTGTCCCGGGCCCGCATGCTGATGGCAAGCGGGCCGAGGTTCGGTGGTTACCGCATCCAGGGCCCGCTGCGGTCCTACGCCACCGAGCTGGCCCAAACCGAGGAGTCCTGCACACAGCGCAAGGACGCCGTCGAGCGGCTGCTGCGGTTCCACGTAGCGGCCACCGCCGAGGCCGATACGTGGCTGGACCCGGCCGCCGCGCCCGCGGCGGGCGACCGCTTCACGGGCATTGGGGAAGCCGTCCGGTGGCTGGACGAACACCGCCCGATCCTGATCGAGTCGGTGCGGACCGCGATGGCCCTGGGATCACACGGCCTGGCCGTACAGCTGGCCCTCGGGATGATGAGGTATCTGCAACTGCGCGGCCGCGCCGCCGACCGGATGGCCGTCCTGGAGCCGGCCGCGTCCGCGGCGCATTCGGCGGGGGACCGGGGTGCGGAGGCGGAATGCCGGCGTCGGCTGGGCCATATCCACGCCCAGTCGTTCAGTGTTTCGTCCGCCCTGCCGTACTACGGCAACGCCATGACGCTCTTCCTGCTGGCCGGTGACGCCAGCGGGGCCACGGCGGTGGTCGGCGACGTGCTCGCGCTCCTCGACCGATACCGTGCGCGCGAGCGGGACACCGCCACTTTGATCATCCGGTACGAATCGGGGCTGGCCATCTGCCGACGCGGCGGCGATCCGGCCGCGGTGGCCACCATCCTCGACACCCTGGGCAACCTCCACCAGCGCACAGGCGCTCACCACCGGGCGGCCGGCTGCCACGCCGAAGCCCTGGCGCTCCGCGAGCAGACGCACGGCCTGGGCGGTGTCGCCGAGTCGCTGGCGAACCTCGCCGACGCGCAGCGCGCCGGTGGCGACGGACAGAACGCCGCGGCGAGTTACGAGCGGGTGGCCGGGCTTTTCCGCGACCTGGGAGACAGCCGCCGGGAGGCCCAGTCCTGGGAGAACCTCGGCCTGGTGCATCTGCAGGCGGGTCGTATACGGCCCGCGCGGCAGGCGTTCGAGCAGGCTGCCGAGGCATTCGATCAGGGAGGTCTGGCGCAGGACGCCGAGCGGGTACGCGGCCGCCTGTACCAGCTCCGAAGCTGGGGCTCTCGCCGCCGGGCCGTCGACGCGGCCCGGCGGCAGACCGCCCATGCGCCTGACAGCCAGGGGGTGTGGCGCGCGAGTGGTGAGGGTGGCCACGAGGGGTCCATGGGGACGGGTGGTCGGCGCCCGGACCACGCCGATGCCGATATGTCCGATGTGCCCGATGAGGACGGTGTCATCGACTTCACCGTGCTGTGGACCGTAGCGGACTTCGGGCTGGACTACGGCGACGACACTTTCGACGACGGACTCGGCGATGACTTCGACGACTCCGACGACTTCGGCTTCGACGACGACTAGGCCGTTTCGCACGGAACACGCTCTGCCGCACACCGGATACGTGGCAGGAGCGGAAAATATGGCCGCCGGCCGGGATGCCGGGCTGGTTAGAGTGGCCGCTATGAGCGATCACTCCGGATCCCAGGTCGTATCGCCGGTGCTGCTCGGCGTGGGTGGCGGCGACTGGTTGCCTGTCACCGCGGGCGAGTCGGGAGCCTCCGTCTTTCGCAGTGCGGACACCACCCGGTACGCCAAGTGCGTACCCGTTGCGGATGCGGCCGACCTGGAGGCCGAGCGCGACCGGATCGCGTGGCTCAGCGGTCAGAGCGTACCGGGCCCGCGGGTGCTCGACTGGTACTCCGGTGACGCGGGCGCCTGCTTGGTGACCAGTGCCGTCTCGGGCATACCTGCTGATCAGGTATCCGCCGGGGATCTGCGAGTCTCCTGGGGACGCATCGCGGACGCGGTCCGCCGGTTGCACGAGCTGCCCGTGTCGGAGTGCCCATTCCGCCGGGGCCTGGACGCCATGGTCGCCGTGGCGAGCGACGTGGTGGCCCGTGACGCCGTAAACCCGGAGTTCCTTCCAGTCGAGCAGCAGCACACGCCCGCCGCGGAGTTGCTGACCCGTGTTACCCGGCAGGTACCCCGGCGACGGGAACAGGAGGCCGCCGACACGGTCGTCTGCCATGGGGACCTGTGCCTGCCGAACGTCATCCTCGACCCGCAGACCCTGGACGTGTCGGGCTTCATCGACCTGGGCCGCCTCGGACTGGCCGACCGCTACGCCGACTTGGCACTGCTGCTCGCCAATGCGCGGGAGACATGGACGGACGAGGAGCAGGCGCGGGCAGCGGACGTGGCGTTCGCCGAGCGGTACGGCATCGCGCTGGACCACGACCGCCTGCGCTTCTACCTTCATCTCGACCCGCTCACCTGGGGCTGAACGGTCCCTCGTCTGCCGACTGCCGGAAAGCGTGCTGGTCACGTCCTTCCGGGCGTGACCAGCAAGATTCATCTGCGACGGACAACACGACTCAAACCAGTTCGGGTTGCGGTTCCGGTTGCGGCGCTGGTGTGGCCTTCGGTTCCCACCGTTTGGTGGTCCGTACGTAGCCGTAGATCACTGAGGTCATCGCCAGAATGAGAAGTGGCCCGAACACCCACGGATATTCGGCCATCTCCATCGGCAGATAGCGATACGACAGCAAGAGCGCGGCGAAGACCGTTGTGCCATAAGCGACCAGCTGGATTCCTGACCGGTCCCAGCCGCGTTCGTGCGAGCGCAGAGCTGCCTCGATTGTGAGCGTGAACACCACGCCGGCGATGAGATCCACGCCGTAGTGGTAGCCGAATCCCAGCGTCGCGCCGAGCGTGGCAATCAGCCAGAAGGCGCCCGCGAATCGCAGAATACGCGGGCCCTTGCGGGAGTGAATGAAGATGGCGGTGGCCCACGCCGTGTGCAGGCTGGGCATGCAGTTACGAGGGGTGATCGCGTCGTATGGCACCGGGTGCGGGGTAGCGATCGGCGGCGGCGTGTCCGGCCACAGATCGGCCACCGCCCAGTGCAGGCCGCCGGTGCCGTAGGCGCCCGGGCCATAGGCGAAGATCGGCCCGACCACCGGGAAGATCATGTAGATGGCCGGCCCGACGAGGCCGATCACCAGAAAGGTGCGCACCAGATAGTGGCTCGGGAAGCGGCGCTCGACCGCCACATGGCGCAGCTGGTACAGCGAGACGACGACCGCGGCCACCGCAAGCTGTATGTAGACCCAGTCGAGAAGGTGGGTGCCGATCGGGTCGGTGGCCCTGACAATCCGGCCTACCACCCACGACGGGTTGCCCAGCGCGTGATCGGCGGTTGCCACGTACTCGTCGAGCACGGTCGGGCGGGTCTTCGACGTGATGAGGAGCCAGGTATCACCGGTCTTGCGGCCGGCCACCAGCAGCAGCCCAAGACCGACGCCCTTCAGCAGCAGGGCACGTTCCCGGCCGGTGCGGCGCGTGACAGCGATGACCCCGTAGCCCAAAATCACCCACAACGCGCCGTTGCCGAAGGGGTGGCCCTCAGTGATCTTGGCGCCGACCACCCACCGTACCAGCACGAAGACGATGTCGATGCCGATCGCGACACCAGCCGCGATGAACCGTTGCCGCCAAGTGAGCACCACCATCATCAATGCCATACTGGCGTACAACAGCGGCCCCGATTTGGGGGCGAATATCACCTCTTGCGCCTGGGTGGTCATCGGCCCCGGCAGGCCGTAGTGACGCGCGGCGATCTCCAGCGTGATGAGGAATCCGAGGGTCACCACGCCCGCCGTGGCCCACAGTATCGCCCGTGGTTGACGCAACGCGGCGAACGTAATTCTGTTGTTTATTCGCGAAAACACCCGCGGTGGTATGGATATCAATTGTTTGGCCGATTTGATAGGTTTTGGTTGAGTGGGTTACTCATGGTGCTGGATGGTGTGGTTTTCCGGTGCAGGACGGGCGATGAGGGGGATCGTCGTAAGTCCGAACATGCTACCGGAGCGGTACGCCTGGGTTTCGCTGGTCACGGGTGGCGCGAAGGTTGGTCGATCGGTCGGCAGCCTGGGCTGGATGGTCGTCCGAGACGGACTCCGGGGAACGGCACGGAGCATGCGCTGTGACGCGGGAACCCATGGCGTTGCCGCACGGCCCGAGGCCGACTTTCGGGCGCAGTGCACACAGGGTGACAGCGAGGTTTTCGCACTGAAGATCACTTCCGGTGGCAGTTGAGAGCGAGGGCTTTGAGACCACGGTGGAGTTTCCGGGCGGACGGGTCGAGAATCCCGTTGAGATCCCCAAGGACCAGCTGGGCAAGGCGGCCGAAGCGCGCCTCGGCAATGCCCGGTTCGTCCTCGACGGGCGGATGGCCGGCCCAATATCCTGCGCGCAGTATGGACTGGAGGTTCCGGTCGGCGGCGGAGGCCCAACACTAATGATCACCGGAGTCACCAGGGAGCCCGCAGCGTGACCGGCACCATGGAGGCCCTTGGCGGGTCGGCTGCAGTCGACGATGCAGCACGAAGTGTCACACGCCCGTTCTATGTATACGCCGTGCTCGCCAACACGCTGTTCCAGCGCGGCGTATTCGTCCTCTTCCTTCAGCAGCGAGGCTTCTCCGCCGGGCAAGTGGCCCTGCTGCAGACACTGCTCTACCTGGTCAGCGGACTTGCGGAGTTGCCGACGGGAGTCATCGCCGACCGAATCGGCAGGCGTGCCAGCATCGTGATCGGCCAGATGCTGATAGCTGGATGTCTGCTCGGCCAGGGGACGTTCTCCAACTACTGGGTGTTCCTGGCGCTGTTCATCGGGCAGGGCGTGGGCATGGCATGTGTGTCCGGCTCGGACACCGCCCTGCTGTACGACCTGCTCGTGCGTCGTGGTGCGACGGCCGACTACGTCAGGATCAAGTCCCGGTTCACCATGCTCGGGACGGTCACCTCGGGAGCCGCCATCGTCCTCGGCGGCCAACTGCAGCAGATCTCCTGGGGAGTCGTCTACGTCGGTTCGGCGGCGTGCCTCGTCCTGGCCGTGGTGGTGCTGATGTCACGGGTGCCCGAGATCCGCGGCGCGGACGCGGTGGACGAGCAGGACGGAGCCGAGGAGCACGGCGACGCCACAGCATGGCGGGCGATGCTTCGGGTCGCCACGCCGGCGCTCGTGACGCTTGTCGTGGTGTCCGGGTTGATGCATGCGACTTTGACGCCGTACATCATCTTTGCGCAGAAGACCCTCTCCGATCAGGGAGCGGGCACCGCATTGGTCAGCGTGGTCATATCGGCGGGATTCTTCGCTGGCGGGCTCACTCCGCTGCTGTCGGACCGCGCGGACCGGCACATCGGGTATCGGGTCATAGTCCCGGTGTCCCTCCTGACGCTCGCCGCGGCACTCGGCCTGAGCGGCCTCGGCCTTGTCTGGGTCACCATCGCCGCGTTCCTGGCCCTGGTCGGGATTCCCGAGATCACCGCCGTGATCGTGGACAACGTGTTCAACGAGGCCGTGCCGTCGCGCCACCGGGCGAGCCTGCTGTCGATGATCGCATTCGTGGAGTCGGCGCTCATCGGCATCGGCTATCTCGTCCTCGGCGCGCTCATGGACGGGCTGGGCTCCAGTGTGGGCATGGCCACCTACGCCGCGGTCCCCCTGCTGGCATGTCTCCTGTGGCTCCCGGTGCTCTTCCGAGGAGCACGGGTGACCACCGAGATCGAGAAGCCCGCCGACCAAAAGGCATCCTGAAACAGACCATCTCGACCATCGTCGCCGGTTCGGGCAACACCCAGGGCGCGGTCAAGCAGACGTTCCCCGTGTACTCACCGCGCACCCACCTCACCTCCGGCGGCTTCTCCTCCATGGGCTGGGCCGTCCCGGCCGCGATCGGCGCCAAGCCGGCCCGGCCGGACCGCACGGTGGTGTGCGTACTCGGCGACGGCGACTTCCTCATGACGGCCCAGGAGATCGCCCCTGAGCGTCACCGCCGGAGCGCCGGTGGTCTTCGTGGTCCAGGACAACGCGGGATACATGTCGATCCGCGGCGGCCGGCGCAAGCGTGGAAGGTCACCGACGCCGACTCGCTGGAGCCGACCCTGCGCACACCCAACGGCCCAACCGGCCCGCGGGTGACCGGGCGCTCTACGAGCCGTCCGGAGTGGGTGTGATGGTGGCGGGCATCGCGCCGTCGGGGCGGACGGTGAACCCGAAGACCGGCGAGGCCGGGGTGGCGTGGAAGGAGGGGGAGAAGGCGGGCAGCAGGTGCTCCAGGAACACGGTCATCTCGCGCATGGCGAACTGCGCGCCCAGACACGCTCGTGCGCCGAGGCCGAAGGGGTAGTACGCGCCGTGCCGGGAGGAGGGGCGGCCCTCGTCCGGGGTGGTGAACCGCTCGGGGGCGAATCGCTCGGGGTCGGGCCACAGCGCCGGGTCGCGGTGGGTGAGGTACGGGCATACGAAGATGTCGGTGCCGGCCGCGATGTGGTATCCGGCGAGGGTGTCGTCCTCCGTGGCGTGACGGGGGATCAGCCATGCCGACGGATAGAGCCGCAGGGTCTCCGAGGCGAGAGCCCGGATGGCCTTCTCGCGCTCGGGTGAGCCCGCGGGGCCCGCGTTCAGGGCCCAGCGGCGGGCTTCGGGGTGGCGGTCGAGGAGCAGATACAGCCAGGACAGCGTCGTGGCAGTGGTCTCGTGACCGGCGGCAAGCAGGGTGACCAGCTCGTCGCGGATCAGCTGGTCGGTGTACTCGGGGTGGGTCCGGCCGGCGTTCACCAGAACGCGCAGCAGGCCGGGGCCTTCCGGTCCCGCCTCTCCTCGGCGGGCGGCCGCGATCGCGTGTTCGGCGACGGCGTCGATCCTCGCGAGGTCCGCGGCCACGGCGGCGCGCAGCTCGGCCACGTCGGCCGACGCGGAAGGGGTGGCCGGTAGGGCGGCCCCCACCGCCTCGACCGCGGCGAGTTCGCGGTTCGTGGTCTCGTCGAGGGGGTGGCCGGTGAGGGAGCGCCAGATGGTGTCCAGAGCGAAGAAGCGCATGTCGTCGCCGACGTCGGTCGGCGTGCCGGTACGGGCGCACTCCGCCCAGTGGTCGGCGGCGCGGCGTGCGGCGCCGACGATCCGCTGCTCGTAGCGGCGGATCCCCGCTCCGGTGAACTGGGCCTGGAGAAGGCGGCGCTGACGCTTCCACGATTCCCCGACAGCCGAGAGCACCCCGTCTCCCACCAGCACGCGGGCCCGATGGGAGCGCTTCACGTAGCGGTCGGGGTGCAGGGCGAGGACGTGCTGCACCGCCTGCGGGTCGGTGACCAGCACCGTGGGGCGCGGGCCGAGGCGTACCGCGCTGACCCCGCCGAGCTCGCGCACCTGGGCCAGCAAGTCGACCACTGCCCCCGAGGCCGAGTGCCACTTCTTGACGGCCTCCGGAGCGAGCTCAGGAGGCAGGGGCGTGGCACCGGGCCTGGGTGACGGGGAGGGGACGCCTTGTGGGGCTGTGGTGGCCAATGTGCTCTCCTGCTCGATGACTGCGTCTGTGGACATGGGGGCCGTCGGTCCGGTGCGGGGCCGATAGTGCATCACTGCGGGTAGCGCACGACCAGCAGTGCCTCGACGTCTCCGAACGGTGCCTGATACAGGTGTGGTACGTCCGCGGCCCAACTCCCGTGCATACCAGGACCGATCGCGACAGGAGCGGAAGGGGCACCGACTCGTGCGGTGCCCGCGAGTACGACGATGTGCTCTGTGGTGCCGGGGGAGTGTGCGGCGGACTCCTGTGCCGTTCCGGCGCGGATGCGTATTCGGTAGGTTTCCGTGACCGCGGAGGCGTCTTCGAATCGCTCGGTGAGGACGGCGTCCACGGCGCGACCGGAGATCTCGGCGGGAAGCGCGAGTCCGTGCAGCACGGTGCTGAGGGGCACCTTGAGCGCTGTCGTGAGGGCGTAGAGCGTTTCCAGTGTGGGGTTGCGCCGTCCGCCTTCCAGTTCGGAAAGTGTTCCCTTGCCGACGGCGGACCTGCGTGCCAGCTCGGACAGTGACAAATCCTGCGCTTCGCGCAACTCCCGCAGGCGCAAGCCGACGCGAGCGGCCAGATCCATGGCTACCCCTTCTCGCCACCGAGGCTCGGTTGATCTGGTGCCTCACGAGATCTATCGTTCCACATGCAGAACGTTCTGTATATGGAACGCACGATGGTGCGGCGCTGCACGGAGGAGTCACATGGCGTCCCAGGAAAGTACGTCCCTGCCCGTTCGCAGCATGCAGGTGGCCCGCGTCCTCGCCGCGGCCGGCATCGCCGGCCAGGTGCGCGAGCTGACGGAGTCGGCGCGCACGGCGGCCGAGGCCGCTTCAGCCCTGGGGTGTGACGTGGGCGCGATCGCCAACAGTCTCGTGTTCATCTCCGACGATGAGCCGGTGCTGGTGATGACCAGCGGCCGGCACCGGGTGGACACCACCGCGCTCGCCGCCCGATGGGGACGTGGCAAGCTCCGGCGCGCCACCGCCGAGCAGGTGCGTCAGGCCACCGGACAGGCGATCGGAGGCGTGGCGCCCGTCGGCCACCCCCGCGCCCTTCCCGCCGTGGTCGATGAAGCCCTGACCGACTACTCCCGGGTCTGGGCTGCCGGTGGAACTCCCCACACGATCTTCCCCACCACGGCCGGCGAACTCGTCCGGCTCACGGGGGGATTGCTGCTCCCGGTTGGCCCATGAGAAGGGACGGAGCCGTTTCTTGTAGGTTCGACCCGTCCCGTTGAGGGACGGGTCCAGATCTACGTATGAGGGAGCTCGCATGGCCTCCATCCACCACACCACCATGACGCCCACCAAGCTGGAACTGCTCAGCGAGTGGCTGCCGAAGCAGAGCTGGTACGTGGGCAACGCGGAAACGCCGGAACTGGTGAAGGCCGGTGGGTTCCGATTGGACGACCCGGAGGGCGCGGTCGGGATCGAGTTCATGGTCGTGGTGGACGGAGCCGCGCAGGAGCCGGTGGCGTATCTGGTGCCGATGGGCTACCGCGCTGCGGCGCTGGAGGGCGCCCCGGGCGAGGCGCTGATCGGCACCTCTGAGCACGGGGTGCTCGGTACCCGGTGGATCTACGATGGCGTCCACGACCCGGTGGTGATGGCGCAGTTGCGCGCACTCCTGCGCGGCGAGGCGGTGCCGCAGCACCAGAGCAAGAGCGACACCCCTGACCCGACCGTCACCGTGCACGGCACTGGCACTGACGGCGGGCTTGACGTTCACGTCAACCGCGTCCTGCGGCCGACGGAGGCCGAGGCCGAGCAGAGGTCGTCCGGACACCTCGTCGCCGGGTGGACCTGGCCGAACGGCACGGCTGCACGGGGCGTATTCGCGGCCGTGGCGCCACGGTAGGAGGCCGCTGCAGTTCGGTCCCGTCGGGGTCTTCCGGCGACACCACGGTCGGCCACCGGTCCTCGCCCGGCGGGACGTCGTGCTGCCACCGGCGGATTCAAGGTTTATGACAGGCCTCGGTAAGCCCGGCCGTGCATGGTCGTTCCACCACCGAACAACCGTAGGTGTGACCGGGGGATGTGGGGCGGGACATGTTGGTGACCGAGTTCAGCACGGAGGTTGTGGCACCGCCGGAGCGGTTCGAGCTGTTCAGCGAAGTGACCGCGCAAACGCACATGCCCAACCGATTACGCAGCAACGATCGGGACGACTTCCGTGCCAATATGCGAGTTCTGCGTTTGGGGGAGTTAGAGGTCTCCACGATGTCCTTTTCGCATCTGGAGATCGTGCGAACGGCGAAGCTGATCCGGCAGTACGATCCCGATGCGTACCAGATCAACTATCTTCTCGGTCAGGAGGGGGTTCTCTCCCTGGCCGGAGATGACACCGCGCTGCAGGTCGGTGACCTGGTGGTGATGGATACCAGTCGGCCCTATCGCGGCGACGTTCACGCCGTCCGCGGCGGTTGGTCGCATATGACCGTGCAGTTCCCTCGGAAACTGCTGCCGCTGCCGGAAAAGACGGCGCAGTCTCTCGTCGGTGTCTCGCTCAACGGGCGCCGCGGCATGGGCGGGGTGTTCACCCGCTGGCTGACCGACCTCAATACGCGCGCCGACGAGTTCACCCCAGCCGATGTCCCCACCCTCGCCTCGGTCACCCTGGACCTCCTGGCGTCCGCACTCGCCCGCTGCGCGGATGCCGAGGCGGCGCTGAGTCCGGAGACCCGCAGAAACGCCTTGCGGACCCGGATCAACGCCTTCGTCGAACAGCATCTCACCGACCCGGATATGACTCCCCAGACGATCGCGGACGCCCACCACATCTCTCTGCGCCTCCTCCAGCAGCTGTTCGCCGAGATCGACACGTCACCAGCAGCCTGGATACGCCGCCGCCGTCTGGAACGCTGCCGCGTCGACCTGGCCAACCCGAGTCTGAAGAGCCGACCGATACAGACCATCGCAGCCCGCTGGGGCTTCGCCGACCCGGCACACTTCAGCCGCCTGTTCCGGGCCACCTACGAGATGACCCCGCGGGACTACAGACACCTGGCCGTGCCCTTCAGTCGTGGCCCTGAGACGGGCGGGGTAGGCGGGGGCCGGTACGCGTCAGTCCCTGGGCGAACCAGCGGACTAGTGCCGCTGTACACCCTGTGAGACCTCCCGAGTCCGGACAAGCGGTAAATTTCGCGTCAACGCAAACCACAAGCTCATCGACGCCTGGCTCCTCGTGCTCTGTACCGCTTGCGGGGAAACCGTAAAGCTCACGGTCCTGGAGCGGATGAATGTGCGCTCAACGCGTGGCGTCTCGACACCGGCGGATCCGCGGGCGCTACGTTCGTTATAGTGAACATATCGTTTAGCGGTGTGGAGAGTGTGATGCAGGTCAGGACCTATCTCGATGACACCTATGCGGAGCAGGTCGATACACGGGTGATCGCCGTAGGGCGCCGGGAGGGGCGGCCCTGGGCTGCCGTGGAGCACTGCCTGTTCCATCCGCAGGGCGGTGGCCAGCCTGCCGACCGGGGATGGCTGGAGGAGGTCGAGGTCGTACCCGTCCGGGATGAGCAGTCGGGGCTGATCGTGGCCGTGCCCGCTGCCGAGGGGGCCGGGTGGCCGGTGTTCGCGGAGGGGCAGTCGGTGCGGGCGCGGATCGATCTGGGGATGCGGATGGCGCACGCGGCTCTGCACACGGCCGGGCATCTGGTCGAGGCGGCGGGCCGGGCCCAGGGGTGGGAGCTGGCCGGGAACAACCACTTCCCGGGCCAGGCGCGCATCGAGTTCACCGCCCCGCGGCCCGATCCTCGGCTGGCCGAGCCCGAGGGCCGGGAGGAGGTGCTCGCCGAGCTGCGTAAGGCGGTCGTGGCGGCCATCGCTGAGGACCTGCCGGTGACCGCGGCGGTGGACGAGCAGGGGCTGCGCACGGTGTCTCTGGGCGCCCTGCACTCCGCACCCTGCGGGGGAACGCATGTGCGCGGCCTCGGCGACCTCCACGATGTGGTTCTGCCGTCGCTGAAGTTCAAAAGGGGCCGCATCCGGGTGTCGTATTCCGCCGCTCACGGGGAGCGGTGATGGCCCCGCCGTCCGGGCAGTCGACGAGCAGCACCGCCGCGGCGGTGGGGGCGCAGATCCGTCGGCGTCGTGAACAGCGAGGGATGAGCGGCTCCGAACTGGCGAGGCGCGCGGGCCTGAGCAAGGCGACGCTGTCGCAACTGGAGGCCGGTAAGGGGAATCCGACGATCGAGACGCTCGACGCGCTCGCGATCGCGCTCAGGATCCCGCTGACCGACCTGTTGACCCGCGACACCGACCCCGGCCCGGTGTTCGTCGCCGGCACCGACCTCGCCGAGGACGAGGTCGGCCGGGAACTGCTCCGCCGGATCAGCAGCGGCCACAGCCTGGAGATCTGGCGGCTGCGGATGCCCGCCCACACCGAGCTGGCGGGCGTGCCGCATGCGACCGGCACCGTGGAGCACCTGCTGGTCGCCACGGGTCGGCTGACCGCCGGACCCACCGACAGCCCGCGCCTGCTGGGGGCGGGCGATCTGCTCGCCTTCGCCGGCGACGCCCCCCATATCTACCGCACCGACACCGAACCGGCGGACGTCACCGTCGTCATCGCCTCGCCCATCGTCAGCTGAGAGCCACCCCGAAAGTCAGGCACACACCATGAGCACGACCACCCCCTACGCTCGCGCCTTCACCAGCGACAACGTCGCCGGGGCCGCACCACAGATCATGGACGCCATGGCCCGCGCCGCCGCCGGGCCGGCCGCACCGTACGGCGCGGACAGCTTCACCGCCGACGTACGGCGCCGCCTGTGCCAGATATTCGACCGTGACGTCGACGTACTGCTCGTCTCCACCGGCTCCGCGGCCAACGCCCTGAGCCTGGCAGCCCTCACCCCGCCCTGGGGCAGCGTGCTGTGCCACCGCGACAGCCACATCAACAACGACGAATGCGGCGCGCCCGAGTTCTACACCGCGGGCGCCAAGCTCGTCCCGCTCCCCGGCGACGATGCCAAGATCGACCCCGAGGCGCTACGGGCGGCCGCCCGGCGCAAGCGGGGAGACGTACACAGCGTGGAGCCTTCCGTAGTGAGCATCACCCAGGCCACCGAGACCGGCGCCGTCCACACCCTCGACGAACTCCACACCCTCGGATCCATCGCCAAGGAAGCGGGCCTGCGCCTCCACATGGACGGCGCACGCTTCGCCGGCGCCGTCGCCGCCCACGGCTGCACCCCCGCCGAGATGACTTGGCAGGCCGGTGTCGACCTGCTTTCCTTCGGGGCCACCAAGAACGGCACCATGACCGCCGACGCCATCGTCGTCTTCGACCGCTCCCTCACCCCCGAACTCGCCTTCCGCGCCAAGCGCGCCGGTCAACTCGCCTCCAAGATGCGCTTCCACGCCGCCCAGCTCGCCGCTTACCTGACCGACGACTTGTGGCTGCACAACGCGAACCACGCCAACGCCATGGCCGCCCGCCTCCAAGAGGGACTCAAGGCCCTGCCGGACATCGGCTTCCCCGGCGCGGTCGAGGCCAACGTCGTCTTCTGCCGCCTGCCCCAGCGCGTCATCGACGGACTCCTGTCCGAGGGCTATGCCTTCTACCACGACCGCTGGGAGCCGGGAGTCGTCCGCTTCGTCACCTCCTTTGCGACCGCACGGGAGGACGTCGACGGCCTGGTGAACGCCGTCCGCCGACTTACTGCCTGACCTGTTCGGTCGGTCGGACGGTGCAGCAGCAACCGGCCAATACCGGGGGGCAATTGCCAGGACTCGTGACTCCTCAGCTACCTTTGCCTCGATTATGGTGACCGCCGGGGGTGGGTGAGGGTGGAACCGGACCCGACAGGGATGCTCGAACGGCCGGGGAAGCGGCGTCGGAGGCACGTCTTCCGGCTGCTGGTCGCCTTGAGTTCGGTCGCCCTCGTCTGGTGGGCCTTGTGGCAGTACCGGCAAGTCGAGCGGTTGGTCACTGGGGAGCGGGCCGACGTGCTGGACGTGCGGCAGTGCTCCACTCACAACTACAAGGGAACGCGGCTGTACACCTGCCGCGCCACGTGGCGTTTCTCCGACGAGCGTACGGGTGAGGGGGATGTCGACGCGGGCACCGAGCCGACGAGGAAGGGCTCCACGGTGTTCGCCGGCGATGACTGGGGATACCGCTCGCGTGGCGATCTGATGGGCTCGGTGCTGCCGAAGGCCGGGGTCTTCCTGCTGGTACTCGGCGAACTGGCTGTCTTGCTGGTCATCTCCCGCTGGGGGCGCAGGCGCGGCTATACGCTGCCGCGCGGCCGCTGAAACGTCGCCCCCGGCCGAAGAACCCGGTGACCGCGACCGCCAGATGCGCGTCCTGACGTCAGTGGAGTCCGTAGGCCCGGGCGAGTACGCCCACGGTGGCGGCCATGGCCTGGCGCAGTTCGGCGGGTGCGACGACCTCGACGTCGACACCGAGCCGCAGCAGCTCGCCGCACGCGTGGTAGGTGCTCTCGGTCGGGATGACGGCCTCGATCCATCCGTCGTCGCCGACGGCGGTCGCGGTGGAGTCGACGGCCCGTACCACCTCCGGGGGGACGTTGTCGGGCAGGCGTCGGCGTCCCTGTGGGGACAGACGGATGGTGGCGGTGCCGGTGTAGCGGCGTGCCTGGAAATCGTCGAGGTAGGAGGTCCAGTACGCACCCAGGTCGAATCCTTGCGGCCGGTCGAACCGTTCGTCGGTCAGCACCGCGTCGAGGACTTGGGCGACCCGGTAGGTGGCGATCCGGCTGTCCGTGGCGGCGGCCACGAGATACCAGGTTCCGGATTTGAGCACCAGGCCGTAGGGACGTAGGCGGCGATTGACCTCCTGCGGCGCGCGCCAACGGCGATAGCGCACGTCCACCGCACGCCCGGTGAGCACCGCGTCGACGAACAAGGGCAGCTGCGGTGTCTGTTCGGGTTCCCGGTACCAGCCGGGAGCGTCCAGGTGGAACACCGCCGCGGTCCGCGCCGCCTCCTCGCGCAGTCCCGTCGGCAGCGCGGCCAGCAGCTTCAGCCGTGCCGCCGTCACCTCCGCCGTGAGGCCCAGGTCGGCGGCGGGCCCGGGCAGTCCGGCGAAGAACAGCGCCCGTGCTTCGCCCTCACTCATCCCGGTCAGGCGGGTGCGATAGCCGTCGAGCAGCTGATAGCCGCCCCCGCGGCCCGGCTCCGCGTAGACCGGGACCCCGGCGGCCTGTAGCCGTGCCAGGTCACGGTAGGCGGTCCGGATGGATACCCCCAGCTCATCGGCGACCCCGCGCGCGGACATGCGACCACGGGATTGCAGCAACAACAGCAGCGACAGCAATCGACCTGCAGACATGGGCGCATTCTCCCCGGAAACCCTGACAGCCCCTGGCACACGGCTCCTCTAGCGTCAATCCACATCCGGCTCGGCCGAAGGACCAGCCGGAAAGCCACACCCGAACACCCGAAGAAGAGCACCGAACAGGAGTTCCGCCGTGTCACCCACCGACCCCGTCGGCCGCCCAGCTGTGATCGAGCTTCGCCAGTACACGCTGCGTCCCGGCCGACGTGATGAGCTCATCGAACTGTTCGACCGGGAGTTCGTCGAAACGCAGGAAGAGACCGGGATGGTCGTGCTCGGCCAGTTCCGGGACCTTGACGATCCGAACCGCTTCGTCTGGCTGCGCGGCTTCCGGGACATGGCGGTACGGCACCGTGCGCTGACGGCCTTCTACGGCGGACCTGTCTGGGCCGAGCACGGTCCCCGGGCCAACGACACCATGGTCGACTCCGACGATGTCCTGTTGCTGCGGCCCCTGTCGGACGGGAGCGGCTTCGCCGTCCGCCCGCCCGAGCGGCCCCAGGCCGGTGCTCCGGCACCGGACCGGTTCGTGTCCGCCACCGTGTGGTCCTTCCCTCCCGGACGGCCCGACGGCATCGCACTCATCCGGGACGGCCTCCTCCCCGTGCTCCACAAGACGGGACCCGCGCCACTCGCCGTCCTGACCACCGAGACGGCGCACAACACGTTCGCCAGGCTGCCGGTCCGCACCGGAGAGAACGTCGCCGCGGTCTTCACGTCGTACCCCGACGAAAGTGCGTATCGCCGGCACCTCGCCGAAGTGCAGGACCACCCCCTCACCCGGGAGATTCTGCCGGGCATCGAGAGCGAACAGACAGCAGCCCCCCGGACACTGCGCCTGGCGCCCACCGGCCGCTCGCTCATCTCCTGACTCCTCAGCTGAACCGGCCCCTACCAGCCGGCGGCGTCGGTGACGGCGCGGAAGAACCGTTGCGGTCCTTCCGCGATCCGGTTGCACACATACAGCCACCACTCAGTGCCGTAGACGACGTACTCCCGGGTGGGGTGACCCTTGTCCCGCATGGCGGCAACCCGATCAGGGGCCGGCCCGAGCAGGGTCTCGACCTCCCACGGCGCGCCTGGGCGATCGTCTCCGGCTCGAAGAATGATCCCTTGGCCAACCGGATCCGCCCCGGGCGGCGGAGCAGGATCGGCAGTGAGTCCAGGATCGCCATCAGGCTGTCGCGAACGCGGCCACATACGGCCGAGGTCTGGGTTGAGGCCTGGCTCGGTGCCTCGGATGCGGAAAACCCATCGCTCCCGCGCCGATGCTCCCGTAGGGTGCACGAGTTGTGGTGGCGGGCTGTGGTGGGGGTGTGGTGTGGGAGAGGCAGTTCGGAACGTGGCACCCAGGTCAGTGACGAGGGAGCAGTTGGCGAGTGCGGCGCGGGCCGCGCTGGGCGGCGGGCAGCGGTTGGTGGCGGCCCCGCGGGTGGCGGGCGGCAGTAAGAAGGGCGTCTACCGCCTGGTGATGGACGACGCGACGACGGCGATCGCCTACCTGTGGGACGACGCCGAGAACTATTGGCCGACGGCCGAGGGCGACGACGACCTCACCGACCCGTTCTCGCCCGGTCTCGGGCTCGGCCTGTTCGAGGCCGCGCACGCGCGGCTGGATGCACTCGGCATCCGCGTCCCCGCAATCCGTCTCGTCGACCGCGACGGCGCCCACTGTCCGGCCGACCTCGCGATCGTCGAGGACATCCCGGGCGAGAACCTGGAGGAACTACTCGCGCGCGACCCACGCGCGGCTGCCCCGGTCATGGCCCGGCTCGGGGAAGCACTGGAGGCCATGCGGCGTCATCGGGGCCCCACGTACGGCAAGGTGGCCGTGGTAGACGGAGGAGGAACGTCGCGCGGGACGTCGTGTGAGGGAGTCGTCCTGGACCGTGCGCTGCGGGACCTCGCCGAGGCGGCGTCGCGTGATCCCCGGATCGTGGCAGCCCGCGACCGGCTGGAGGAGCGACTGCTGAGCCTGGCGGCCGCGGTGCGGCCGCGCGCGGAGTACGCGGTCGTGCACGGTGAACTGGGGCCCGACCATGTGCTGGTGGACGCGGACGGAAACCCCGTGGCAATCGATATCGAGGGCTCGATGTACTTCGACGTCGAGTGGGAGCACGTCTTTCTGCAGATCCGCCTGCACGACGCCTACCGACCGCTGGCGGTGGACGGACTGGACGAGGACCGGCTGAAGCTCTACATGCTGGCTCAGCGGCTCTCGCTGACGGCGGGACCACTGCGGCTGCTCGACGGGGACTTCCCCGACCGGGCGTTCATGGCCGGCATCGCCGAGTACAACCTGAAGAAGACACTGGAACTGGCCCGCGCCTGAACGCCGCCCCTGGCTTCTCATTCCGGGTGCCGTACTCACGGCCTTCTTCTGGTCCCGTGGCCGTGAGTACGACATCTCCCCGGACCTGGGCAACGAACCGCCGGCTAGTGGTTCGTGTACGCCAGCGTCATGGGGATGCGGCTGGTGTCGCCCTCGGAGTAGCCGCTCCCACGGTGCAGGAAGAGCCGGCCGTCCGCGTAGAGCGCGGGGTGCTTGACGTCCTTGTCGGCCAGGGTCTGCAAGCCGAGGCGAGCCTCGTCCGGAAGCTGCAGCAGCGTGGTGGCCTGCCCGGTGTCGGGGTCCAGCCGCAGGACGCGACCGGCCGTCGAGACATCGCCCTTCTGGAGTGCGATCAGCGCCTTGCCGTCGGCACGCACCGGGATCAAGGTTGACTTCCCCGGCGCCTTGAACGTCTGGATCCGCGTGCCGGTCCGCAGGTCGAACGCCGCGATCTGGTTGGCCTTGCCATAAGCGTGCGGGTCGCTGGCGAGGTAGGCCGTGTCTCCCGCGACGACGGTGGCGGCGCAGGTGCCGGCGTCGCCGCAGCCGGCGATGTAGTCATCGCCGAGTTCGATGGTGGACTGCACCTTGCCCTGCTCGGAGACGGTCACCAACTGCTCGGCGTCGAGGCCGTTGACGCTTTGGATCAGGCCGAGCACGAGCGGCTTGCTGGAGATCAGCCAGGCGCCGCCCCTGGCCTTCGGGATCTCGTACTTCCAGGTCGCCTTCCCGGACCGCGGGTCACGCTCTCCGACCCGGAACCGCATGCCGTCGGCGGTCCGGCAATAGGCGAGGGTGAGCAATTGCTCCCCGCCGCCGAGGTGTTCCTCCTGGATGCATCCCTTGGCCGGAGCGTCCCACAGCGGGGAGCCGCTGGAAGCGTCGAACGCGGCGGATCCGCTGGGCCAGCCCGCGGCGGCGACGGTGTCGCTGATGGCGACGGTCAGGTCCGCGCCGCGGCCGATGCCGTCGTCCTTGAGCGGTTTCTCCCACACCTTGGTGCCCTTGTTCACGTCGATCACCGCGAACCGTGTGCAGTCGCTGCTCCGCTCGCTCGTCGACTCGCGGATCACGACGGCGATCAGGCCGTTGCGGGTGACGTCGCGGGAGACCTGGCACAGGCCGCCGGAGAGATCGACGGTCCAGGCGAGCTTGCCGGTCGTCAGGTCGTAGCCGGTGACGGAGTTCTTCGCACCGGAGGCGTAGTAGCGGGAGGTGACCCAGGTGCCGGGCGTCGCGACGTACTCGGCACCGTTCACCTCGGGCGCGGCCACCTGAAAAAGCTCCCGGCCCTTGACGCTGGTGGGCTTCGGCGTGGCCGACGCGGATGTGGTGCCGCCTGGCTTCCCGCCGGCTCGCTCGGGGCCGGGGTCGCCGGAGTCGCCCGAATCGCGCAGCAGGACAGCGGTGCCGGCACCGATGACCACTAACGCGGCGAGGACGCAGCCGACGATGACAGCGAGCCGACGCCGTCCGCCACCAGGACTGCCAGGACCGCCGGGACCACCGGGTCCGCCGGGGTGACGGGGGCCGGTCGGTGCCGGGGCGTACGGGGGCGGCTGGGGGTAAGGGGCCTGGGCCTGGTACGGCCCAGGCTGATGCGGCGGCCAGCCTTGTGCCGGGGGCGGCACGGGCGGTTGCGACATGAAAAGCTTCTCTCCTCCGTATGAGGTGTGCGGGTGCGGGTCTTGCATGGTCACGCCAATCATGCTCTCAGGTGTGATCGTCTCCACGCAGGCGAGAGGGTCCGCCTGCCGCATCCCGCCGCGGTCCGGGGGAAGTGCAGGTGGCGGCGTGAATTGCCCACGAACCGCTGCCTGTTGGTCGGCGTGTCCAGGATCAAGCGCGTCTGAAGGGCGGAAGGGCGGCGGGTATCTGCCTGGCCGAGTACGGCCACGACGGATCTGAACTCGGCCTTACGGTGGCGGCGGTGGGGAGCCGATGACCTCGTCGGTCATGGCCGCCAGGTCGCCTTGGTCGCGGATCTGGCGGCGCCAGAGCGAGGGGCTGACGCCTCGGGCGCGCTTGAATGCCACGCTGAAGGCGAACGCGTCCTCGTACCCCACCTCGTGGGCCACTGCGGAGACGGTCGCCTCGGTGTCACGGAGCAAGTCCGCTCCCAAAGTCATTCGCCAGCCGGTGAGATAGGTGAGCGGGGGTTCGCCGGCCAGGGCTCTGAAGCGAGCGGCGAAAGCGGCGCGGGACATGCCGACCTTGGTGGCCAATTCGGCGACCGTCCACCGATGGGCGGGATCCTCGTGCAGCAGGCGCAGCGCGTCGCCGATCGCGGGATCGGCCAGTGCCTGGTACCAGGCGGGTGCCCGCTCTGAGCCGGCACACCATGCCCGCAACGCCAGCACGAGCACGAGATCCAGCAGCCGGTCGAGGACGGCGTCCTGACCGGGTTCGTCGTGGGCGACCTCGGCGGCCAGTAGGTCCAGCGCGGCCCGGGTCCGCGGCCCGGAGGGCACGACTGCCAGCGGTGGGAGCATGTCCAGCAGGCGGTCGCCCACGTCGCCGCGGAGTTCGTAGGCGCCCCGGAGCATGATCGTGGCCCCGGGCAGGCCGTCGCCGTACGTACGGGGCGCCAGGCTCCAGTGAGTGCCCGGCGCTTCTTCGTCCCCGTCGATGACGTGTTTCTTTCCCCCCTGGATCACGACCTGGGGTGGGGTGGAAGGGGCGTCGGCGATTGTGTACCGGCCGGGTGCGGTGATGAGGGCGATGTCGCCGGCGGCGAGGCGTACCGGTGCGGTGCCCACGTCATCGAGCCGTACCGAGGCGTGGCCGGCGAGCGTGGTCACAACCGTGAGCGGTGGGGCGTCGGCGAAGGTCAGCGACCATGGAGGACGCTGGATCAGCTGCCTGACCAGCGCATTCCTGGCACGGGCCCGGTGCAGCAGATCGCTGAGGACGTCCATGACGTGAGAATAGACGATCGCAAAGGTGGTGACGACGTTCTCCCATGGAACGTCTACGACGTCATGGAGTTCTCTGGACGGCATGAACAACATCCTCGTCCTCGGCGGCACCGGCAAGACCGGCAGCCGCATCGCCCGGCGCCTGAAGGCCGCCGGCCGACCGGTCCGCACGGCGTCCCGCACGGCGCCCCGCACCAGCGGCGATATCCCCTTCGACCTGGACAACCCGACGAGCTGGGCGCCCGCCCTCGACGGCGTCACCGCCGCCTACCTCGTGGAGCCCAACTTGCAGATGAGCGCGGACCGCCAGGCGCGCATCCCCCGGTTCGTGACCGAGGCGGTAGCCGCGGGTGTGCGGCGGTTGGTGCTGCTGTCCGCCCCGCGCGCCGGCGAGGCCGGCCACCCTCTGCATGCCGCCGAGCAGGCCGTGCGCGGCTCCGGTGTCGACTGGACCATCCTGCGCCCCAACTGGTTCTCGCAGAACTTCAGCGAGGGCCCCTGGTTGCCCGGCATCCTCAAGGGAACCCTGGCCCTGCCCACCGGCGACGGGTGCACCCCCTTCATCGACGCCGAGGACATCGCCGAGGTCGCCGCATCGGCGCTGACCGAGGACCGCCACAACACCCGGATCTACGAGTTGACCGGCCCACGGGCGATCAGCTTCGGCGAAGCGGCCAGTCTCATCGCCAAGGCCACCGGGCGCACGATCCGACACGTCGACATTGCCCCAGATGCCTTCATCGAGCGCCAGATCACCGCGGGCGCCTCACCCGACGTCGCGCGACTGCTCACCGAACTCCTCACAGCCATCGGCAACGGCTCGGGCGCCGCGCTCTCCGACGACGTGGAGCGAGCCCTCGACCGGCGGCCCAGGACCTTCGAGAACTTCGTCACCGAGACCGCGGCCGCGGGCCGCTGGAACGAGAGTTCCCCCGCCTCGGCCGTGGGTGACGGGTTCTGAACCTCGCAGTGCCTCCCCGGTAGTTGCTGAGGGACGAGCTCATCGGGGTTCGCCAGCCCGGTGGCCACCTTCGTTACGGCGGCTGCGGCGTTCCGCGTTGGCCGTGACCGTCAGGGCGACGGCGGTCAGCAGGGACAGCAGTGCCCAGGCCGGGGTGAAGCTGCCGGTGAGATCGACCAGCAGGCCGAGCGTGGGCGGCACCGTGACGATGGCGATCTGGTTGACGGACATGGCCAGGCCCAGGGCGAAGCCGGTCTTGCCCGGCGGGGCCGCCTCGGTGACGTGGGCGACCCATGGGCCGTACCAGCCGAAGCCGAAGAAGCCGAGCCAGACGAAGACGACGGAAGCGACGACCGGTGTCCGTCCGGCCGGTGTCATCAGCACGGCCAGTCCGGCGATCACGGCGATCATGCAGACCAGCACGATGGCGTAGCGCCCGGTCCTGCTCCGGTCGCTCCAGGCCGCCAGGCAGATCCGGCCCGCAACCCCCGCACCCTGGGACGCCACCAGGATCAGGGCCGCCTGCCCGGCGCCTACCGATGACGCCTGGTGGAGGTGGAGCACCGTCAGGATGCCCACGCCGCACTGCACCGAGATCAGACTGGTCCCCGACAGCATGATCTTCACCGTGGACGGTTCACGGAGCATGCGCAGCCGGGCGCGGAGCTGTGCCGCGAGCGGGTCCGACGGCTCCTTGCCCTGCTGCGAGGCGGGCGGTGCGGGCGGTGCGGGCGGTGCGGGCGGTGCGGGCGGCCGACGGTAGCAGCCCATGAAGAGCGCGGCTCCGAACAGCGCGACGAAGCCACCGGTCAGCAGCGTCGCCCGCCAGCCGAACTCCTCCGCGACGAGCGGGAGTACGGCCGAGGCGAGCGCCGCACCCAGCGGCAGTCCGGCCTGCCGGATGCCCATCGCGAAGCCCCGCTGTGACGCGTCGAACCAGGACGCCACCGACTTGCTCCCACCCGGCTGGACGGTGCTGTATCCCGCGCCGACCACCAGCAGAGCGCCCAGCAGGGCCGCGTATCCCGGCGCCAGGCTCCCCGCGCCCAGAGCCAGCGCGACCACGCAGGCCCCGACCCCGACCACCCAGCGCTCGCTGTAGCGGTCCAGCAGCTCGCCGGCCACCAGCAGCCCGGCCAGCGGTACGAGTTGGGCCGCGGAGACCAGCAGACCCAGTTGCGCCGTGCTCAGGTCCAGGGCGCGCTGAAGGTGGACGCCGAGCGCTCCGATGCCGCCCACGAAGAACCCGGACGCGGCCTGGGTGAAGGTGGCAATGCCCAGCACGATCCAGCGATAACGCCACGGGTCGGGGGCCTGGGATCTGGCGCGTCCGGCGGTTTGTTGTGTCATGTCGGCCACACTGCTGTAATGGTCTTATGCAGCTCAACCCTTACGGCGAGGACGCGGTGAACCTGGCCGCGGACCTGGCCAACCGTCGGCCCGAGAGCGCGGATGAGCTGGCAGACCGCTGTCGCGCCGCCGGGCTCACACTGGAGTGCCCGGTGACAGCGGACGATCTCGACCGCGCCCAGGCCGCACTGAACGCCTGGGAGAGGGTCGTCGACGCCGGCAGGGAGCAGGAGCGCGCCGATCTGCTGAACCGGATGCTGGCCGAGGCCGCCGCCTACCCCCGGCTGACCTCCCACTCCGATACGGGCTGGCATCTGCACTACCGGGATGCGGAACAGCCGCTCGGCTCCGTACTGTTCACGCTGTTCGCGGTCGGCACCGCACTGCATCTGGCGGGCCGGGGCATGCGGCGGCTGCGGCGCTGCGAGGTGACCGAGTGCGAGACGGCCTTCGCCGACACCTCGCGCACCGGACGACAGCGCTACTGCTCACAGCGCTGCGCCAACCGCGACGCCGTCCGCAGGCACCGGGCGCGAGCAGCGGTCACCTGACCAGCCTTGGGAGTCGGCGACGACGCTGGTTACAACTCCTCTCTCAATCGCGCCCAGGTATGAGTGTCCAGGCTGTCATGGGGGCCGATGCGGGAGAGTTCGGCGCCGTCGCGTCCCAGAGCCACGATGACGGGACGGGCTCCGCGGTCGATTTGGGGGGACGTCCAGACAGCGATGAGCCTGCACTGCTGGGGATTCTCGATCCGGCGGGCACCGACGAGAACGTGACCCACGTCCCGCCCGAGGCACACTTTGACGCAACCGATCCATGGAGCCGTGGTGATGGAGCGCGGAGGGTCAGTGCCGCGGGTGAGGCTGAGGACGCCGCCGCCGCTGCAAACATCGAGCACATCGACGTCGACAGGATCGTCTCCGGGGCCGCTGCCGCCCCCGACGTACCGCCACTGTTCGCCGTACCATTCCAGGAGCGTTATGTGCTCACGCACCCGACGTGACTTCGGACGCCACACGGCCCAGATCGCCCCGACACCGGCAGTGGCGTCGACATCGGCCGACACCACGGTCAGCACCCGCCGCGGCATCCACCACGGCTGCGGCTCATCTCCCGCCTCCACCCGCCGAATCACGCCCCGCAGAAAAATCTCCAACCGGGGTCCCGTCCACACAGCCTCTCTCCATGCCCGCATGCGCCTGGTTGGGCTCTTACTGCCCCAGGCGGCTCAGCGCATGCATGGCCTCGCGTTCGATGCGTGAAAGATCGTGGAGGACGGTGCCTGCCTGTACGAGGCACTGCGCATCGCCTGATTCACCGGCCTTTGTGATCAGTGCTGCGACTTCCGTCCACAGGGCGGCTGCCTCGGCATACAGCTCGTGGCCGGTGCGCAGGTGGCTGCTGTCGAGGTGTTGGGCGCATTCGGCGAGGAAGTCGCGGTAGAGGTTACGGAACAGGGCGCCGCCCGTGCCCGCCTTCTCCATCAAGAGGGCAGCCTGGGGCAGGTCCCGCTGCGGGTTGTCGGTCCGCTGGAGCCATGTGCGTACCAGCTTGCCGGTCTTGTCGATGCCTCGGTGGCCGAGGTTGGCGATGGGCGGGTGGAGGAAGGCGTCGGCGCAGGCGGTGATGGCGGGAATGATCTGGCTCTGCGGGGAGGACAGGTCGCTCGGGACGGTGAGGGTGAAGGACCGGTGTTTGGCGGTCATCGGGCCGCGCGCGGCCCTGGCCTGGGCGAGGCTGGTCAGGCTGGTGGATACCGTTCCGCCTTGCTGGTCGGTGTCCATCAGATAGGCGTCGCGGTCGTCGTAGCCGTACATGGCGACGACATGACCGCCGAAGTGCACCTTCGAGGCGAAATAGTCCAGGTGGTAGCTGTCGAGCTGAAGTCCGACGGGGTGGCCGGCGTCGATGGAGGACACCACGTTCTGCCATGCCTTGCGGGGGGAGGTGGTCTCCTGGACCAGGAGTTCCAGCCCGAGTCGGGTGGTCAGGTTTGTGGTGAGGTCGAAGGGCCTGACCCGTCCTCCGAGGAAAGGGAAGCCCATGTTCTTGCTGTCCCAGTAGATGAAGGACAGACCGGAACCGAGGCCGAAGAGCATGGGCTCGGACAGATCGAGTCCCTGGTGCCGCAACAGCACCCCGAGAGCCGTCGTCTCGCAGTGCTGCGTACGGCGGGCATCAATGTCTATCACCGTGGTCATGCCATGCTTTCCTGGATGGAGATGATCAGCCGGGTCATGCGTTCTTCTTAGGGGGCCTCTGCCGGATCGATGAGACGGTCCTCATGCCTCATGTACGGCGCTTCGTTTGGTACGCCACCATGGTGGACTCTCCCACGGTGGGAGAGTCCACCGACCACCCCCCGGCCACGGTGGAGGTCGGGGTGTTGAGGATGGCGTCGAACGCCTCGAGGATGGGGGCGTGCAGGTAGGCGCTCTGTATCCGGATGCGGTCGGGGCCCGGGGCAACGGCGGCGCTGTCGTGGGCTTCCGGGCGTGCCTGGTGGAGGTCGGCGATGCTGAGCCCGAGTTCGGCATCGGCGAAGGCGGCCTCGACGCTTCCCGGCTCGGGCGGCTCCAGCGCGGTGGTGTCGATGGTGAAACCGAAGCGCGCGTTCTCGTCGCGGCGCATGTCCGCGGTGTCTCCGGTGGTGCTCGTCAGGCCGAGGGCGACGTATTCATCGCCGAGCGCTCGGTGTAGATGCTGTCCCATCGGGAGCCCCGTGAGGTGGCCGTTGAAGGAGACCGATGTCTTCTGGATATGGGCGTTGTGAGCCGCCAGCACCACGCGCGTGCCGGGTTCGAAGCGCTCCAGGTGCCAGAGGAGCGACTCGGCCATGTAGACGTCCCGGGCCGAGGTGTCGGCGGTCAGCCCCTTGCCGGCGAAGAGGTCGGCCATGGCACGGAAGGTGTAGTCACCGCTGCAGGCGCCTTCGAGGCGTCGCAAGGCGATGTCGTAGCTTCGCTGGTCGCCGCGGGAGACGTACAGCGGTTCGACGGAGCGGAAGCGGATGAGCAGGCGCATCAGGGTCGCGCTGAGGGTGTCCTGTTCGGCGGTGGCCAGGCGGGCCCACGCGGGCGCGGCGTCGGCCGCGGAGCCACCGGCGAACGATTCGGCGATCCGCATCGCCGTCTGGACCATCGGCAGGGCTTCGGGATCGATGTGGCGCAGGTAGTCGGCGACCGGGCTCAGGGTGGGAAGCAGGGACCCACCGGCCGCCGGGATGTCGATACCGGCGAAACGCACCGGTGGTGAGGGTGTGCGGTTGTGCCGGCGCATCCAGCGCAGCGGCTCATCGACTCCGACGGGGATCGTTGCGGCGAGGTGGGCCGACAGGTCGTCGTCAGTCCCCTCGCCCTGGGCCCATGCGTCGAGGGGGAACCCTTCGCTGAAGCCGTATTCGAAGGCCAGGACGGTGAAGCCGCAGCGTTCGACCAGGAACCGCAGGATGCGCTCGCGCAGGATGGCGAACTCGTTGATGAAGTGGGAGTTTTCGCCGATCGCGACGATGCGGGCTTCGCCGATGATGGCGCGCAGCGGCTCCAGGTCGTCGAGCGGCGCATCGGGGTCGAGGTGGGTGAGGGGGACGGCATGGGCGCGAAGCCAGTCGGCGAACGGGTTGTGGTGGGGGGAAGCAGGCATGCTGACAGCTCGATTCTTGGCGCAGGAGTGTGGATGGATTGCCGATGCCGATGCCGATGCCGATGCCGATGCCGATGCCGACGTCCGCAGGGCCGGTCCTCCGCAGGGCCGGTCCTCGGCAGGGCCGGTCGTCCGACGGTTCAGCGGTCCGTCGACCTGTGGGGCGGTGTGCGTCCGGGCGCCGCGTTCTCGAGGTCGTCGATGCTGCCGGACATGATCGTGCGGATGTGTTCGGTGATGTGCTGGAGCGGCCAGTCCCACCAGGCCACGGCCAGAAGGCGGTTGATGTCCTCGTCGCTGTGGCGGCGGCGGATGAGACGGGCGGGGTTGCCGCCGACGATGCCGTAGTCGGGGACGTCGTCGACGACGACGGAGCCGGAAGCGATGATCGCTCCGTGGCCGATACGGACGCCGGGCATCACCATGGCCCGGTATCCGAACCAGACGTCATGGCCCACCACGGTGTCACCCCGTCCGGGCAGCCCGGCGATGAGGTCGAAGTGCTCGGCCCAGGAGCCGCCCATGATGGGGAAGGGGAACGTCGAGGGGCCGTCCATGCGGTGGTTGGCGCCGTTCATGATGAACCGCAGGCCCTCGCCCAGCGCGCAGAACTTCCCGATGACCAGCTTTTCCGGCCCGTAGTGGTACAGCACATTGCGGGTCTCGAAGGCGGTCGGGTCACCGGGATCGTCGTAGTAGGAGAACTCTCCGACCTCGATCAGCGGCGAGGTGACCAGCGGCTTCAGCAGCACCACCCGCGGCTGCTCGGGCATCGGATGTACGACGGTCGGGTCGGCGGGGACAGGTGGCATGACGAATCGCTTCCTTTCCGAAGGGGTGTCCGCGGGTCCGGTGGACCTCAGGCCCTGGCGGCGGACGTCGGAGTCGGCCGCATGGCCAGGTGGGTGCCCTGCCAGCGCCGGCGCAGCCGGCGATCGTGGCTGACGATGACGAGGGTGCCGTCGTACCCGGTCAGAGCGGTTTCCAGCTCCTCGACGAGGGCGGGCGACACATGGTTGGTGGGTTCGTCGAGCAACAGGACGTCTGACGGCTCGCTGAGCAGTCGCGCCAGGGCGAGACGCTGCAGTTGCCCGGTGGACAGCCGGCCGACGGGCACCGTGAGCTGTTCGCGGTCGAACAGGCCGAGGGACAGCAACTGTTCGGCGTGTCCGGCGGCCTCTCCCGCCCGTCCACGGGCGAAGGCGGCCAGCACGGTGTCGTCCGGTTTCCCGGGCTGCGGCTCTTGGGGGAGGTAGCCGATCCTGGCGCGGCGGGTGACGCTCCCGCTGTCGGGGGTGAGGTCCCCGGCCAGTACGCGGAGCAGGGTGCTCTTGCCCGCTCCGTTCGGCCCCGTGATCAGCAGGCGCTCGCCCGCCTTGACGGTGACGCTCGTGCGGTCGAGCCGGTCCGTGACGGCGATGTCGGCGGCGTGGAGTACGGCGCCCTGCAGGCGGCGGGCCCGCAGTACGGGGGTGAAGCGCAGCGGCTCCGGCGGGGGCGGGACCGGGTCGGCGAGGAGGCGGCGCAGCCGTTCCTCGGCGTTGCGCACCCGGCCGGCCAGCGACTGCTGCACCCGGCCGCCCGCCCGGTCGTAGGCCATCTTGTTGCCGTCCTTCATCGGTCGGCCGGGGGCCACCTGGCGGGCGGTGGTCGCGGCGGCCTCGCGGAGCCGGCCGATGTCGGCCCGCCACTGGTCGTACGCCTGGGCCCAGCGCTGCCGGGCAGCGGCCTTCTCGGCGAGGTAGCCGGTGTAGCCGTTGCCGTATCGGACGACGCGGCGCCGGTCGGCGTCCACCTCCAGCAGGCTGGTGGCGACGCGTTCGAGGAAGACCCGGTCGTGGGAGATCGTCACCGTGGTGCCCCGCCGGGTGCGCAGGTGTTCTTCCAGCCAGCTCAGGGCGGCGTCGTCGAGATGGTTGGTCGGCTCGTCCAGCAGCAGCACCTCCGGCGCGGCCGCCAGTACGGCGGCCAGCCGCAATCTGACCCGCTCTCCGCCGGACAGGCTGCCCGCGGTACGGTCACGGCCCACCAGCCCCAGGCCGAGACCGTGCAGAGCACGTTCCACCCGAGCGTCGGCGTCATAGCCGCCACGCAGTTCGAAGACCGTCATCAGTTCGCCGTACTCGGCCATGCCCGTCTCGTCGCCGTCGGCCATCGCGGCCTCCAGGCGGCGCATTCGCTGCTCGATAGTGCGTAGTTCGGTCAGGGCCCGGTCGATGATCTGCTGGACGGTGGCCTGCGGCTCCATCCGCTCGTTCTGGGCGAGATAGCCGACGCCGCCAGTGGCCTGGACGACGACTTCGCCCTGATCGGGCCGTTCACGCCCGGCGAGCAGGCGCAGCAAGGTGGTCTTGCCGGATCCGTTCTCACCGATGATCCCGGTGCGCTCGCCCGCGGCGAGCGAGCAGGTCACCGAGTCAAGAACGAGCTTGCCGTTGAAGGACTTGCTGACGGCGAGCGCGGTGATCTGTGTAGGCATACGGAGACTCCAAAGCATTCGAGAACGAGGCGGCTGTCGAGGGCCGCGCGGCCGGGCGAACGCTTTGGAAGAGCATTGATCACTCCACTAGTGCGACAACTGATGCATTAAGATGTTGCCACAACGCCGTCCCCCTGAGCAAACGGACTTCCAGTGATCACTCCCACAGACCCGGAACCAGAAGACACCCGGCCGCCGCCCACCCGACGCCGTCCCGGGGGCCGCACCGCCCGTATTCGTACGCAGGTACTCGACGCGGTCCGCGCGGAACTCGGCGAACACGGTTATGACGGGCTCGCCATGGACGCCGTCGCCGCCCGCTCCGGCGTGCACCGCACCACGGTGTACCGGCGCTGGGGGGACGTCGGCGGCCTGCTCGCCGACGTTCTCGACGCAGCGAGCGACGACGACTGGCAGCCACCGGACACCGGGTCACTGGAAGGCGACCTGGCAGCGCTGAACCAGGAGATCCAGACAGCCATGGCCGCACAGCCGCCGATCATGGCTGCTTTGATCGCCGCCTCGTTCCGCTCGGAGAAAGCCGCCGAGGCCCAACAGCGGCTCTGGGAGGACCGGTACGCCCGGTGCGAGATCGTCGTCAGCCGTGCCGTCCGGCGCGGCGACATCCCGCCGCGAACTGACGCCCGCCGACTGCTCATCGCCGCCACCGCGCCGCTGTACCACCAGTTGGTGCTGCTCCGTACGCCACACGACCCGCAACTGCCCGGCCACGCGGCCAGAACCGCCGTCCTCGCCGCGGTCGCGGGCGCCTTCGCCGAACCCGAGCCCGAGCCTCCGTCAGCGGACGGCGCCTGAGGCGGCAAGTGCCGGAGAGGCGTCGATGGCCTCGTCGACCAGACCCCAGCGCAGTGCCTCGACGGCCGTGAGAGGGGCGCCGGACAGAGCGAGGTACGCGGTGCGTTCCCGGCCGATGCGGGGCGGGAGGCTCGCTGTTCCCCCGGCGCCCGGGATCAGGCCCATGCCCGTTTCGGGCAGGCGGATCACGGTGTCCGGCGCCGCCAGGACACGCCCCGTGAACGCCGCAAGCTCGATGCCCGCTCCCACGCACGCGCCGTGCAGATGGGCGGTCACCTTGGGTCCGCACCGCTGGAGCAGAGCCGCCGGACTGCGGTGTACGCGCACCCGGTGAGCCTCGGCGGGATCCCGTGCGGTGCCGAACTCGGCGAGGTCGGCCCCGCTGCAGGACGCGGGCCCGTGGCCATGCAGGTCGACCCCGGTGATCGACGGGTCGGCCACCGCGACCTCCAGGGCCTCGCACAGGGCGTCACGCGTGGCCGCGTCGACGGCGTTGCGTACCCAGGGGCGGTCCAGCGCGACGGTCAGCCGGTCGCCGTCCCGCCGGAGTCGGACCGGCTCGGCGGCAGGACGGGGAGGGCGGGGACGGCGGCGGGCTGAGGCGAGCCAGGCGCGGAAGGCGGCGCCGCCCTGGAGGGTCGAGTAGGCGAGCGATTCGACCAGCAGCCGGTCGGGCGGCGGGAGTACGGCGCCCATGCGGAGCACCTGGACCAGGGCGACACAGGCGGCGGGTTGCCGGGTGACGGCGTCTCGGAGGCGCCGGGCGGTGGCGTGGGGATCCGGGCACGACACCCAGGGCCGTGGCGCACCGGGGGCGGCGGTCAGCAGGACGTCGAACTCCCCGGTGACGGTCTTCGGCTGTGCCGCCATGCCCACCAGTACCCGGTCCGGGCCGGGTGGGGGCGATGTCGAGCGGTCGAGGTCGACCAGACGGAACGGCGATTCCATGACCACCGGAGTGTAATCTTGCGTCACGCTGGAAGAGAATGGAGTTTCCAGAATGAAGAACACCACTCTTGACTCCATGATCGGCCACATCAGTCGCTGGATGGCCGGCGTGGAATCCTTTCTCGGCCCGCTCCGTGCGGTCGCGGAGGACCTGACCGACCGCACCGGCGTCCCCGTCGACCTGCCCACCGCGCTCTTCCTCCGTGCACACCTGGCCGGATTCACGCCGCCGGGCCGTACGTCGGCGAATGGCACCTGTCGGCTCCTCGAAACCGCCGACGGCTGGGTCGCCGTCAACCTGGCCCGCCCGGACGACCACACCGCCCTCCCGGCCCTGCTCGCCCTCCTCGGCGACCGGCAGCGGGCGGCACCGGACACCGACCTGCCCACGGCTGCCCGGAAGACCACGGCCCGCCAACTCGCCCGCAGAGCACAGACGGTGGGCATCGCGGCGGCCGCACTCGGATCGGACGGCGGCGACCGCGCCCCCGTACACACCCGGCTCCACGGGGAGCGACGGCCGCGCCCGCTCGCGGGCCTGCGCGTCGTCGACCTGTCCGCGCTGTGGGCAGGGCCGCTGTGCGCGCATCTGCTGGGGCTGGCCGGGGCGCGTGTGACGAAGGTGGAGAGTACGGGACGGCCTGACGGGGCGCGGTTCGGACAGCCGGAGTTCTACCGCCGGCTGCACGACGGGCACACGCACCTGACGCTGGACTTCGCCTCCGGCGCGCTCGCCGACGTCGTCTCCGAGGCCGACATCGTCATCGAAGCCTCGCGGCCGAGGGCCCTCAGACGGCTCGGGGTGCACGCTGAGGAGTTCCTGGCCGCGCGTCCCGGCCGGGTCTGGGTGGGGATCACCGGATACGGCCGCGATGACGGCCGGATCGCCTTCGGCGACGATGCGGCGGTCGCGGGCGCCCTGACCGGCCTCGACGCGCGGGGCGAGCCCGTGTTCCTCGGCGACGCGCTCGCCGATCCGGTGACCGGACTGTACGCCGCCCACGCCGTCGCCCGCTCCCTCGCGGCCGGGGGCGGGGAGTTGCTGTGCGTGTCCATGGCGGCCTGCGCCGCCGCACTCGCCGACTCCCGCGTACGGCCGTGCTGATCCGGGACGTCGAGGTCGAGGGCCGCGCCGGAGTGGATGTCCGCGTCGGCGCGGACGGGCGGATCTCCGAGATCGGGCACCGGCTGGCGGGGGAGGAGGGTGTGGCCGGGCGGGGCGGGGCGCTGCTGCCGGGCCTGCACGACCACCATGTCCACCTGGCCGCCCTGGCCGACGATGCCGCCTCCGTCCGCGTCGGCCCAGCCGATGTACGTGGACGTGACGGGCTTGCCCAGGCGCTGCGGGGCGGGGCGCCCGGACAGTGGGTGCGGGCCGTCGGCTACCACGAGAGCGTCGCGGGAGAGCTCGACCGCCGGACGCGGGACGCCCTCGTCCCCGACCGGCCGGTCCGGGTGCAGCACCGCAGCGGGGCCATGTGGTTTCTCAACAGCCCGGCGCTGCGGGCGGCGGGGCTGGGCGACGTCGGCGACGGGCGGTTGTGGCGGGAGGACGAGCGGCTGCGAGACGCCGTACCGCCCGTACGGCTCGATCTGGAGCGGGTGGGCCGGCGGGCCGCGCGCCTCGGCGTCACCGGGTTCACCAACGCCGACCCGAACCCCGCCCCTGGCTGGACCGGACGCTGTCGGTGCTGCCGCAGCGGCTCGTCGTCATGGGCGTCGACGCCCCGGCGAAGACAGGTGTCGGCTCCCCGGCGAAGATCGTGCTCGACGACCCGACCCTGCCGACCCCTGCCGACCTGGCGGCCACGGTGGCCGCGATACGCCCCCGGCCGCTCGCCGTGCACTGCGTCACCCGCGTACAGCTGCTCGTGACCCTGCTGGCCCTCGATGAGGCGGACCCGGTCGCGGGCGACCGTATCGAGCATGGATCGGTGATCCCGGCGGAGACGATCCCCTGGATCCGGCGGCTGGGCGTGACCGTGGTGACCCAGCCGCACTTCCCGGTGGAGCGGATCCGCGAGTACGCCGCCGATGTCCATGCGGACGACCGGGCCCACCCCTACCGCTGCCGCACCCTGGCCGAGGCGGGCGTCCCGCTCGCCGCCGGCACCGACGCGCCGTACGGCACCCACGACGCGTGGGCGGTGATGCGGGCCGCGATCACCCGGGACGACGGGGAGAGCATCGGGCCTCAAGCAGCGCTGCGGCTCTTCCTCGGTCGCGCGCGATACCCGGCCCGCATACGGAAGTTGAGGGTGGGCGCGGCGGCCGACCTGTGCCTGCTCCACGTACCCCTGCGCGAAGCGCTGGACGCGCTGTCCGCCGATGTCGTACGGGCCGCGTACATCGGCGGTCGAGAGATCGCCCCATGAGCCGTCGCTTCAGACGCTGTACCCGCCGTCCACGCCCAGTGCCTGCCCGGTGATGAACCCGGCGCGCTCCGAGGCGAGGAACGCGACCGCCTCCGCGATGTCCTCCGCCCGGCCGAACCGGCGCAGCGGGATATTGCGCCGGGTGACGGCGAGGGCGTCCTCGTCGAGTTCGCCGGAGTCGATCAGTCGGGCCGCGATGCCGTCCGTGAGCATGCCGGGGGCGACGCAGTTGACGCGGACGCCGTACCGTCCCTCCTCGGCGGCGAGGGCGCGCGCCACCGCCTCGACCGCGCCCTTGGCGCCCGACGACAGCCCGTCGCGGACCGGGAAGCGGCGGGTGGCGACCGTCGTCACGGCGACGACGCTGCCCCGGCTCTTCCGCAGCAGCGGCAGCGCGGGGTGGACGAGGTTGAAGAACGCCACCGCGTCGGCCTCCAGTTGGGCACGGTACTGAGCGGGCGTGACCCTGCTCAGATGCTTCATCGGGACGCGCGGCCCGGCCGCGTACACCAGCGTGTGCAGGCCGCCGCCCGCCGCGGCGGTTTCGGCGACGGCCCGCGCGGTGGCCTCCTCGTCGGTCAGGTCCACGCGCACGGAGCCGGCGTGGCGGCCGTACGCCGTCACCTCGCCGACGAGGGCGTCCGCCGCTTCCTTGTTGGACCGGTAGGTGAAGGCGGCGTCGCTGCCGCGCTCCGCGAGGAGCCGGACGACGGCCGCTCCGATACCGCCGGTGCCGCCCGCGACGAGGGCGACGCCCGGCCGGTCGGCGAAGTCGTGCACGGACATGTCTCACAACTCCAGGGACTTGGCGATGATGACCTTCATGACCTCACTGGTCCCGGCGTAGATACGGGTGATGCGCGCGTCCGCCTACAGCCGCGCGATCGGGTACTCCAGCATGTAGCCGTATCGGCCGAAGAGTTGAAGACATCGGTCCACGGCACGGGCCTGCATTTCCGTGCAGAACAGCTTGACCTTCGCGGCGTCGGCGCCGCGGAGCCGACCGCCGACCAGGTCGAGCACGGCACGGTCGAGCATGGCCTTCGCGGCCTCGACCTCGGCGGCCACGGCGGCGAGTTCGAACTTGGTGTTCTGGAAGGACGCGACCTGTGTCCCGAACACCTTGCGCTCCTTGACATACGCGATCGTGGCATCGAGCGCCGCCCGGGCCTGCGCCACCGAGCCGACCGCGACCGTCATCCGCTCCTGCGGCAGATTGCGCCCCAGATACCCGAACGCCCTGCCTTCCTCGCCGAGCCGGTTGGCCACCGGCACGCGTACATCGTCGAAGGCCAGCTCCACGGTGTCCTGCGCCTTGATGCCCATCTTGTCCAGGACCCGCCCGCGGGTGAACCCGGGCATACCGTCCTCCACCACAGTGCAGCAGGCGGTGCCAGCGGTGCAGGAAGACGGGGACCGGCTCGTCCGCGCGCCGCTCGGGCAGCGGATGATCGGCCAGCCAGGTGCGGAAGTCGCGGCGCAGGCGCTCCAGGTCCGCCGGGTCGCCGAAGTCCAGGAGGGAGTCCGTCATCGGGCGGCCTCCGAGGTGGCCAGGGCGGGCAGCAGATCGGCCGTGGTCGCGAGCAGCCTCGCGCCCACCAGGACCTTGCGCAGATACAGATGGGCGATGTGCTCCCAGGTCTGGGCGATGCCGCCGAACACCTGCATCCCGGCGTACACCGCCTCGACCGCCGAGGTGTTCACCTCCGCCTTGGCCACGCGGGCCGCCGCGAGCGCCCGGTCCGGCGGCTCGTGGTCCAGGCACCAGCCGGCGTACCGGGCGGCGCTGGTGCAGGACTCCACCTGGACGGTCGCGTCCGCGAGCAGGTGCCGCACCGCCTGGAAGGAGCCGATCGGCCTCCCGTACTGGTGCCGGTCGCGGGCGTAGCCCACGCTCAGCTCGACGAACGAGGCCGCCGTGCCGACGAGTTCCGCGGTGACGACGACCAAGGCGTACGCCTGCCAGTGCTGCCGTGCCTCGGGGGTGAGCCGTCCGACGACCTCACCGCCCCCGGAGGCGGTCCGTACGCCGCGCAGCAGGTCGGCCGTCGGCGCGGGCGGGCCCACCCCGACCTTCCGCACGGTTCCCTCGGGGTCGACGGACAGCGCGCAGTCGGCGCCCTCGCAGTCCCAGGCGACGAGGGTGGACGTGGTGGGCCCGGGGAAGCGCAGATCTTGGGCGAGGGCGATCGTCGGCCGTGATGGCGGGGGTGTTTCCCCGAGCAGCCGCAGCAGCTCTTGAGCGAGCAGATCCGTGCCGAGCAGGGATGTGGTCAGGGGCTGTCTGCCGTGTTCTTCGGCGAGCAGCGCGCACTCCTGAAAGGTGGCGGCCGGCGGGGAGGCGCGGCGCAGCTCCGCGAGGCCGAGCTCGTCGAGCGCCTGCCGCGCGGCCGGCGGGGGTCTGCGGCTTCACCTCGTCGGCGGAGCCCACGCGGTACCGGGTCGCGAACGACCGCAGCATGTCGCGGACCAGGGCGAACTCCTCGGGCTCCACGCTCAGTCCTCCTCGGGCGCGGGCGGGCGGCGGTGCGCGCGGGAGGCGAGCTCGTCGATGATCCGGATGTGGTCCGGGCTGGTCATCGTGGACCGCTCGGCCAGCAGGGCCGCCTCCATGCCGCCGCGCGCGACCTGCTCGACCACCGCGGCCAGCGCCGCCTTGGTGGCGCGCAGCGCCTCCGCGGGCTGGGCGGCGAGCCGATGGGCGAGCGCGAGCGCTTCGTGCATCAGGTCCGCGGTGGGTACGACCCGGTTGGCCAGGCCCAGTTCGACCGCCGTGGCCGCCGGGATCCGGTCCCCGGTGAACAGGTACTCCTTCACCCGCAGCAGACTCGTCAGCAGGGGCCACAGGGCGACTCCGCCGTCGCCCGCCACCAGACCGACCGACACATGGGGGTCGGCGAGATAGCCGTCCTCGGCCATCAGCCAGGTCGCAGCCCAGGGCGAGGCTGCAACCGAGCCCGACCGCCGAGCCGTTGACGGCCGCGACCACCGGAAGCGGGAAGCGGATCATCTCCGTCTGGATGGTCCGGTCGAGCCGGATCGACCGCTCCCGCAGCTCCGGGTCGTGGTGGTGGCGGCGCAGGTGGTCGAAGTCGCCGCCCGCGCTGAACGCCCGCCCCGCACCGGTGAGCACGATCGCCCGGGCCTTGGCGTCCTCGGCCAGCTCCCGCCACACCTCCGACAGCCGGCGGTGGAGTGCTTCCGAGACGCCGTTGAGTCGATCGGCGACGGGCTTGCGGATGGTCTCCTGATCCTCGGTCAGCTCAAAGTCCACGGCGGGGGAACCCCTCTGCCGGCTGCTGATGCGTGAAACATATCAAAGGTCAGACCGAAAGCCCGCGTCAACCGTTCGGAGGGCGGTGGCAGATGGGGAGGGCCGGGGATCCGGCCCTGGAAACGAGAACGGGCCCGCACGGGTGCGGGCCCTTCGAAGTGGTACGACGGTCGTGTCAGGCCTTGCCGCGGTCGGTCCCCCGGGAGGTGGTGGCCTTCTTGGCCGCGGCCTTCTTCGTCGCCGGCTTCCTCGCCGTCACCTTCTTGGCCGGGGCCGTCTTCGCGGCGGCGCTGCGGGGGGCGGTCTTCTCGGCCGGGGTGGCGGCGGGGGTGCTGTCGACGGGCGGGCGGCCCACGCCGGTGATGCCGCCCAGGCAGAACTCCCACACCTCGTCCGCGCTGATCGGCGAAGGATGGGCGCCGACCGGAGCCGCGGGCGCCTGGGCCGTGAACATCGCCGTCTGCATGATCAGCGAGGCGATACGGCGCGGCCTGGGCGCGACGGCCTGACCGGCCTCGACCGCCTCCTCCACCAGCTCCGTGAAGAAGCTGAGCAGCGGCAGATGGGCGGTCGCCACCTGGTCCGGGTGGGTGACCAGCAGCTGGATGGCGAAGTCGGTGAACAACGGGGACTGCTGGCCCTCGCGGGGCCTGCAGGAGTCGTACAGCAGGTCGACCGCGATCCGCAGCCGGTCCAGCGGATCCCGTCCCTCCGCGGACTTCTCCCGGATTTCGGTGGCCGACCTCGACAGCGCGTCCTCGAAGAGGGCGAGCAGCAGCTCATGCTTGCCGTCGAAGTGCTGGTAGAAGCTGCGCAAAGACTGCCGGGAGCGCTCCACGACCTCCTGCACGGTGAAGTCGGTGGTGCCCTTGTCGGCGACCAGCTCCTGGGCCGCGTCAAGGAAGCGCTGCACGCGCTGCTCGGCACGCAGCTTCGCGGCCCGGGTGGATCGCTCGACGGCGCGCTGCCGCCAGGCGGGCTCGGGGGTCTCGACGGGTTCTGCGGGGACGGCACTCATGAGCAGAACGGTACTCCACTCATGTGAAAAGAGGGGGCGCTCCGCCTACCGAATCGCGCTCCATCAAAAGCAAGGCTCTTACTTCCCTATTATGACAATGGCATTCTCGTTTTACGTGTGTTGCCACTGGTACGGCGAGAGGGCGGAGGCCGGGCGTGGAGTTCGAGCTCGACGAGGAGCAGCGGCCGCTGCGGCGCACGGTGCGTGAGACGGTCGCCAAGGTGTGCGCCCAGCCAGAGGACCGGCAGTGGCAGACCTGTCTGGAGCTCGGCTGGCTTGAGGCGCCCCCGCTGGAGCTCGCCCTCATCCTGGAGGAGCTGGGATACGCGGCCGATCCGACGCCGTTCCTGGCCACCGCCACCTGATTCACCCCGCTCACCGGGCGGCTCCCCGAGGGCAGCGGCACCGCCGTGTTCGACGGCACCGGCCGGTGCGCCGGGGCAGGTGTGGATGCCGCGGCCGAAGGCGAGGTGGTGACGGGCGTTGGGACGGGCCGGGTCGAAGGTGGCCGGGTCCTCGAACTTCCGCGGATCGCGGTTGGCCGCGCCATTGAGCAGCATGAGGGTGGTGCCCGCCGGAATGTCGACGCCGCCCACCGTGGTGGGGATCCGGGAGAGCCGGAAGTCGCCCTTGAGCGGGCTTTCCGTGCGCAGCACCTCCTCGACGAAGTTGGGGACGAGACCGCGTTCCGCGCGCAACCGCTCCTGGATGTCGGGGTGTTCGGCGATCAGCATGAATGCGGAGCTGAGCAGCCGTACGGTCGTCTCCTGCCCGGCCGAGAACACATTGGCGGCCACCCGCACCGCATCGGCGACATCGGGCAGGGAGCCGTCCGGGAACCTGGCGGTGGCCAGGCCGGTCAGCACATCGCCGCGTGGCTGCCGCCGCCGGTCCTCGATGTAGTCCGCGAAGCGCCCGTACAGAAACTCCAGCGGCGAGTGCGCCATCGCGCCCTCGCCGGTGCTGCCGATGCCGCCCCCGGCCCGCGGCCGGCGCTGGAGCCGGTCGAGGAATTCCTCCCGGTCCTCCTCGGGCACCCCCAGCAGATCGGCGATGACCAGCAGCGTGAAGGGGCCGGCGAATTCGCTGATGAACTCGCCCTCGCCACGCGCCAGGAAGGTGTCCAGCATCCGGTCGGCGATCTCCCCGACGGCCTCCTCATTCTGCTTGAGGCGCTTGGGTGTGATCAGCCGCATCCGCAGTGCGCGGTGCGCGGTGTGCACCGGCGGGTCGAGGGTCGGCAACTGGTCGCTCATCGGCAGCTCGTCGCGGTGCCGCTCGATCAGGCCGCTGACGTCGTCCCCCTCGAGCGGGACCGGGAAGCCGGGGAAGGGGCCGGTGACCGAGACGCAGGCCGAGAAGGTCTTGGAGTCCTGGGCCACCTCCGCCATTTCGTCGTATCCCGTCACCATCACGACATCGTGGTGGGGTTCGCGGAGCACGGGACAGCGTGTGCGCAGGGAGTCGAAGTAGGGGTACGGGTCCGCCACCGCCCCGTCGTCACGGAAGAAGTCGATCGTGTGAATGTCGTCGGACGGCTCGTCGGTGGGTGCCACTGGCCCGCCTTCCTCGCTCTGGAACGGCAGTTGGATGGTGATTGGATTCTCGCAAATCGGAGAATCTAATTCTCCAGATCCAAGATCGCTAGTCGCTTGGGCGGATCGATGGGGGGGAGTCCTGCCGGAGTCCTAGTTCCATCTGCCGACACGGACTGGGGCCGGAGTCGCATCCCGGCACCGTCCCGCGCCGTTAGCCTCGGCGATCGAAGCAGCACCCCCGGCGATACGTCCTGTCCCCGTCCATCCGGTGCGCATCGACGCCCGGGAATGTGTACGTACGCCTGACGGGAGAACGCTGATGGAGACACCGGACGGCACCGCCGTCGGCGCTGAGCGTTGCGACGCCGCCCGCAACCGCGCCCGGCTGCTGGAGGCCGCCCGTCGCCTGGTCGGCGAGCACGGCGCCGAGCACGTGACGATGGAGGCGGTCGCGAAGGAGGCCGGGGTGGGGAAGGGCACCCTCTTCCGCCGTTTCGGTGGTCGGGAGGGCCTTCTGCGCGTCCTCCTCGACGAGGCCGAGGCCGACTTCCGCGAGGTGTGCGCCTCGGGTCCCCCGCCCCTCGGCCCCGGTGCGCCGGCGGCGGACCGGCTGACGGCGTTCGGCTGGACCCTGATCGACCGCATCGCCGATGTCACGGACCTGGGCGCCGCCCTGGCGCGACAACTCCGGCCCCGCAACCGCAACGCCTCCGAGACGGGCCGCGCGTTTCACCGCCATGTCGCGGACCTCCTGTGGGAAGCCGGAGTCGACGCCGACTCCGACGTGCTCGCCCATGCCCTGCTCGCCTTTACGGCCTTCGAGACGGCGGACCATCTGGTCCGCGATCGCGGAATCCCCGCCGACGACCTCCAGGCCACCTGGGCGGACCTGGTGCGCCGGGTGACTCGGCCGGACGGCTTCCTGGTCGGCTGATCTTGTCGCAGGAACTACCCGGGTGCCGGGCGAGCCACGGGTACGACGGCTTCGCTCGTGTACACGAGGAAGGTCAGCGACTCCTGGAAGTACAGACGGATGCTGCGCTCGTCGTGCGAAAGGTAGCCGATGGACACGTCCTGGCCGATGCGCAGTTCGAAGTCGCCGCCCCGGGTGGACAGCAGGAAGGCCCCGTCGATCGCGGGCGCCCAGACGATGTCGCCGTCCAGGAGGCGGGCCATGTGCTTGATGACCGGATAGCCATGGTCGGACGTACCGCTGACGGCGGTGTACGCCTCGGCGCTCAGCGCCATGGCGTACGGACCGCTGACACCCGCCAGCCGCAGCGCGCTCACGGCCTTGCTGACGACGGTCGGGTACTCGCGTACCTCGGCGGGCATGGTGAGCGCCCGGTTCGACGAGCTTGAGCGCAGGCCCGCGATTCCGGCGGCGGCGTAGCCCTCGAACACGGCCCGGTCCTCGGCGAACGCGATGTCTCGCGCCGCGTCCTGCACCGGCTGCCAGTCCGTGTCCTTGGCTCCGCGTTCCACATCGTCCACCTGTTGCCGATCCACGGTGAACGGCACCCGCAGCTCTACCAGGGGCTGGAACGCGCGGGTATGGGCCGTGATCCCGTCTGCCGGAGCCTCGGCGGCCTCGAGATGGCCGGTGCCCACGCCGGACAGTTCGGTGCCACCCGGCTCGGGAACGTCGACGATCCGGCGGCCGGCCACGTGGCGTTCGAAGGTGCGTCGAGCCTCCTGCTCCATGTCGGCCCACGCGACGGCCGAGATGGGCGCCAGTTCACGGTGTAGATTGTCCATCGGCGCTGCTCGCCTTCTGTTGCTTCCGCAGACCGCCGACTCCCAGGGAGCCGTTCACGGCCGGAGATCGGGCCACAGGCGGCGCCGCATCGGCGTCAGCCGTCCCGCTCCGGCCCGGTGGTTCGGGGAGGTCGTCCAGGAAGTCGCTGCTGGGCACGTAGAACAGCGACCCGGTGACCGGTGTGGAGTAGTCCAGGATCCGGTCGTGGGACGCCGGCGGAGCGCCCAGGAACATGCGCCTCAGCATCCGCTCGGTCACGGTCGGAGTGCGGGCGTACCCGATGAAGTACGTGCCGAACTCGCCCTGCCCGACGGTCCCGAAGGGCATGTTGTCGCGCAGGATCTCGTGCTTGGTCCCGTCGGGGTCTTCAATCGTGGTGAGAGCCACGTGTGAGTCGGCCGGTTTGACGGCGTCGTCCAGTTCGATGTCCGACAGCTTCCGGCGCCCGATCACCATCTCCTGCGCCTCGACGGGAAGGGCCTTCCATGCCCGCAGGTCGTGTACGTACTTCTGCACGATCACATAGCTGCCCGAGGCGAACTGCGGGTCCTCGTCGCCGATCAGCACGGCGGCGCTCGCCGCCGCGCCCGTCGGGTTCTCCGTGCCGTCGACGAAGCCGAGCAGGTCACGCACGTCGAAGTATTTGAAACCATGGACCTCGTCGCGCACCGTGACGACACCGCGAAGCCGCTCCATGATCTCGGCGGCCAGCGCGAAGCAGAGGTCCAAGCGGGCGGCCCGAATGTGGAACAGCAGGTCACCGGGCGTCGACACCGCTCGGTGCCGAGGTCCGGCGAGCTCACGGAAGGCATGCAGTTCCGCCGGGCGTGCCCCGGTGAACAGACGGTCCCACGCCTGCGAGCCGATGCCTGCGACAGCGCTCAGCCGTCCGTCCGGCGAAGCGCGGAATCCGACGGCCCGCTGCAGTCCGTTGAGATTCGACAACAGTTCCCGGGTGGCCGGTTCGCCGCCCTGGTCGATGGTCGCGACCAGGAAGATCGCCGCAGCCGTCAGCGGGGACAGCACCGGCTGGGGGACCGGCTCGCGGGAGGGTGAGCCCATGGGCCACATCCCTTCTTGCCCGTGCGGGGGCTGAGGGAAGGCACTGCGTGCGCTCCCCCGTCCACCGTAGGGCGGTACCTCGGCACCCGCCACCGCGCCCCGGCGACCTGCGCGCTTGCAAGGCCCAGGCGTCGGTACAAACGATCGAGGCCAGGCCCGCTCCTGGTCGTCGGCCAGTAGAGGTGTTGGGGTCGCCGGTGAGCAGATGCGCGGTGCAGCGTCCGGCGGGCAGCTTCAGCCTGAGTACGGTCGGGACGCCGTTGCGTACGTAGTCCCGGCGGACGACATCGAACAGTCCGGTGTCCGTGGCGGCGGGCGTGTTGCCGACCCAGCCGAATGCGGCGCCCTCGTGCCAGCGGCTGGTCGGCGAGAGACGGGTGTAGCCCCCCAGCAGCGGCGCCGAGTCGGGCCCGGTGTCCAGCGCGTGTACGCATCGCGTGGCGGGCGGGACGACGACGGCCGCCTTGGCCAGGCTGCGCAGCGAGGAGTCGAGGACCTGCACGCGCGCCCGATCTCGGGCGCGCGTGCAGGGTGGCGAGCGCGGGGGTCGGCGGTGGTACGACGGCCATCTTCACCGTCTCGCCCTCTGCTCCCCGAACTGGCGCCGTACCTCGGTGAACCGCCGGTGGTCGACGCGGCGGCGCAGCCCCTCCCAGCGGGTGCCCATGTCCGTACGTGCGGGTGGTTGCCAAAGGTCATCCGGGTCCAGATAACACAGATGGGTGGCGTGCCCGGTGTACTCTTGTGTCACCTGAAGTTCGATCACCGAGTCGCGGACCTGGAAGTCGATCGGTCCGTTCTTGATCTGCACAACGGCGTTGTCCGCGAACTTCCCGTCCAGCGGCGTGAAGTCGAGGTATGCCTGCCGGTCCCACTTCTCGTCGCTGTCGTGCACGAACGCACGCCACATCACGATCCCGCCGTACGGTCTCAGGGTGTCCGCCAGCAGTTGGCCCCGTCGGCGTGGGCGCGTCCGTAGTCCAGCGGCCCGGGGCGGCCCTCGGAGTTGGCCTTCACCAGGAAACCGCCGAAGTCCTCGATCCTGCCGTAGATCTCCTCGGCCTTCTTCGTCCACCAACCGCGCACCGCCGGGTCAAGGGGGTCGGCGGTGTCCAGCCCGCCCAGGTCGATGGGGGCGGCGAAGTTCGCGGTGACGTACAGCGCCACGCCGTAGCGGCGCAGCACGCCGGCCAGCGCGGCCGGCTTGGTCAGGAACGGCTCGGCGAGGTAGTCCGCGGGCGTGTTGACATTATTGATCACGGCGCCGTTGATGCCGAGCGAGGCCATGACCTCACGCGTGTGCCGAGCAGTCCGGTGAGCCCGCGGGTCAACTCGTCCACCGCCGACTGTTGGAGCGGGCCGCCTCCTTGCCGGACCAGGAACTGCAAGGCGGCACGGTATCGCTGGAGTTGAACCGGGATCCGCCACCTGTCTACGTTCCGCGCAATCCCCGGCTGTTCATCGCCAGTCGGTTCCCTTCGTATTCAGCGCCCCGACGTCGTCTCGTGGCGCATATGTTCCGTACGGATGACGCTGTGGTTCAAGCGACTGCCGGGCCGGCTTCCTAGTCTTTGGGCGTAGGGACGAATCGAGGCACTTCGAAGTTGACGAATGCGGTGTTCTTGTATCGCCATGGAAAGGACGCGAGTTGAGCAACACCGACAGCAGCGACGCCATTACGGCTACGCCGCCCGTTCCCTCCCCGGCGACGCTGATGGGCCAGATGCTGGGTGGGTTCCAGATTTCCCAGGCGTTGTACGTCGTGGCCAAGTTGAACGTGGCCACCCAGCTCGCGTCAGGGCCTCGACCCGTCGAGGGGTTGGCGGAGGAGATCGGTGCCGACAAGAGCGCTCTGCGACGCCTTCTGCGCACGCTCGCACCGCTCGGGCTCTTTCGCCATGTCGAGGACACGGTCGAGGCGACGCCCTTCGGGGAGCTGCTGTCCGCGACGCACCCCGCGTCGCTCCGGGATGTGGCCCTGTGCTGGATGGAGACCCACTACCAACCGTTCAGCCAGCTGCTGGGCACCGTCATGACGGGTGAACCCGCGGCCGAGATCCACTTCGGGAAGCCCTTCTTCGAGTGGCTGGGCGAAGACCCGGCGCGCTTCTCGCTGCTGAGCGGCGCCATGGCCAATGTGACGGGCAGTCTGCGGGCCGGCATATTCGACGGTTACGCGCTGCCTGAAGGAAAGGTCGTGGCCGACATCGGCGGCTCCGACGGCACGGTCATGGCCGAGCTGCTCGGCCGCCACGCGGACCGTCATGGGATTGTCTTCGACCTTCCGCATGTCGTGTCCGACGCATACGACGTGCTGAGAAAACAGGGCATTGCGGGCCGGGTCGAGGTTGTCGGGGGAGACTTCTTCGACGAGGTGCCGACCGCGGACGTCTATGTGCTGTCGTACATCCTGCACGACTGGGACGACGCATCATGCGGCCGGATACTTGGTTCGCTCGTGCAGGCCGCGAACCCGGGGGCACGACTCGTGGTGATCGAAGCGGTTCTGCCGGAGGGTGACGAGCCTCATCTCGCCAAGACGGTCGACTTGACGATGCTGGCCATGCACACAGGTCGTGAGCGGACCGCGAACGAGTACGACGAACTGCTCGACAAATCGGGCTTCACGCTCGACCGGATCCTGCCAACGCCTTCGCCCTTCGCCATGATCGAGGCGACGCTCCGTTAGCCCGCGCCTTTCGCGCGCCGCCGACGAGGGGGACGATCAGATGACTGCGCCGTTCGTAGCGGGGCCGAATGAACTGGTGGGGAACGCCCCGCTGACTCCGGCGCCATCCGGCGCGCGTCCCGCGATAGTCGGTGTGGGAACCGCCGTATCGCCGCGTTCCTATACGCAGGACGAAGTTCTCGACTACTTCGGCATCACCGACGAGCGGGTGCGTTCGGTATTCCACAACAGTGCGATCGAGCGCCGTTACCTCACCCTGCCGCCCACCGACTCCCATGGGCGTCCGGTCACCGAGACCCAGGGCGACCTCCTGCGTAAACACGGCCGCTTGGGAGTGGAGTTGGGCGCCGCCGCTGTGCGCGCCTGCGTGGAGGCGTCGGGACGCACCCTCGACGACCTCGGCTACCTGTGCTGCGTGTCGAGTTCGGGACTCCTCATCCCGGGACTGAGCGCCCTGCTGATCAAGGACATGGGGCTGAGTCCTCGCCTGAGCAGGCTCGATGTGGTTGGCATGGGGTGCAACGCGGGCCTCAACGCGCTGAACGCGGTGGCCGGCTGGAGTACGGCCAATCCGGGGCGCGTCGCCCTGATGGTGTGTGTGGAGGTGTGCTCGGCAGCGTACGTACTCGACGCCACCATGCGCACGTCCGTCGTCAACAGCCTGTTCGGCGACGGTGCGGCAGCGGTGGCGGTCAGCACGGGGGCGGTGGCCGTGGAGCCCGGCCCGGCACCGCGCCTGTTACGTTTCGCCAGCCACATCATTCCCGAGGCCTCCGGCGCCATGGGCAGCGACTGGGACGACACAGCCGGAAAGTTCCGGTTCTTTCTGGACCGGGACGTCCCCTCCGTACTCGGCGCGGATGTCGAAACCGTTGTCGACCGGCTCCTGGACGGCACGGGACTGGGGCGCGGCGATGTGGCGCACTGGGTGATCCACTCCGGCGGAAAGAAAATCGTCGAATCCGTCCGATCGAATCTGGGTCTCACCCGCCATGACGTGCGTCATACCATAGGCGTTCTCCGTGACTACGGAAATCTGTCCAGCTGTTCGTTTCTGTTCTCCTATGAACGACTTCTGGATGAGGGCATAGTGAACTCAGGAGAGTACGGAGTTCTGATGACGATGGGGCCAGGGTTGACCATCGAAAGCGCACTTGTCCGATTCTGAGTGAACGCGGAGGACCGGCGGTCAGCCAGCCGGATACTGTGCCGGACATGACTCACCGCGCACCCCACGGCACCGCTCCGGAGAGTGAACTCAACCTGCATGGCGCAGAGTTGACCGATCCGGATTTTGATGGCGGTGGCCACGGCGCTGATCGACGGCCGGCCTCACGCGGTCACCGGCGGACAGCGGGGAAGGCGCCACCCGGAGCTGCGGGGACGGTGCGCGTTCGGGACGTGGCCACCTTTCGACAGGCCGGACGAGAGCTGCTGTTCCCGATGCCCGTCCACACGGTGACGGTGGCTGCCAACGGCTGGCTCATCGTCGGATTCGGCAACGAAGCCGCCGCGTTCAGCCGCCGCTGACCGAGGGCCCAGGCCGGATCCGGCCGACCGGATCGACGGGAAGCCACGGACGGGACGCCGGCGCCGGCGTCCCGTCCTTCTGGCGCCGAGCGGCGCTAACGGTCGCGGTGGGGGCACTGGATGTCGTGCCCGCCCGCGGCGAGTGGCTTGCCGTCGGTGCCGTAGGGAATCAGGGCCATCTGAAGCCGTCCGCAGGCGCACCGGCGCCAGACCACGACACCGTTGCTGGTGGTGTGCCGGGAAACGATGGTGTTCGTGTCGGTGTTCATAACAGCAGGATGACCCCGGACAACCGTTGCGGTCTATTGCAAGTTTTACTGGTCGTATGTGCAAAATAATTTCATGATTGACCTGCGTCGGCTTCATATGCTCCGCGTGGTGCACCAGCAGGGCACGGTCACCGCGGCCGCAGAGGCCCTGCACCTCACCCCGTCGGCGGTCTCCCACCACATGCGCGAACTCGCGCGGCAGCTCAAGGTCCCGCTCCTGGAGCCACAGGGCCGCCGCGTCCGGCTGACCCCGGCCGGACACCTGCTCATCGACCACGCCGACGCGCTGCTGGCCCGGTGGGAGGCGGCGCAGGCGGAGTTGGAGTCCTATCGGGTGGGCATGGCCGGACCACTGCGCATGGCGGGTTTCACCACCGCGGTCAGCGGTCTGATCGCCCCCGCGGCCGGGCGGCTGCGCCACAGCCATCCCGACCTGGTGGTGCAGGTGCGCGAGTGCGACACCATGGCGAGCATGGACCTGCTGATGGCGGGCAAGGTGGATCTCGCGGTCGTGGAGCCCACCGAGGGCGGGCCGCCGCTGGATGACGCACGGTTCGAGCAGAGCCACCTGCTGGAGGAGCCGCACATCATGCTGGTGCCCGCCGACCACCCGCTTGCGCGAGCGGAATCAGTGCGGTTGGAGGACGCGGCAGCCGAGGACTGGGTCGTCGCCGACCCGGGCACCTGTGACCACGCCCAGCGGGTGCGGATGCTGTGCGCGGCGGCCGGGTTCTCGCCGCGGATCGTGCATGCCGCCACCCAGTGGGCGGCGGTCTGGTCGCTGGTCGGGAACGGGCTGGGCGTCTCGCTGGTCCCGCGGCTGGCCGAGGGGACGACGGGCCAGGCGGTGGTGCGGGTGCCGGTGTCGAACGAGAACATGCCGACGCGGCGGATTCTCACCTGCGTGCGCCGGGGCAGCCGGCGGCACCCGCTTGTCGACCTCGGCATACATGTGCTGGAAGAGGTGGTGCGCGACCACCGGACCATCGGCCACTGGCCCCGATCCGCCTGACGGGCGTACAGCCGTCCCGTACACCGACGGACAAGAGTCCGTGCACCGTCGGCAAACCCGCGACGGGGACACCCGCATAGCTTGGCGCCGCATCGCTGATGCCTGCTGTTGCCCGATACGGAGGACCGCCGAGTGAACGCGAGTGAGTCGAATTCAGACAACAGCCACCCCCATATCCGGCACATCATGGAGCGAATGACCGATCACCACCGCCGTGCTCAAGCCGAACGCGCGGAGTCCGCCCTGGAGGACGCGGTCGGAGAGGCAGCATTCGACCTGGCGGCCGACATCGCGCATCCCACCGCCGGCCGGGCGGAATCCGGATATGACGTCGATGCGGATCTCGGAGTGGAGCCACGGTAGACCGTCGGCGGCGTCGGGATGTTCGTCCTGGCAGAGGTGTCCGCACCGGGGGATGTTCGCACCTCACACCATTAACGAAAGAATGAGTGACCCATGCAGTTCGGCATTTTCTCGGTCGGAGACGTGACGACCGACCCGACCAACAACCGCACTCCGTCGGAGCACGAACGGATCAAGGCGATGGTCGCCATCGCCCTCAAGGCGGAGGAGGTGGGCCTGGACGTCTTCGCGACCGGCGAGCACCACAACCCCCCGTTCGTACCGTCGTCCCCGACGACGATGCTCGGCTACATAGCCGCCCGTACCGAGAAGTTGGTCCTGTCCACCGCCACCACGCTGATCACCACCAACGACCCGGTGAAGATCGCCGAGGACTACGCGATGCTCCAGCACGTCGCGGACGGCCGGGTCGACCTGATGCTGGGCCGTGGAAACACCGGCCCCGTCTATCCCTGGTTCGGGCAGGACATCCGGCAGGGCATCAACCTCGCCAAGGAGAACTACGCGCTGCTGCGCCGGCTGTGGCGTGAGGACGTCGTGGACTGGGAGGGGAAGTTCCGTACGCCTCTGCAGGGCTTCACTTCCACGCCCCGTCCGCTGGACGGCGTACCGCCGTTCGTCTGGCACGGCTCGATCCGCTCGCCGGAGATCGCCGAGCAGGCCGCGTTCTACGGGGACGGCTTCTTCCACAACAACATCTTCTGGCCGGCCGAGCACACGAGGCGGATGGTCCAGCTGTACCGGCGGCGGTACGCCCACCACGGCCACGGCCGGCCCGAGGAGGCCATCGTCGGCCTCGGCGGGCAGGTGTTCATGCGGAAGAACTCGCAGGACGCCGTCCGGGAGTTCCGCCCCTACTTCGACAACGCGCCCGTCTACGGCCACGGGCCGTCGTTGGAGGAGTTCACCGAGCAGACCCCGCTGACGGTGGGCTCCCCGCAGCAGGTCATCGAGCGGACGCTGTCCTTCCGTGAGACCGTCGGCGACTACCAGCGGCAGCTGTTCCTGATGGACCACGCGGGTCTGCCGCTGAAGACCGTGCTGGAACAGCTCGACATACTCGGCGAGGAGGTCGTGCCCGTCCTGCGCAAGGAGTTCGCGGACGGCCGTCCCGCCGACGTGCCGGACGCGCCGACGCACCCGGCTCGGGTCGCCGCCGCCGGGTCCGCCCAGGGCGCTGAGTCCGCCAAGGGGGAGACCGCCGCATGAAGCTCGTCGCCGTGTCCGCGGGGTTGAGCACCCCGTCCTCCACCCGTCTGCTCGCGGACCGTCTCACCGAGTCGGCCCGCGACGAACTCGTCGCTCAGGGCCACGACGTGGAGACCGAAGCCATCGAGCTGCGCGAACTGGCCGTCGCCGTCGCCAACCACCTGGTGACCGGGTTTCCGCCGCCCCCTCTGGCCGCCGCGATCGACTCGGTGACGGGCGCCGGCGGCCTGATCGTGGTGACGCCCGTGTTCACCGCTTCCTACAGCGGACTGTTCAAGTCCTTCTTCGACCTGATCGATCCGGACGCCCTCACCGGCAAGCCGGTCCTGATCGCGGCGACGGGCGGGACGGCCCGCCACTCCCTGGTCCTGGAGCACGCTCTGCGCCCGCTGTTCTCCTATCTGCGCGCCGCAGTCGTCCCCACCGCGGTGTACGCGGCGTCCGAGGACTGGGGTTCCGGCGGCGACGAGTACACGGAGGGATTGCCCGTGCGCATCCGGCGGGCGGGGGGTGAGCTGGCCGCCTTGATGGCCGCTCGTCCGGCCGAGGCGGCTCCTGAGGACGACGTCACCGCACTCGAACGGCAACTGTCCGACCTGCGTTTCGACTGAGCCCATGCGTCGACCGGGCCCACGGCGAGCCGTCAGCGGTATGACCGAGGCGGACGACCGCCGTCGGGGCCCGGTCCAGCAGATCGACGTCCTGCTCCTGCAACGCGATCACCAGCGATGTCTCGGGCAGCGCTCGGTCCAGCGCGGCCAGCAGCGCCTTCGCGGTGGGGCGGTCCAGACCGGCGGTGGGTTCGTCGAGCAGCAGGACCGGAGGGCGCCTGAGCAGGGCGCGCGCGGTGGCGAGGCGCCTGCGCTGCCCCTGGGACAGCAGTCGCCCGCCGGGGCCCACCGAGGCGTCGAGCGGCAGGGCCGAGAGGCCGACCACGCCCAGTACGGCCCGTAGCGCGGCGGGGTCGGCCGAGGGAGCCGCCTGACGCAGATTGGCCGCCACCGTGTCGTCGGCGAGCCAGTCGTCGGCCTCCACGAGGGTGACCGTCTCGGCGACGGCCCGGGCGGGCAGCTCCTGCACCGGTGTCCCGTCGAGGAGCACCGTGCCGGCGGGAGCCGGCAGACGCCCGGCGAGCTGACCCAGCAGTGTCGACTTCCCACTGCCGTTGGGGCCGGTGACCAGCACCAGGCCAGGGCCTTGCAGGGTCGTGGTGAGCGTCGCCGACGAGCCGAGCAGCGGGAGGCGGGTCGCCTGCACGGAGCGGGCGGCCGGCCCGTACGGACCCAGGGGCTGCTCCTCGGCAGCGAGGGGCGCGAGGCGGTCCGCCGCGTCGTCGGCCTGCGCCAGGTGCTGCAGCAGCCGGGGCAGCCGCTCCAGCAGCTCCCATCCGGCGGCCAGCAGCAGCACCTCGCCCACCACGACGGCGACAGGCTGGGCCGGGACCGCGCGCAGGGCGAGCACCAGCACCGACGCCTGGCCCAGGGCGGCCAGAAGGCGCAGCACAAGGCGGCCCAGGCGTTCGGTTCGTGCGGCGGCCCACTCGGCGGACTCGGCAGCCGCCATGGCGGTCGTCACCGTCCGACGCGCCTGTGGCACCGCGTCCAGGCACCGCAGTTCGTTGAAGGCGGCCCGGCCGCCGAGCAGCACGGTACGGAGTGCGGCCCGGGCCTCGGCGGCGTCGGCCAGATGGGATCGCGCCCGGCGATGGGCTCGCCGGGCCCAGCCGAGGCCCGCCGCCCAGACGATCAGTTCGGCCGCCCCCAGCAGCGGCATCGCCCACCACAGCAGGATCTCCACCAGGGACGCGGTGGTGATCGCCGCGATCAACGGTGCGATGGCGTTCGCGGGCAGCCCCGCGACGGTCTCCACATCGACGGTGAGCCGGGTGAGCAGCGTTCCGTCGCGCTGTCCGCGCAAGGCGCGCGGAGTGAGCCGGGCGGCACCTCGGGCCAGCCGGCTGCGCAGGGACACCTGGGCGGACAACATCGTCCGGTGGGTGACCAGGCGCTCCAGGTACCGCAGACCGGTGCGGCTCAGGGCCAGCCCCCGAACCGCACCGGAGGGATACATCCAGGACCAGGTGGTGTTGGCCTGGAGCGTCACCACGGCGCAGGTCGTCAGGAACCACCCGGACACGCCCAGGAGCGCGGCGCCGGAGAGTTCGGCCGCGATGGCCAGCAGCAGGCCGGCCGACAGGGCACGGCGCGGCGCCGCCGTACGCAGCAGCCGCCAGGCGCTGTTCGATTTCATCGGGCTCTCCCGTGGTCCAGCGTGACGACCTGGTCCGCAAGGGCCGGCAGCGCGGGGCTGTGCGTGGCGAGCAGGACCGTTCGGTCGCGGGTCAGGGTGCGCAGCGCGGACATGACGCGCTGCTCCGCCTCCGGGTCGAGATGAGCGGTGGGCTCGTCCAGGCACAGCACAGGCGCGTCCCGCAGCAGCGCACGGACGAGGGCGAGTTGCTGCGACTGCCCGGAGGACAGGCCGGTGCCGCGCTCGCCCAGTGGTGTGTCCAGCCCCTGGGGCAGCGTGGCAAGGAGGTCGGTGAAGCCGAGCGAGGCGATGGCGCCCCGCAGGTCGTGGTCGCTCGCGGTGGGCCGGGCCAGGAGCAGGTTCTCGCGCAGGGTGCCGGGCAGCAGATGCGCCGGCTGGCCCACCCAGGCGACCCGGCCGGGATCGGCGGGCACGGGTCGGCCGTCGAGTACGTGTCGCACCTGACCGCCGTGCGGCGCGCACAGCCCGGCCGCCACGGCGAGCAGGGTGGACTTGCCGGCCCCGCTGGGGCCGGTGACGGCCAGGCATCGTCCCGGAGCGAGGTTCACGTCGACACCGTCCAACGCGGGGGCGCTGCGGCCTGGGTAGTGGACCGTGACGGCTTCCAGGCGCACCCCAGGTGGCGTCGCGGACGTCCGCGACGGTGGGGCGGCCGGCGCCGCGGCCTGGCGGTGGGCGTCCAGGACCGGGGCCCCGTCCAGGACCGGGGCCAGCAGGCCGGCGGCGGCGGTCGCCCGGGCGCGGGCGTGGTAGCCGGCGGCCAGGTCCCGGGCCGGCGCGAAGTAGGCGGGCACCAGGACCAGGACGAACAGCGCGTCGGACAGGCCCATATGGTCCGGCACGAGGGGCAGCCGCAGGTAGTCGAGGAGGGCCAGTCCGCAGTAGGTCGCGACGACGGCGAGTGTGCCGGTGATGAGCAGTTCGACCCACGCGGTGGACAGGAAGGCGATCCGCAGCACCTTCTCGGTGCGACCGGCGACCTCCCGGTCGTAGCGGGCCAGTGCGCCGGCCGCCTCGTCGTGCGCGCCGAGCCCGACCAGCGTGGGCAGGCCGCGCAGATGGTCCAGCAGCCGCGCCCGGTGGGTGCGGATGGCCGACAGCTGGGCGCGTACGGCGGTCTGCGTGCCCAGGCCGATGACCTTCAGGTTGGCCGGCAGCAGCGGAGTCGCGGCCAGGACGAGCAGGGCGACGAACCAGCTGCGCCAGGCGATCGCGGCGAGGGTGAGGCCGCTGCCGAGCAGCATGGTGGTCCGTGCCGGCAGATACTCGGTGAGCCAGTCGCTCAGCTCGTCGACCTCGCCGTCGACCGCCTGGGCCAGCGCCGCGTCGTCCACGTCGGACGGGGCCGGGCCGTGGGTCGGCAGCGCCGACTCGACGAGCCGGGCGCGCAGCGCCTCGCGCACGGCGCGGGCACCGCGGGCGGCGGCCGCCTCACCCGCGTACAGCAGTACGGCCCGCAGGCCGACGCCGGCCGCCGTCACCAGGGCGGGCACCAGTACGGCGGACACGGGGGCGCGGTGGAGCGCGCCCAAGCCGCGTTGGGCCGTCCACGCCAGCCCGCCGGCCCAGAGGACCGTGCCCAGCTGGGCAGCGCCGCGCAGAAGTCCCGCGCGGCGCAGTTCGGGTCGGCCCACGGCAGCCCACTCCCGTAGCCGCTCGGGCACCGGGTCTCCGGTGCGGCTCGCGGCCAGCTCGTCCAGCAGCACGGTCGGAGCGGTGCTCACGGGGTGCGCTCCGCCCCCGCGCCCGCCCCCGCCACCGCGTCCGCGCCCGTGTCCACGTCGAAGTATCCGGCCCGCCGGTCACGGCGGTCCCCGGCGACCCACGCGGCCAGCGCCGTGCCGGCGAGCACGGTGACGCCGATCGGGCCGATCCACTCGGCCACCCCGCCGAACACGTCCTGCGACAGGGCCGTCGCCACGATGCCGAGCACCACCAGCAGGGTGCGGCGGAGCACGGTCCGCACGGTGCCGGAGGGCGGGGGAGGGGCCGCGGGGGTGAGCGGCACGGCACGCGGCCGCGGGAGGGCGGGCTCCACCGGATCCGTGTACTTGCCGCGGAAGCTCCGCCAGGCGTACACGTTGTAGGCCAGGACGAACGGCATGCACAGCCCCACCCCCAGCACCAGGAAGAGCTGGGAGGAGTGCGGGCTCGCCGCCTGGTGGACCGTGAGTCCGGGCGGTACGACGACCGGGGCGGTGACCACCGCCAGGCCCAGCAGCCCCGCGGCCGTCATCGTGGCCACGGCGGCGAACGGCCGCCAGTCGGGACCGCGGCCGAAGCCGAACCACGCGACCGCGCCGGCGCCGACAGCGGCGACGACCGCGAGCCAGAACAGTACGGCCCGCACGGGTTCGCCCAGCGGTAGCTCCTGTGGGTCGGCGCCGGGCAGCAGCAGGCCGAGGACGACTGCCATCACCGCGGTGGCCGCCAGCAGCGACCGCCCGGTGCGGCGCGTCCGCGACCGCGACCAGCCCTCGGTCTTGTCCTGCAGCCAGGCGGCCCCGGCCAGCAGGTACAGGACGACCAGACCGAGCGCGCACAGCACGCTGTACGGGCTGAGCCAGTCGAAGGCCCCGCCCGTGAAGACTCCGCCCCGCTGCTGTGGCCCGGTGATCAGAGCGCCGAGCACAAGACCCTGGCAGACGGCCGCCGCGAGCGATGCCCCGCCGAACAGCAGGGCCCAGCCGCGCCGGTAGCCGCCGGCCGCGCTGTGCATCTCCAGGCCGAGCCCGCGCAGGATGATGGCGATCAGCATGCCGATCAGCGGCAGGTAGACGGCGGGCAGCAGCACGGAGTAGACGCCCGGCAGACCGGCCCACAGGACGACCCCGGCCAGGATGATCCAGCTCTCGTTGGCGTCCCAGGCGGTGGCGACGATCTCGCCGTACTCGCGTCGGCGCTCGGGTTCGGCAGCCAGACTGAGCATGCCCACCCCGAGGTCGTAACCGTCGAGGACGACGTACATGCCGAGCGAGAAGAGGACCAGGGAGTAAGCGGCGTACTCAAGCAACGAGGGCCTCCGATACATCGGGCGAGGCCGGTCCGGCGGGCAGCGCCTCGGGGCCGGCCTTGACCGTACGGACGATGTAGCGGGCCCAGATGGCCAGCAGAGCGACGTAGAGCAGGACGAAGCCCGTGAGCGTGGCGGCGACCTCGGGGACGCTGAGGTGGGAGACCGCGTCGGCGGTGCGCAACTGGCCGTACACCACCCAGGGCTGGCGGCCGGTCTCGGCGACGATCCAGCCGCCGGTGATGGCGATGATCCCGGCGGGGGTCATCCACACCATCCATCTGAGGAATCGCGGCGAGTCGAACAGGCGCCTTCGCATGCGCAGGACCACGCCCGCGAAGGCCGTCGCGAACATGAGCAGAGCGGTGAAGTACATGGCGCGGAAGCCGTAGAACGTGGTCCACATGTTGGGGCGTTCGTCGGGCGGGGTCTGGAGCAGCCCGGGCGTCGTCGTCTCGCCGCTGAGGTCCTGGGCGATGACCGAGCCGAGGTAGGGGATCTCGACGTGGAACCGGTTCTCGCCGTTGTCCGCGTCGGGGACGACGAGCAGGTTGTAGCCGTTGTTGTCGCTCTTCCAGTTGCCTTCGAACGCCTCCAGCTTGGGCAGCTGGTGCTGTCCCATGAAGACCGCCGTGCCGTCCCCCACGTACAGCTGGATCGGCATCAGCACACCGAGCACCCCGAGAGCGATGGACAGGCAGCGGCGGGCCATGGGCTGGGCGTGGACCCGGTTCTTCACCAGGTACCAGGCGGAGATCCCGCCGACGAACCAGGCGGCGCTGATCAGCACGGCCAGCAGCATGTGCGGGAAGCGGTGGGCGAAGGCCGGGTTGAGCAGGATGTCGGTCCAGTCCTCGGCGTGGAACTGGCCGTCGACCTTCCGGTAGCCGACCGGGTCCTGCATCCAGCTGTTGGCGGACAGGATCCAGGTGGTGGACAGCAGGGTTCCGAAGGCGACCATCCAGCTGGCGAGGACCATGGTGCGCGGGCGGATCCGCCCGTCCCCGTAGAGCATCAGGCCGATGAAGCCGGCTTCCAGGAAGAAGGCGGTGATCACTTCCATGCCGATGGTGACCCCGATGACCGGCCCGACCGCGTGGGCGTACGTGCCCCAGTTGAGGCCGAACTCGAAGGTCATCACCGTCCCCGCGACGACGCCCAGGCCGAAACCGACGGCGAAGATCTTCTTCCAGAACCGGAAGATCTGCAGGTACAGCGGATTCCCCGTGCGTACGTAGGCCGTGTACACGACGGCGAGGAGCACGGAGAGCCCGACGGTCAGCGCGGGGAAGGTCATATGGAAGATCGCGGTGATCGCGAACTGCCATCGGGACAGTTCTACGACGTCTGGCGAGGCCATGAGTACTCCCGGGGATTGGCGGTCCCGAACGGACGGATCAGCCGCGGATCAGACGCGGACCAGCGGGGTGTCGACCAGGTGTTCCGCCAGGAACCAGGACTGCAGTTCGCCGGTGCGGATGATCTGCGAGACCAGCAGGTCGTTGGTGCCGTCGTCGCCCAGCTCGGCGGCGCGGGCGGCCGCGTCATGGGCTTCCGTCAGGATGAGCTCATGCGCCTCGAGCAGCCGCGAGAGCATGGCCGGGACCTCCTCCACACCGTCCGGCGGCCGCGGAATCGACGTGATCTCGGCGACGTGCCGGGAATCGCCCACGGCGACGCCGCCCAGGGTCTGGACGCGCTCGGCGAGGGTGTCGACGAGTTCCAGCTGTTCTCCCGCGTGCTTGTCCAGGAGCAGGTGCAGCTGGTAGAAGGTCGCGCCTCGCATGATCCAGTGGTGCTTCTTGTAGAGGCCGTAAAGGATCTGGGTGTCAGCCAGCACCTTGTTCAGGCGCTGGGACGAGTACATGCGCGCCTCGTAGGACAGAGCGATGGGGAACTGCTTGACGGTCCCGAACTCCTGGATGACCGAGCCCTTTTGGTGCAGCCACGGCTGACTGCTCGTGGGTTTGGAGCCGGTGGTCATGAGGTGCCTCCTGCGATGCTGTGCTGAATCTGCGCGGTCGACCCTAGGAGCCGAATCCGGAGTCGCTTTGCCCGGGAGCGCACGCGCAGGTGTCCGTCAGCGCACCGAGCGTCCTGCCCGTCGAAGAAGTCGCCCCAGCGTGGCCAGGGCCGGTGCGCTGCGGGAACCGACCTCGTGCACGGACGGTCAAGCGCGGCACTTCCCCGCTCACTAACGTGATCGAGGCGCGAGGCGGACCCGCTGTGCTCTCACGCGGCGGTGTCCGCCACAATGCCGGAATCCGAGGAGTGGCATGGCCAAGCAGACCATCGCGGAACAGTACGTCGACCTGATGGCGCGCGCGGGTGTGCGCCGCCTCTACGGCGTGGTCGGGGACAGCCTGAATCCGGTCGTCGACGCGGTCAGACGGCACGACGCGGTGGAATGGGTCCAGGTCCGCCACGAGGAGGTCGCGGCGTTCGCCGCCGGCGCCGAGGCCCAGCTCACCGGCCGACTGGCGGCCTGCGCGGGCTCCTGCGGACCGGGTAACCTCCACCTGATCAACGGCCTGTACGACGCCCACCGCTCGATGGCGCCCGTCCTCGCCCTGGCCGCCCACATACCCAGCGGCGAGATCGGCACCGGTTACTTCCAGGAGACCCACCCCGACCGGCTGTTCGCGGAGTGCAGCCACTACTCGGAGCTGATCTCCTCACCCCGCCAGATGCCGCGCGTGGTGCAGACGGCGATCCAGCACGCCGTGGGCCGGCGCGGTGTCTCGGTCGTGGCCCTGTCCGGCGACACCGCCGCCGAGGACTCCCCGGACGCCGCGCCCGAACTCGCCATGCCCCTGGACCTGCCCGCCATCCGCCCGAGCGACCAGGAGCTCGCCCGGCTCACGGATCTGGTGGACGCCGCCGAACGCGTCATGGTGTTCTGCGGCCGGGGCGTCGCGGGCGCCCACGCCGAGGTGATGGCCTTCGCCGAGAAGGTGAAGGCACCGGTCGGGCACGCCCTGCGCGGCAAGGAGCACATCCAGTACGACAACCCGTACGACGTCGGCATGTCCGGCCTGCTCGGCTACGGAGCCGCGTACGACGCCATGCACGAGTGCGACCTGCTGCTGCTCCTGGGCACGGACTTCCCGTACACCGACTTCCTGCCCCGCCGTGTGCGGACCGTGCAGGTCGACGTGCAGCCCGAGCGGCTGGGGCGGCGCACCCAACTCGACTTCGCCGTCTGGGGAGACGTACGCGAGACCCTGCGCTGCCTCACCCCCGCCGTGCGGGAGAAGCCGTCGCGCCACTTCCTCGACCGCATGCTGGAACGGCACGAGCACGCACTCAAGAGCGCCGTGAACGCCTACACCCGCAACGTCGAGAAGCACACCCCGATCCACCCCGAGTACGTGGCCTCGGTGCTCGACGAAGAGGCCGCCGATGACGCCGTGTTCACCGTGGACACCGGCATGTGCTGTGTGTGGGCGGCGCGCTACCTGACGCCCAACGGCCGCCGCCGCATCCTCGGCTCGTTCGTCCACGGCTCGATGGCCAACGCGCTGCCCCAGGCCATCGGCGCCCAGTTCCTCGACCGCGGTCGGCAGGTCGTCTCCCTCTCCGGCGACGGCGGCTTCTCCATGCTCATGGGCGACTTCCTCACGCTCGTCCAGTACGGCCTGCCGGTCAAGGTGGTCGTCTTCAACAACTCCTCCCTCGGCATGGTCGACCTGGAGATGATGGTCGACGGCCTGCCCCCGTACGGCACGTCCTACCCGCACACCGACTTCGCGGCCATCGCCACGGCGGCCGGGGCGCTCGGCATCCGGGTGGAGAAGCCCGCAGGCGTACGCGACGCGCTGCGCGAGGCCTTCGCCCATGACGGACCCGTACTGGTAGACGTCGTCACCGACCCCGCCGCGCTGGCCGTCCCACCGAAGATCACCACCGAGCAGATCAGCGGCTTCGCCCTGTCCGCGAGCCGGACGGTGCTGAGCGGAGGTGTCGGCCGCATGGTCCACCTGGCCCGGGCCAACCTCCGTAACATTCCCCGCCCCTGACCCGGCTGACCCGGCGCGTTACCCGGACGTCACTCGATCCGACACCAAAGACCCCGACGCCGTGTCGAAGGCATGGGTCACCTCGGGCAGGGTCCCGGGGGCGAGCAGTTCACGAGCCCGCTCCTCGCGGCGGCGGTCGGTGGCCGTCAGACGGACGTGGTGCTGGGCGAGGTGTTCCGCCCAGGAGGAGACCAGGTACGTCTCGACAAAGCGTTCCGGGTCGTTGCCGTCCTGATAGAGGCCCCAGGTGAGGGCCCCCGTGCGGCGCCTGGACCGGGCGACATGGCGCATACGGTCGGTGAACTCGGCGTGGTTGTCCGCCGGGATCCGGTAGACGACGGTGACCAGGACCGGGCCGTCGGCCTCTCCCGGCTCGAATACCAGGGGAGGAGTGGGCCAGTGGTCGGACGTCGAGGGGTTGATCCACTCGGCGTCGTGCAGCGGCCACCGGCGCACGCTCGCGGCGCTGAGCAGCATCACGGCCCCGGCGATCAGCAGAGAGGCGCTGAGCCCGAGCCACTCGGCGACCGCACCCCATACAGGTGCCGCCAGCGCCTGACCGCCCTGGAAGACCAAGAGGTAGACGGCGAGTCCACGAGCCCGGACCCAGCCGGGGAGCCGCGCCTGCACGGCCGCGTTGAGCGTGGACAGCGCCGCGATCCAGGCGAGTCCCGCGGGCAGCAGAGCGAGTGCCACAAGCCACGGGGCGCGCACCGTGGCCAGCACCGCCAGCACCGCGGCGAACACCACGGCGCCGGCGGTGAGCGTGCCGTTGGCACCCAGCACGCGACGCACCCACGGCAGTGCGAAGGCCCCCGCCACCGCCCCCACGCCCACCGCCGCGAGCAGCAGCCCGTATCCGCCCGAGCCCAGGCCGAGGGAGCGGTTCGCGGTCAGGGGCAGCAGTGCCCACAGGGCGGCGCCCCCAGGGATGAACAGGAGCGTACGCAAGAGGACCCGGCGCACACCGGGCGCGTTCCACACATAGCGCCGACCGGCGTGCAGCGCGGCCAGCAGCCCTTCGTTCCCCGCCGCGGGGGCGGCCGTGCTCGGGCGCCGCCACACCATGAGGACGGCCGCGATGCCCAGATAGGAGGCCGTGTTGAAGGCGAAGACCCATCCCGCACCCGCCGCCGCGACGACCGCCCCGCCCAGTGCCGGACCGACCGCGCGGGCCAGGTTCATGTTCACTGCGCCCAGCGCCGCCGCCTGACCGAGCTGCCGGCGTTCCACGAGCTCCGGCTGGATCGCCTGCCAGGCCGGGCCCATCAGCGCGGTGCCGCACCCCAGGAGGAAGGTCAGGACGAGCAGCGTTGTCGGCGTCAGGGCGTCCGTGAACGCCAGCACGGTCAGCACACCCGACACCGCGAGCATCGCGAACTGCGCGGCCAGCAGCACCAAGCGCCGGTCGAGCCGGTCGGCGACCACACCGGAGGGCAGGGCCAGCAGCACGACGGGAAGGCTGGAGGCGGTCTGCATGAGCGTCACCAGCGCGGCACCGTCCCCGACCAGCAGCCACTGGCCGCCCACCGTCTGCATCCAGCTGCCGATGTTCGAGACCAACTGGGCGATCCACAGCGCCCGGAAGACGCGCGCCGCGAGCGGCGCCCACGGCGAGTCGGATTCGGCGGGTGCTGGTGATGATGACGGTGCTGTGCTCATACTCGTCCAGACCGGGCGCTCAGGCGTGGCGACGGGCCGGATGGGCCGGGGCCGCCCGCCCCATGGGTGTAGTCCCTCGTGACAGTAGGGGCCCCGCCGCCAGGTTCTTGACCGAGAGCGCACGGGACGTGGCCCGGTAGCGCAGCGGCCCGGCTCGGTCTGCTGATGGGCTGTGGTCAGACCACGTATTCCAGACCACGTATTCATGGGTTCCCGGGCCCACGGCGTGCGCCGTGCCGTCCGGAAGACGGATGTCCGCCGTGGAGTTCGGCGGCACGGTGACCGTCAGGTGGACGGCCTCCGCCGAGCGCGTCCAGCCGCTGGCCACGGTGCCGTAGAGGCCCGTGTAGGCCGCCAGCGCGTGCGTGAGGGTGCCACCGGGAACGGGCGCGATGGAGAAGTGGTTCTCGCCGGCCACGCGGATGCCGGCGACGGAGTCGAACAGCCACTGGCAGACAGCACCAGGGGAGTAGTGGTTGTGGCTCTCCTTGCCTTCCCAGCCCTCCCAGACGGCCGTGGCGCCGGCTTTGACCTCGGCGAACCAGCTCGGGAACTCGCCGGTCTCGTCGAGGATCTCGCCCAGTCGTGCCGCAGGGTGAGCCGCTGGCCCGGACGGCCGGAGACGGTGAGGCCGACGAACCCGGCGAGATTCTGCCCGAAGTCGAGCACGCGTTTGCCGCTCGGGGTGGTCAGCAACCGCGCGGGGAACCGCTGGTGCTGGGTCGGCACCACGTTGTCCGGCGCGGTAGGGGCCATCGTCTCGGTGATCACCCGCCCCCCGAAGTAGCTCGGCGACAGCCGGGCGTCATACACCTCACCCGACGGAGCCTGCGGCACCGATCGGGGTCATTCGGGCATGTCGTGCGCGCGATCAGTTGAGGAACTTGTCGGCCAGAAGGCTTGCGATGGCCCAGTCCTGCATGGCGACGCCAACGCTTTTGAACACCGTGCGCTCGCCTCGATTGACAGAGGCAGACGCAGGGGCAGGGGCAGGGGCGGAGGCGGAGGTCAGGGCGGCGCCCAGTTCGGTGAGGTCGTTGCGGGCGATGGCACGGGTCCGTAGGGCGTGGATGATCTCACCGGACTCCTCGAGGATGGCGTCGAGTTCGTCGATGATCACGGTGCTGTCGGCCAGCAGTCCGTCCGGCAGTTCGCGCATGGTGGGGCGGAAGGAGCCGATGGCGTTGATGTGCACCCGGGCGGGCAGGGCGGAGGCAGGGAAGAGCGGGGTGGCCGCGGTGGTGGCGCAGCACACGATATGGGCGTCGCTGACGGCGGAGGCCGGATCGGTGGCGGTGCGGATCTCGGTGCAGTCCAGTTCGGCCCGCAGGGCGCCGGCCAGTGCCTCGGCGCGCTCGGCCGTCGTGCCGACGATGGTGAGGTGGCGCAACGGGCGGACGGTGTGCACGGCGCGGACCTGATCGGTGGCCTGGCCACCGGCGCCGATCAGGGTGAGCCGGTCGGCGTCGGGGGCGGCGAGGAGGTCGGTGGCGACCCCGACCGCCGCGCCCGTGCGCAGAGTGGTGACGGCGCCGGCGTCGGCGATCAGGTGGTCGAGCCGGTCCAAGGCGCTCCACACGACGGTGCCGGTGATGGCGGGCACGCGGTTGAAGTTCAGGCTCAGGGTCTTGACCATGGCGGACTCGGTCGGCCGGTGGTGGGCCGACATCACGAGGAACTGGCCGTCCCGCAGCGCGGTGCGCGTGGGCATCTCGAACTCCCCGCCCGCCAGGCCGACGAAGCCGCGGCGCACGGCGTCGATCGCCTCGCGCATCGACACGGCTTCCCGGACCTCGCGCTCGCTGAGGCTGATGGTCTTCATGGAACTCCGTCCCTCAAGGATCTCCACATACACGTCGAGCAGGCCGAAACCTCAGTAAGAGTCGGCGGGTTATGGCCTGCCCGAGCCGTACGAAGCGGTGGATCCGGCCGACGGCTCGGGCGAACAGTGCCACGCCGACCAGGGTCAGGACAACGACGGCCGGAGTGAGCCGCGGTGTCCGGGACCGCTCCCGGACACCGTTCGGTGAGGGAGGGCAGATGCCTCTGAGGTCCCGCCTGCGGGTGACAATTCCCTCCGGGGAATGGCCTGGGGCCCTGCGTCGCCGTTACAACAGGCCCGTGGACTTCCCTCGTGCGCTTCGCGAACGTCGTACCCGCCGCCACCTCAGCCAGCTCGACCTGGCGCTGCGGGCAGGCACCACCCAGCGGTATCTCAGCTTCGTCGAATCCGGCAGGTCCGTCCCCGGCCGGAACATGGTCGTGCGCCTGGCCGAGTCGCTGGAACTGCCGTTGCGGGAGCGCAACGAACTGCTGCTGGCCGCCGGGTACGCGCCCGCCTACCCCGAGAGCTCACTCGACGATCCGGTGCTGGCTCCCGTGCGCACGGCAATCGACCACATCCTCAGCGGGCATCTGCCGTATCCGGCGCTGGTTGTGGACCGGTGCGGCGGGCTGATCGCCGCGAACACCGCATTCGACCTGATCACCGAGGGTGCGGCCGCTGAGCTCGTGGGCCCGGGCACGAACATCTACCGCCTTGCGCTGCACCCCGACGGCCTGGCTCCCCGCATCCTCAACCTCGCCGAATGGGCGCGACACATCCTGGCACGCCTCGGTCACCTGGAGGAGTTGCGCGCCGAGCTCACCGGGTACGTCCCCGAGTTGGAGCCGTCCGCCGGAACGCTGGGTTTCGCGGTTCCGCTCCGCCTGCGGTCCTCGTACGGTGAGCTGCGTCTGATGACGACGGTGACGACCTTCGCCACCGCCGTCGACGTGACACTTGCCGAGCTCAAACTGGAGGCGTTCCTGCCGGCCGACCCGGCGACAGCCGAGGCTCTCTCGGCCGCCGCCGGGCCCATGGCCTCTGCTGCCGCGGGTCAGGCCCCCGGGAACATGTAGTCGGCCTTGATCCGGCCGTCGTCGTCGAGCACCAGAATTTCCAGGCCCCCACCCACAACGTCGTCGGTTTCGGCGGACACCGCCTCCCAGCCGAACTTGACGAGGCCGTGGAGGCGTACCGCATCGGCCCGTGCCCGGAAGGTGAATCCCTTCTTCTCGACGAACCGCTCGTAGCTTCGCGCCACTCGGGTCTCGATGGCGTCGTACCCCTGAGCCTCCAGGGCCGTGTGGTCGAAGCCAAGGTCCGCGGCGATCTCCCGAATCTCCGTGGGCGGCTGAAGGATGTGAGCGCCGTCCTCGGCCCACAACTGCTCGATGGCCGCGCGGCGTCCGGCGGCGTCCGGCACTGTCCACTGAGCCATGTAGCGGTCGGCCAGGTGCTGCGGGTCGATCTCGATCATGTACATCTCCTTGCCGGTCAGATCGCTTCGGACCAGATCCTGCGGCGCGCGGCGGAGACCGACAATTCCCCGTGGGGAATGGGCTCTCGCGCTCCAGCCGCGCCGGGAGTCGTCGGGATTCGCCGGTCCCGGGCCGTGGGTATGTGTTTCAGGAAGACCGCGCACCAGGCACCGCCGCCTGCCTCGTCGCTCACTCCGCTCCACGTGTCACCGTCGTGCACCGCCGCCGTACGCCATGCCACGCCACGGAGGAGATGTCCATGCGCCGTAGCTCCCGCCCTCTGGCCGCCGTGATCGCGTTCCTCACCTTCCTCGGCTTGCTGCTCCCCGCCACCGCCGCCGGGGCCGCGCCGGCGGGCGGGGCCGACCCGTTGCCGTCCGTCGTGCCACGTCCGCAGACGATGGCCCGGCTGGGCCCGGACGTCACGGTGCCCGCCGTGGTGCGCGTGGTCTACGGCGACGAAGTGGACCGGCCCACGCGCGAGCTCGTCGCCTCCGTACTGCGCCGGGCGGGGGCAAAGCGCCTGCGGGGCGGCTCCGGGCCGGGGCTGACGGTGACCGTGGGGCGGCTTGCCGACGCCCGGGTCGCGGAGGCGCTGAGGGCCGCCGGGGGCCGGGTGCCCGAGGAACTGCCCGCGGAGGGGTACGCGCTGGCCGCGAGCGGTACCGCGGTGGCACTCGCGGGCGCAGACGCCGACGGGACGTACTACGCGGCGCAGACGTTGCGTCAGCTGGTCACCGGCGTCCGGAAGATCGCCTCGGTGTCGATCGTGGATCATCCGCTGATGCCGCTGCGCGGGGTGATCGAGGGGTTCTACGGAAGCCCGTGGACCCACGCCGAGCGCATGGACCAGCTGGCGTTCTACGGGGACGTCAAGATGAACACGTATGTCTACGCGCCCAAGGACGACCCGTACCACCGGGAGAAGTGGCGTGAGCCGTACCCGGCCGACAAGCTCGCCCAGCTCGGCGAGCTCGTCCGGCAGGCCGCCGACCACCATGTGCGGTTCACCTTCGCGCTCTCCCCTGGTACCTCCCTGTGCTACAGCGATCCCGCCGACTTCAGGGCGCTTCAGGCGAAGCTGGGCGCGATGTACGACCTCGGGGTGCGCAGCTTCTCGGTGCCGCTGGACGACATCAGCTACACCCGGTGGAACTGCGCTGCCGACCGCGCCGCCTACGGCGAGCCCTCGCAGCGGACCGCGGCCCAGGCGCAGGCCGATCTGCTGAACCGGGTGCAGAAGGAGTTCCTGGACGCCCGTGAGGGCACCTCGCCGCTCCAGACGGTGCCGACCGAGTACGGCGACGTCACCGACACCGCGTACAAGCGGACCCTGCGCGAGCGGCTGGACGCGCGGGTCGAGGTCATGTGGACCGGCACCGAGGTGGTGCCGCCGCGGATCACCGTGGCCGACGCCGCGCGGGCCGCCGCCGTCTGGGGGCGCAAGGTGTTCGTCTGGGACAACTACCCGGTCAACGACTACGGCCAGGCCGAGGGCCGGCTGCTGCTCGCCCCGTACGATGCCCGTGAGCCCGGTCTGCACCAGCAGCTCTCCGGTCTGGTCCTCAACCCGATGAATCAGGCCGCCGCCAGCAAGGTCGCCCTGTTCGGCGGGGCGGACTTCGCCTGGAACGACACCGGGTACGACCCGGACCGCACCTGGCGGGCCGCCGCCGCATACCTGGCCGGGGACAATCCGGACGCGGCCACCGTGCCCGCGCTGCTGTCCTTCTTCGACACCCAGCACCTCGCGCCCACCTTCGGCGCCGAACCCTGGCAGCCCCAGGCGCCCGAACTGGCCGCCGGGCTGGCACGGTTCCGTACCGACTGGGACGCCGGACGGCAGCGGGCGGCGCTGGAGGCCCTGCGCCCCACCGCGGCGCTGCTGGCCACCGCGTCGGCCACCATCAGGGCGGGCGTGGCCGACCGCGGCTTCGTGGCGGACTGCGCGCCGTGGCTGGACGCGCTGGCGCTGTGGGGCCGCGCGTTCGAACGCACCCTGGACGCGCTGGGCGCCCGGCTCGACGGCGACACCCAGCAGGCCGAGCAGTGGTTCGCCGAGGCGTCGTCGCTGGCCGGGCAGGCCGGGCGGATCCGCACGATCCCGGGCGAGACCCGCCCCGAGGGCCCGGTCCGCGTCGCCGACGGAGTGCTCGACACCTTCCTGGCGGCGGCGCCCGGACTCGGCGGAGCGGGAGCGCACGCCGCGTAGCGGTGGCGGGTTCAAGCGGGAAGCGGGCAATGCGTCAGGGCTGTTCAGGAGATAAAGCCGTTTGTCATCGGCGGAAATACAGACCGGATATCGGGAACCATCGCCTTGTCGCGAACGACCTATGAGGTGTGGAGCCCTCGTTTCCCGCTCCATCACCTCGATCCTGACCTGGGGTCTTCTGAGGAAGTCGGTTCGAATCGCAGGTTAGTTCCGCTGTGAGGGGCGGGAAATCCGCGCGCCGTTGTGGCTATATCGTGGTTCGCCCCGGGCACTTCGTACGCCGAGGTGATCAGGCGTACCCGAATTCCCGGCGAATTCCCTACTCTGCCCACAGTGGAGCGGCGATGATTTCCCATTCGGCCGGCCAGGCCCGGCCCTCACCCCACCCCGTCGGCGAACGCCTGCGGCTCGCCTGGCCGGTCGCGGGGTTCGTCGCGCTGCTGGCCCTGCTGTTCACGCTGGCGTACGCGGTGGGTGGGCTCGTTGGTCCGGTGGCCCCCGGGATGCGGCCCGCGGGCGGTGGCGGGCAGGGGACCAGCGGGCCCGCCGATCCCGGTGATCCCGCCGATCCCGCCAATTCCGGTGACATGGGTGGCATGCACGGCATGGGCGTTCCCGGCATGGGCGCTTCCGGCGCGGGCGCCGGGCAGAGCGGGAGCCGGTGATGGCGAGTCATCCGTTGCCCACCGCCTCCCCCTCCCTTCCGGGGGAGCCGGTGTCCACCGTCCTGGTGGTGTCAGGCATGACGTGTGCCGCGTGTGTGGGCCGGGTCGAGAGGAAGCTCGGCCGCCTCGAAGGGGTGAGCGCCACGGTGAACCTCGCCACCGGCCGGGCCACGGTCTCCCACCCTGCCTCGGCGTCCGTCGCCGACCTCGTGGGGGTGGTCGAGGCCGCCGGATACCGGGCGCGACCCGCCGAACCCCCGGCCGGCCCCGGCGGGATGCCGGACACCGTGCGGTCGGGCCCGAGCCGGGAGCCGGGCGACGGGCGGCAGGGGAGTGGCGAGGCGGATGAGCGTCAGGAGCGCGACCGGCTTCTGATCACCACGCTGCTGGCCGTCCCGGTGCTGGCGCTGTCGATGGTGCCCGGGTGGCAGTTCCGCAACTGGCAGTGGCTGTGCTTCGTGCTGGCCGCGCCGGTCGCCGTCTGGGGAGCGTGGCCCTTCCATCAGCGGGCGCTGCGCGGGCTGCGTCACGGCACGGCGACGATGGACACCCTCGTCTCCCTCGGTGTCGCGGTTTCCTTCGTCTGGTCCTCGTACGCGCTGTTCCTCGGGGGCGCGGGTGTGCCGGGGATGACCATGCCGCTGTCGTTGCTGCCTTCCGCGAGTGGCGAAGTGGCCCACGTGTACCTGGAAGTGGTCGTCGGCGTCCCGTTGTTCGTCCTGGCGGGGCGGCGGCTGGAGACCAGGGCCCGCCGGGGTACGGGGTCGGCGCTGCGTTCCCTGGCGGAGCTCGCCGCGAAGGATGTGACCGTGCGGCGCGGGGGCGTGGAGCGCCGGGTGCCGGTGGCTGAGCTGGCGGTCGGCGATGTGTTCCTGGTCCGGCCGGGGGAACGGGTGGCCACCGACGGTACGGTCGTCGAGGGCGGCTCGGCCCTGGACCTCTCCCTGGTCACCGGGGAGAGCCACCCGGTCGAGGTCGGGCCCGGTTCGCCGGTGATCGGCGGCGCGGTGAACTCCGGCGGCCTGCTGGAGGTACGGGCGGACGCCGTGGGGACCGACACCCAACTCGCCCGGATCACCCGGCTGGTGGAGGACGCGCAGACCGGCAAGGCGGCCGTCCAGCGGCTCGCCGACTCCGTCGCCGCCGTCTTCGTTCCCGCCGTGATGTCCGTCTCCGTGACGGTGCTCGGCTTCTGGCTCGGGGCCGGAGCCGACCCGCAGGCCGCGATCACCGCGGCGGTCGCCGTCCTGGTCGTCGCCTGCCCCTGCGCCCTGGGCCTGGCCACCCCCACCGCGCTGCTGGCCGCCACGGGACGGGGCGCGCGGCTCGGCATCCTGGTCAGCGGGGTTCAGGCGCTGGAACGGCTGAGAAACATCGACACCGTGGTCCTGGACAAGACCGGAACGCTCACCACCGGCCGGATGAGCGTCATCGCTGTCACCGTGCCCGCCGATGCCGATGCCGATGCCGATGCCGATGCCGATGCCGATGCGCATGCCGATAAAGATGCCGCGGGCGAGGTGCTGCGCCTGGCGGCCGTGGTCGAGCAAGGGTCCGATCATCCGCTGGCCCGCGCCATCGTCACCCATGCCCGCGGCCAGGGGGACGGACGCCCGCTGCCCCGGCCGGTCCGTTTCGCCGCCGTCCCCGGCCTGGGGGTGAGCGGCCTGGTGGACGGCGAGGAGGTGGCCGTGACCCGGCCCGGAGAGCTGAGCGGGATCCCGGGTGATCTGCGGGAGGCGGTCCGCGCGGCCGAGACCGCAGGCCACACCGCGGTACTGGTCCGCGTGGGGGATGTCCCACGAGCGGTCATCTCCGTGGGTGACACCCTGCGCTCCGACGCCTACCGCGCGGTCGAGCACCTTCGCCGACTGGGGCTGCGCACCGTACTCGCCTCCGGGGACCGGGAGGCGACCGTACGGGCCGTCGCCGGACAGTTGGGGATCACCGAGGTCCACGCGGAAGCGCTGCCCGAGGACAAGGCCGCGCTCGTGGCCACGCTCCAGGGCCGCGGCAGCCGGGTGGCGGTCGTCGGTGACGGCGTCAACGACGCCGCCGCGCTGGCCGCCGCCGACCTGGGCATCGCCATGGCCGGCGGGACCGACGCCGCCATCGGCGCCGCCGACGTCACGCTCGTCCGCGAGGACATCCAGGCCATCCCCGACGCCGTGCGCCTGGCCCGGCACACCCTGGCCACCATCCGCGCCAACCTCGTATGGGCCTTCGGCTACAACCTCGTCACCCTGCCGCTGGCCGCGGTCGGCCGGCTCAATCCGATGGTCGCGGCCGCGGCCATGTCGGCCAGCTCGCTGTTGGTCGTGGGCAACAGCCTGCGCCTGCGGACCTGGCACCCAGCCCGGCCGTACCGCCCCGGCCACCGCTCCGGGCGGGCCCGTACCGCGACCTCATGGGAGGGGACACCGTGATGGGCCGACCCGCTGACGGCATACGGGTCCCCGCGCCCGGCACGGACCGTACCCCCTGGTGGCGTACCCCTTGGTGGCCGCTGCGCGCGGCGGCGGTCCCGCTGCTGGCCTGCCTGCTGACCCTCGGCACGCTCGTCGCGTGGACCACCACAGGCAGGGCGGGTACCCCCGCTGTGCTGAGCGTCCGCGACGGACGCGTCTTCGTACCGCAGAACCCCGAGGCCACGGCGGCCTTCTTCACCATCGTCAACAGCGGAGGCAGCGAGGACCGGCTGATCGGTGTCACGGCACCGGCCGGAGGGCGCGCCATGCTGAGCCGGCGGGTCGTGACCGGCAAGGGCATGCACGGTATGGACATGGTCTCCGCCGTCACCGTGCCGGCGGGCGGGACCCTTCGCATGACCGCGAACACCGTGGATGTGATGATCAAACCGCCGCCCCGGATCGCTCCGGGCGACCGGCTCACCTTCACGCTCCACTTCCGCGACAGCCCCCCGGTCACCACCCGGGCCCTGGCGGTACGCCCCGGCCGGTGATCGGGGCGTACCGCCACAGCGCCGGGGTCGTCCGGTATGGCGTTGTCCGGTGTGGCGGGGTCAGCGGGCGGTGAACGCCTCACGGCCGGCTCTGGGCGTGCTGAGGAAGACGGGGTCGGTGCTGGACATGCCGTCCGCCAGGATGCGCGCCGAGGCCGCGTCGATGCCGGTGAGGGTAGCGGGGGCGACGGCGGGGAAGTAGGTGTGGCACATGCGGCCGTGGGTGTAGTGGGCGTCGGCGCTGTGGGCGATGCCCCGGCCGGGGTGGAGTTCACGGGCGACGAAGAGGGCTTCGAGGTTGGCGATCGTGCCGCTGGTGGTGAGGTGGCCGAGCCGAGCGTGGTCGGAGCGAAGGGGGCACCGACCGGGCCCGAAGGGCTGCGGGGGAGGGTGTCGTAGCCGAACATGGCGGCGAGTCGGGCGACGATTTCGCGCTCCATCGCCGCGGTGGCGGGGCCGCAGTCCAGGGCGTGGTTGTTGGGGTTGATCAGCATGGCGGTGAGGTAGCCGACCACCGCGGCGGGGCGTGGGGCTTGAGCATCTGGCCCGCGTAGCGCGGATGGAAGAAGGGGTAGTTGTCCTTCAGCCTCCCGGTGAACTCTTCGAAGGCCGACGCGAAGCGGTCGTCGTCCACCTGGAGGGACGGGTGGGGCTGGTAGGGGCCCAAGGTGTCGGCGCAGTCCTGTATCGCGTGGGTGGCTCGGCCGAGCCAGTGCTGCAGATCCACTGATCTCCCTCTCGCTCTCGCTCGCCGGTCTGCACTCCACTCTAGAATTCGGCTTTCGGTCTGCTGATCAGGAGCACCACCCGCCTGATCGACCGCATGGAGCAGTCCGGCCTGGTCCGCCGCATGCCGTCCCGCGGGGACCGGCGGGTGGCCCTTCAGAGCCGTCTCGCCAGCCCAACGGGCTTTAGAAGGCAAGGAGTTGAGTGTGGGCACACAGGGCGCGCGGGGCACACAGGGCGCGCAGGACACGCAGGACACGGCCAAGAGGCTGCGGGCGATCAGCGACGAGCTGTCGGACCGTTTCTACGAGCGGGCTGACGTGGTGCGGACGCTGGTGGTGACGCTGCTGGCCGGGCAGCACTCGCTGGTGCTCGGCCCGCCCGGAACGGCGAAGTCCGAGATGGCCCGGGAACTCACGGGCAGGGTCGAGGGCGCGGCCTACTGGGAGATCCTTCTGTCGAAGTTCACCGCGCCGACGCGGATGTTCGGTCCCATCGACGTCGCCGCGCTGGCCCGGGGTGAGTACCGCCAGGTCTACGACGGCCGCGCCACGACCGCGCATGTCGCGTTCATCGACGAGATCTTCAAATGCTCCACGGCGGCGCTGAACGAGACGTTGGGCTACCTCAACGAGCGGATCTACCACCCCGAGAGCGGCGGCGAGCCGATCCGCTGCCCCCTGATCGGGGCCATCACGGCGAGCAACGAACTGCCCGGCGAAGAGGACGCGGCCGCGATCTACGACCGGCTGCTGGTGCGGATCGAGGTCGGGTATCTGGAAGACCCCTCGAACTTCGCCGCGCTGGTCCGCTCCGCGGTCAGCCGCCCGGCGGCACCGACACGGACCACGGTCGAGCTGGCCGCGTTGCAGCACGCCGTGACCGAAGCCGTCCCGGCCGTGGACGTCCCCGATGCGATCGTGGACGCGGTGTGTACGCTGCGGGCGGCCCTGCGCCGCAAGGAGCTCGTCGCTTCCGACCGCCGCTGGCGGCAGGCGGTGGGCCTGCTCCAGGCGTCCGCGTACCTCGACGGCCGCCCGGCGGTCGCCGAGACCGACCTGTCGGTGCTGACTCATGTGCTGTGGGACTCGCCCGCGGAACGCCCGACCGTCGAGCGCGAGGTGCTGCAACTCGTCAACCCCGACGCCGGGGAGGCGCTCGACCTGGCCGATGCCATCGAGGAACTGGAGGCCCAACTCGACGCCATGGCCGGACAGTCCCGCGAGGCGTTGAGCGAATGGGTCATCAAGAAGGCCCACAACAAGCTTGCCATGGCGGGGAAGCGGCTGGAGAAGCTGCGCGAGGAGGCGGCGAGCGCCGGACGCTCCACCGCCGCCATCGACCGAGTCACCGGCCGCCAGCGCGCCGTCCGCGCCCGCGTCCTCACCGAGGCCCTCGGCGTGGACGCGAGCATGGTGCAGGCCCAGCTCTGAACACCGGCGGGACAGGACCATGGACAGGACACCGAGCACGCGGGGCGAGTCGGCGAGCCGGGCCGAGAAGTGGCCGGACCTGCCAGCCGCCGTTTCCGAGCGGCACACCGCGGCCGTGGTCGCGGACCGGTTCGACCAGATCACATGGCGCGACACCTACGAGCAGTCGGCCGGCCTGCGCGAACTGGCCGAGGAGTTGAACGAGCGATACGGCTGCGCCACCGACCTCCTGACCGACGTGTTCCTGGCCGCCTACAAGGTCGGCCCGCGGGTGCGCGAGCGCGCGGCGATGGACCCCTCCCGGCTGGTCAACCACCAGGTCATCACCGCGCTCATGGAGTCACCGGAGTTCGCCGAGCTGCGCCGGGAGACGGCCGGCGACCCCTACGCCGCCGCCATGGCCGTACTCGCCCAGGCCGCCGCGCTGCGCGGAATGCTGGACCGCTCCCGGCAGGCCCAGGAACAGGCCGAGCAGGCGAAGGCGTCCCAGCAGGACGCCGAAGACGCGGCGACCGCCGTGAGCGAGGCGCTTCAGCAGGCCGCCGACGAGGCGGGCTCGTCCGACGGGGACGGGGCGGACCGGCCCGACGGGGTCGGCACCGTGCCTGCCCCGGCCGTCGACGCCGTACAACAGGCGATGGAGGCCGCCCAGGCTGCGGCGTCCGCTGCGCGGCGGGCCGCCCAGGACGCCGCGCAGGCTCTCGCGGCGGCGGCCCCCGGTATGCGTGCCGCCGCGCGGAAGGCGGTGGCGAAGGCCGCCGAGGCCGTACGGGAGGAGGCCGGGCTGATGCGGACCTGGGGTGTTGGCCCCGGCGAGCTGGAACGGATGTCGTTCGACCAGCGCGCCCGGCTCGCCGAGCGGCTGCGCACCGGCCGTCTCGCACAGTGGGCCGAGCTGATCGGTCGCTTCCGGCAGATGGCCGGCGGTGAGCGCGCCCGCAAGGTGGAGAACGCACCCGGGGAGCTCGTCGGCGTCACGCTCGGCAATGACCTCTCCCGCGTCATCCCCTCCGAGCTGGCCAACCTCGGCCTGCCTGAACTGCGCGCGGTGTTCGCCGTGCGCTATGCCGCCGGGGAGCTGATGCTCTACGACAGCCAGGGGGAGCAGACCACCGGCCAGGGTGCCGTCATCGCGTGCGTGGACACCTCGCACTCCATGTACGAGGCGGGGCCCGGCGGAGTCACCCGGGAGGCGTGGGCCAAGGCGTGCGCCCTGGCGCTGCTGGATCAGGCCCGCCACGCGGGGCGTGACTTCGTCGGCATCCTGTTCTCCGCCGCCGACAAGATCCAGGTCTTCCGCTTTCCGGCGGGCCGGCCCGCCGGCATCGACCGGATCCTCGACTTCGCGGAGACCTTCCTCGGCGGCGGCACCAGCTACCAGGCGCCGCTGACAGCGGCCGGCGCACTGCTGGAGGAGGAGTTCAACGACGCCGCCCGCACGCGCGGCGACATCGTGATGATCACCGACGACGAATGCGGTGTCACTGAGGAATGGATGCGCGGCTGGAACGACGCCAAGCACCGGTTGGGCTTCCGGGTCTTCGGCGTGGCCATCGGCGCCCCGCGCACCGCCGAAGCCGGCTCGGTCCTGGAGGCCCTGTGCGACAACGTCCGCTCCATCGAGGACCTCACCGACGTCCACGCCGCCGCCGACCTCTTCCGGGTGATCTGAGGACACCGCGTGGAGTCCGAGTCGCGGCGGACGGCCAGTCGAGAAAACCGGTCGACAGACGAGTCCACCAGGCGCTGTGATGGCTTCGACTGCCCGCCGCCGTATGGAGCGGGCCCACCGCAGGAGTTGCACTTGGCAATCGGGAGAACCGCGGACCCGCGCCCCGCGATCGATGCCGAACTGGCCAGACGCCTGGTCGATTCCCAGTTCCCGCAGTGGGCCGAGCTGCCTCTCGAACTACTCGATCCGGCCGGGTCGGACCATGTGATCTACCGGCTGGGGGAGGACCTGTCCGTCCGGCTGCCCCGCCATGCGGGAGCCATCGGGCAGGCCATGAAGGAGTTCGAGTGGCTTCCCAGGCTGGCCCCGCACCTGCCCTTGGCCATCCCGGTACCGGTGGGCGTGGGTGAGCCCGACTTCGACTATCCATGGCCATGGGCGGTGTCCCGCTGGCTGGACGGCGAGGTGGCGACTGCCGAGGCCCTGGCCGACTCGTCCCGGGCCGCCGTCCAACTGGCGCAATTCCTCACCGCCCTTCAGGAATTCGTGCCCGAGGACTTCCCGCTCGAGAACGCCCGCGAGGACCTCACCGGTCGGCCGCTGGCCGACCGGGATCGCGCGACGCGGGCCGCTGTCGCGGAGGTCGACGGTACGTTCGACACCGCGGCCATGACCGCGCTGTGGGACGCGGCGCTGAACGCCCCCGGCTGGGATCGCCCTCCGGTCTGGTTCCACGGCGACTTCCACACCGGCAACCTGCTGACCGTCGACGGCTGCCTCAGTGCGGTCATCGATTTCGGCGGGCTCGGCATCGGCGACCCGGCCTGTGACCTGACCATCGCCTTCACCCTGATGTCTACCGGGAGCCGGGCAGCCTTCCGTGCCGCGCTCGGCGTCGACGACGCCACCTGGACCCGGGGCCGCGGCTGGGCCCTGGCCACCGGCCTGAACGCCTACACCTCCTACGCCGCCGTCAACCCCCGGGTCGCCGCGCAGACCACCCGCCAGATCACCGAGGCTCTGATCGGCTGATCAATCGCTTTCGGGAGGGCCGGTGCTGCGGGTGAGGGGCGTGAGTGCGGACATTCAGGGCTTATGGGTGTGCGCGGGCGCCACCCGACCAGGTCGTCCGACACCGGTGTGGGGGCCAGTCATCTTGCCCTCGTCGACCGGTAACCGCCAGGCAGGAAGCGGTGGCGCATGCGGCCGAGACAACGGAAGCGCAGTCGATCAGTCGAACATCGGGTGTGTCCGACATCGACGAGTTGGTCAAGGCAACCGAGGCCTACACCATGGCGTGTACCGACCGCATCGCCTGCCCGACACTCGTACTCGAAGCCGAGAACGACCAGTTCTTCAAGGGGCAGCCGAGGCGCCTGTTCGACGAGCTGACCTGCCAGAAGGAACTGATCTCCTTCCGTGAGGACGAAGGCGCAGGCGAGCACTGCCACGAGGGCGCGCTCTCCCTGTTCCACCAGCGCACCTTCGACTGGCTCGACACCGAGCTCGCCGGCTGAAGTCTCCCTGGAACGACCACCGCCCATCGCCTGCGGAGCCCGCCGGAGCCGGCGTCATGCCGGTCGCGGTCGTCTCCACAACAACGCGACCGCCAGGAGTCCGGCCAGGCAGGGAGCGATGCCGGCCCAGCCCAGGGCCGGCGGCAGGCCGGTCTCGCCGGAGGTGTCCTTGGTGAGCAGCCCGGTCAGCCCGACGCTTGTGCCGAGCACGAACATCACGGCCGCGGCGGGGCGGGCCCAGCGTTTGCCCGCCTTGACCGCCCAGGCCGTCCCGAGCCACGAGACGACGCCGAACGCTCCGATGGCGGACAAGACGACCAGGTACGTGGTGACGGCCGAGTCGACACGCGTCTGGCTGTACGTGGGATAGCCGGCCCGGATGTGGTCGGCCAGCAGATGGGTGGTGGCGCGGTCGAGGTAGGGGACGATCGTCGCGATGACGGTGAGTCCAAGGCCTGTGTACATCGCTGCGATGGCCAGTCGTTCATGACGTGTCTTCGTCATCAGATTGCCTTCCTTTCGGGGCCCGCGCCGAGGGCGACTCGGAGGAACTCGAGGATCTCCGCCCGGGCGGCCTCGGCCTGCGGCGCCACTCCCGGTGTGCTGAGGAACGCGTGCCTCGCGCCCGGGTATTCGGTGAGCCGTACGGATGTCCCGGCGGCCCGCAGTCGCTCGGCGTAGCGGCGGCCGTGATCGGCCACCGCATCCTGGGTCGGCACCACGAGGAGCGCCGAGGCCAGCCCGTTCAGGTTGTCCGCGTACAGCGGCGAGAGCGCGCGGGCGTCGGTTCCCGGTGGTACGGAGAGCCGCTGGAACAAGCGCAGTTGCGGCATGGCGCGGGTCGGGCTGTACCCGTACTCGGCGATCGAGGCGTAGCCGAACATCGTCTCGGTCACCTCGACCGCGGGGTTGACCAGCACCTGCGCCGTGAGTCGCAGGCCGGCCTCCCGGGCCCGGATCGCAGCCAGGGCACTGATCAACCCGCCGCAGCTCTCGCCGAAGACTGCCGTGCGCGCCGGGTCGATGCCCCACCGCGCGGCGTGCCGCACCACGTGCCGGAGCACGTCCCAGCCGTCGTCGGCGGCCGCTGACAGCGGAGTTTCCTGGTCGAGGAGGCGGTGTTCGACCGAGACGACGAGCGCGGGCAGCTGGGCGGCGAGGTGGCTGTTGACCCAGTCGCTCTGCACCGCCGTGCCCACGAAACTGCCTCCGTGCACATGGAGTACGAGCGGCAACTCGGCCCGGTCGGGGCCCTTGCCGCCGTTCTCGGCCGCCGGCCGGTACACCCGAACCGGCAGCTCGCGGTCGGGCAGCGACACCTTCTGCCATTCAATCGCGGCGCCGGGATCCGGATCCCCGGTGAGCGCCCGCGCCGCGCTGGACGCCCGAAAGTGGTTCTCCGCGTCGCGGTAGGCGGCCAGTTCCTCGGCCGTTATCGCCGAGAAGTCAGGCTCCGGTGGCCGCTTCGCAGCAGTGGCGTCGCTCATGTCTCCTTCTCCCCTTCCCCGGCCGGATGCCGGGTGTGTCGTGGTGGTCATGCCTGCCGGGCGGCGCGCCGGTCGTGCTGCTGCGGTGGGGCGCCGCTGAGGTTCGGCGCTCTCGACCAAGCACATGTCCTCACCGCCAAGCGCTTGTCCTCATTATGCACGCGGTGCGTGCAACGCCAAGTGCACAGGTATGCTGAGTCCGGACGAGAGGAGCGAAATGGCAGGCCGAAGGCGCTGGTCGACCGAGGAGATCCTGGATGCGGCCGCGGAGTTGCTGCGTACGAGCGACGCCGAGTCGTTCAGCGTGCGCAAGCTCGCCGCGGCGCTCGGGACCGATTCCTCCAGTCTCTACCGGCACTTTCGCAACAAGACCGAACTGCTGCGGGCGGTCGCCGACCGGATCCTCATGGCCGCCATGGACGGCTACCACCCCGAGGGCGACTGGAAGCAGCGCATCACCGCCCTCGCCCTGCGCCTGAGGGAAGCATTCGGCCGGCAACCCCAGCTCGCCGCGATCTGGGGCCGCTACGCGTCAGGCGGCAGCGGTTCCCGGCTGGTCATGGAAGAGGTGCTGCAGGCCCTGCGCGCGTCGGGCCTGCCCGACGAGGAGATCCCGGCGCGCTACCACCGGATCGTGATCCTCCTCGCCGCGTTGATCGCCTCCGAGGCCGGGGTCAGCACCATCACCCCCAAAGAGTACGAACAGGGCATGGAGCTGTTCCGTGTCGCGGTACTGGGCGCCGACCCGGAACGCTTCCCCGCCCTGGCCCACTTCGCCCGCGAAGTCCGCCCCCTCGGGGCGGACCGCCGCGCCGCATTCGAGGACATCCTCGCCGCCCAACTCGCCCATATCGAGGCCGATATCCCCTGACGGGTGTCCTCTCGGCGTCCTGACGTTGTGTTCAGCTGGCGGCGGCAGCCTGGGCCCCAGGGTTGACTCGCCCCTGGTTCAGGCGTTCGAGCCGGCCGGGGTGGTACGGGTTGGAAGGGGCCGCTCGGCCGTCGGGGAGGCGGTAGCCGAGGTGCGCCGGAACTCGCTCGGGTTGACGCCCCGGACCCGTTTGAACGCTGCGCTGAACCCGAACGGGTCGGAGTAACCCACGGCGCGGGCAATGTCCGCGACGGTTGCGGCCTCCTGCTCGACCAGTAGGTCTGCCGCGAGCGTCATGCGCCAGTGGGTGAGGTAGGTCAGCGGCGGTTCGCCGACCTGGTCGGCGAACCGCTTGGCCAGCGTCGAACGCGACACCCCGGTCTGCTCGGCCAGCGCGGCGACCGTCCATGGTGCCGCCGGCTCGGCGTGCAGCAGGCGCAGCGCGTGGCCGACCACCGGGTCCCGCTGGGCGGCCCACCAGGCCGGGGGCTCGCCGCCGGGCCGGTCGAACCACTCGCGCAGCGTGCAGACCAGCATCCAGTCCAGCAGCCGGTCGAGTACCACCTGCTGGCCCGGCGCGTCGACGGCGACCTCGGCGGCGAGGTGGTCCAGTACGGGGTCGGCAGTGCCCCCGGTGCCCACGCGCAGCACGACGGGCAGCGCGTCCAGCAGCCGGCGGCTGATCTCGCCGTGCACCGGATACGCGCCGACGATCAGGGTCGTCGCACCGTGGCCGTCGTGGGCGTCCCCGCCGCGGTCGTTCCAGCCGCGCCGGTGCCGGGTCCCGCCCTGCTCGGGCGTCGCGCAGTGCTCGCCGCACGCGATGGGTTCGGCCCGGGTGTCGACCTCGTCGACAAAGGTGAACGTCGCAGGGCCGCGCACGACGACCGTCTCGCGGGCGCGAAGCGGCTCGGGCGAACGGTGCTCCGGCACGATCCAGCCCGCCCCGGTGAGGACGGTGCACAGGGTCAGCGGCGCGCCGTCCACGAAGTGCAGTGCCCAGGGCGGGGACAGGGTCGAGCTGCCGAACAACGAGCCGTGGGCTCGCACCCCGCGGATCAGGTCACTGAACGCGTCCACCTCAGTGAGGTTAGACGAATACGCAGGCGATCCGGCTTCTCGCCCATGGGCTCGTCCGAGTCGGCCGTGTTCAATCGGCGTCATGAGCACCGACGCCAGTTCGCTGACCACCCAGGACCTCAAGTTCCTCCGACGCCCCCTGCACGGGTTTCTGTCCGTGGCCGGGGGGCCACTCCCGCCACAGCCCCGGCCGGTGTGGTTCGAGGCCACGGCCGAGGGCACGATCCAACTGTTCACGGCCCCGGACTCGCTCAAAGTACGTCGCCTGCGCCGCGACCCCCGCGCCTCGATCGTCGTCGCCGCCCCAGTGGGTGAACGCGAGCGCTGGCTGTCGGTCGCCGGCCGCACCACGGTGGAACCCGACGGAGCACACGACCTGTGCGCCCGCCTGGCCGCCCGCTACTGGGACCTCGGCGACCCGGCCCGAGCGGACGACCTCACCGGGATCCTCGCCGCAGACCAGGTTCGTCTCGTCATCCACCCCGAGACCGTACGTCGCTACGTGTATTGACCTCCGCGAGGACTTGTTCAGGTGCGCTGCCCGTACTCTTCTCACCACGGAGCAGCCCCAACAGGAGGCGACAGGACCGGTGCTGTCCACGCCGCTCCTGGACCAACTCGTGACGGCCCGAGCGGGCTTGGGCGGGCTGAGCGGGTGAAGCTTGGGCGGGTCGGGTCAGCGTTTGATGCGGCCGCGGACGGCGAGGGCGCCGAGGGCGATGAGCGTGGGTTCGAGGAGACGGGAGACCATCTCGATGTAGGTGCCGGCGGAGGTGAGGTTCTGTCCGGAGGAGCGGAAGATCACCGAGTTCACGGCAGCACGGGTGGCTTTCTCCGCGCGGGCCCAGGTCATGCGCTGTGACCATGTGCCGTGCAGCGCCGCGGGGTCGGGGGTGCTGGTGCTGAGGCTGATCCGGTTGCCGTGGAGGGTTCCGGTGGTGGCGGGGTCGGGGTCATGGGTGGGCAGGCCGACGCCCATGAGGAGCAGTACGGTCAGCGACATCGCGGCGAACAGCCAGGTGAACGCGCGGGAGGCGCGCAGTCCGTAGCCGGACAGCAGCCAGTAACCCCACAGAATGCGGCGTTCGCCCTTCGGGGTGGCGGTGTCGTCGTGGCGGCGCATCTCGCATTCGCCGTAGTAGAAGTCGGCGGCGCCGGGTTCGTTCTTGCCGTCTTCGAGGGCTTTGCGGAGTTGCCGGTAGAGGGCGGCGACGTCCTGGGGCTTGGGGGTGGAGCCGCGGGCGTCGTGCGGGCGCGGACGCCACTGGCGGGGGTCGTCTCGGGCGGTGATCGCTGGGCGGCAGTGGTGTTCCTCGGCCAGGGTGCGTCGGCGTGTCCACCGCGTCGGGCGGATTCCGCGGCGGTGCCAGCCGGTGGGCGTGGGCGCGAAGACAGTGTGGCCTTCCAGATGGATCTGGTCGAGGTGGAAGGCCCCGAAGAACAGGCAGTCGGTCAGGTCGGTGTCGATCAGTACCAGATGGGCGGCGTCCACCCCCTGTACCGAGGCCACCCGCACCCCGTCGCAGTCGCAGCCGTGTGGCAGCGAACTCTCTTCCACGGCGTCATCCCCGGCAGTGAAACAGGTGGGGTGTGCGGTGACCGCCACCGGCGCCGACAGCACCGCATCCTCGAAGTCTGCCGTGGCGTAGCGCAGGCGCACCGTCGCCGTCGACTCCCACCGCGTCCGCTTGCAGAGCACCTTACGCGCCGCGATCTCCAGCGTCACCGGGTCCTCGAACACGGCCCTGGACAGGTCCACCACTCCCGCGCACACGAATGGCCCTAACTCCGAAGCCACCACGAACCGCGCCCTCCCGAACCCGGCACCGCTGGAGAACTGCGCCCCGCCGAATTCGGTGTCGCCGTAGAACTGTGCCTCGTCGAACCCGGCGTGGCCGGAGAACCGCGCCCTGCGGAACCGGGCACGGCCGGAGAACTGCGCCTCGCCGAATACGGCGCCGCCGGAGAACTGTGCCCCGTCGAATCCGGCGTGGCCGGAGAACCGCGCTGAGCCGAATCGGATGTGGCCGGAGAACTGTGCCCCGTCGAATCCGGCGTTGCCGGGGAACCGGGCCTCATCGAATTCGGCGTTGTTGTGGAACTCTGCCCTGCCGAAATCGGCGTAGCCGGTGAACTGAACCATGCGGAAGCCGGCGTAGTTGGAGAACTTCGCCCTGTGGAACCGGGCGTCGCCGGAGAACTGCGCACCATGGAATACGGCGTAGCCGGTGAACTGAGCCTCGTCGAATTCCGCGTTGCCGGAGAACTGTGCCTTATCGAATTCGGCGTTGCCGGTGAACCGCGCCTCACTGAACTTGGCAGTGCCCATCTGGGGTTTTCTTGTGATGGGGTCGCTGAGCGCCCTCAGAAGCTGTCGAAGCAGGTCTTCGGTGAAAGGGGTGCCGCGGTGGTCGACGTCGGCGCCGGGGGCGAGCCCCACCAGGTAGGCGTCGCGGTCCGTATAGGACAGGTGGGCAAGGCATGCGGTGTGGCCGGGCACGTGGCTGCCGCGGCAGCCGACGGGATCGGCCGCGGCGTCTGTGCCGTGTGCGCAGTACGGCCAAGACGGCGCTATGTGGTCCGGGGGTGTGCTCATGGCGTGGCGGCTCCGCGGTCATGTGCCGGTTCCGGGTCTCGTGCAGGCAGGACGGGCGGTGGGGTCGATGAGTTCTTCCCGCGGTGGAAGGGTTGTACCCCGGGTAAGGGAGCCGTCGTCAACTGGCGCGCCGAACCGCCGTGCGAGCCGCCACCGTTACCTTCACGGGCGGGCCGACGACATCAAGCCGTCCCTTATGCCCACTCAACTCCCAGTTCCACGAGCGCGGCACGCTGCACGTCCGTGAGCTTGTCGCGGCGGCTCTTGGCATTGCTCATGAACACCCCCAGCCTGACGGACACCGGCGCGGCCTCGCCTTCCACCGTGATCTCCTCGGCGTGGGCCCTGGGTACGCGGTGGTGGCCCTCGCGGGCGATGTACTGCGCGAGGGCTTCGACGCCCCGCTGGAAGGCCGCTGACACCTTCCCGCCGCCCTTCGCCGCCGGAGCCGGGGTGGGCCGCTCAGCGGGCGTCACGCCCAGTCCGGACAGCCGCCGCTGCTGTTCCTCGGCCAGCTCCGCCCAGCCACGGCGCTGCTTGGCCAGCCATTTACCGAGGTCATCGCCCTCAAAGAAGACACCTGGTTCGATCTTGGGCAGGATGCCGTCGGCGTCGACCAGGTCGCCGAGCACGCGGTAGTGCCGCTGCCAGTCCAGCGGCCACGTACAGTCCCAGTCGGGGTCGATCGCCGTGAGTTGCTTCGCCCGCTGCTCGGCCCGCTCGGAGTCCTTGCCCAGACCGCCTTTCCGCCTCAGGTTGGCCATGTGCTGCCCGATCGGTACCGGCTCTCCGCTCTCCCCTTCGCCCCAGACGGCATCCTGGCGGGGCGCCAGGTGGCCGTGCGCCCGCCGGTAGGAGCGAAGTGCGGCCAGCTTGGTCTCCCACGCCTCCTCCCCGGGCTCCCACACCATCCCCTCCTCGTCCAGCTGCTCCTTGCGGTGTGCCTCGAGTTCGCCGCCGCGGTGGGCGCGCCGCTGCTGGTGCACCCACCGGCCCAGCGGAAAGCTGGTCACGCCCAGCTGGACCTCGGTGTCGTACGGCACCGCGTGGAGCCCGGTGATGCTGTTCTCTGCCCGCCATCTGCGGAGGGCCTGATAGCCCTGGAGCCATACGGTGCTGTCGGGCCGGATGATGCGGGTGCGTACGAAGGCGGCGATCGTGGCAGGGTCGCGCGGCGCGGCGAAGTTCAGCAGCGCCGACTCGAGCGCGGACTCGCCGTGGCCCTCCTCGCCCTCTTCTTCCACGTTCTTGCCGCCGGCATCGATGATCCGGCCCTTGGCATCGCGTTTCACGTGCGTGCGTCGGCCGGATTCACCCTGCCGGGTCAGGGCGCGGGAGGCGAGCTGCTCGACGAGGCTTTCGTCGTGCGAGCGCAAGCCTTGGAGGATGTCGACGAGGGGCTGGTAGCTGGCAGAGGCGAGCATGTCAGCCGGGTCTTCGCCAGGTTGAAGGAAGATCGGCACGATGATGCGGGCCACCTTGGTGGTGCCGTCCGGGTCGGGACGCAGAGCCCGGCCGATGTTCTGGACGATCTCGACCTGGGAGGTGCGGGTGTCGGCGAAGCAGATCGCTTCCACGCCGCGCTCGCCGGTGATGTCGACACCCTCGCCGAGGACCCGTACCGAGGCGAGGAAGGCCCGGTGCACCCGGCGCCCATTGCCGTCGATGCCGTTGGCGAACTGCCGGATCACCTCTCGCCGCTCACTGACGAGGTGGTCGCCGCACAGCCACGCCGCCCACACCCGATCCACGGGGACATGCCGGAAAGGCTCCAGCTCACCGGCGCTCGCCCCGATCGGGGAAGCCGGACGCCCGGCCGCCTCCGTCACCGCGGATGCCGACACCTCGGATGCGTGCAGATCGGCCGCGGTCTCGGGAAGCTTGGCCGCGAAGGCTTCGGCTTCCTCCACGCGCTGGTGAAAGGTCATCATCGTCTTGATGTTGTGCGCGGCGGCGTGCTCCAGGAGCGCGGCCTGGAGCAGAGCCAGGCGCCGGCCCCGCCGCGCCTCGTCGGACAGACCCACGAAGAAGTCCGGGTCCTCGATCTCCAGCACATCGATCTCAAAACCGGCAAGGATCCCCTTCTCGATCGCTTCTGACAGCCCGAGTTCGAAAATCCACTCGCCGTAGCTGCCCGCGGAGTCACTGTGCATCGACGCGACCTCCAGCTCCCGACCGTCCTTGCCCTTCAGCGGGCGTGGCGAGGCGAGGATGCGCGGGGTCGCAGTCAGGTACAGCCGAAAGTCGATGGGGAGGCGGGTGTTGTCGTGGATGGCGGCCCAGGGTCGGCCGATGTCCCCGGCGGTGCCATGAGCTTCGTCCACGACCGCGAAGTCGAACGGCTCCATGGTCTGGCCGTACAGCCGCTCCCCGCCTGCCAGCGCGGCCTCCAGCGGCCCACGTACCTTCGCTGTCGGGTTGTCCGGGTCGTCCGGGTCGTCCGGGTCGTCCCGGTCGACGAGGGAGGCGTAGGTGGCGAGGACGACGACCGGCCCCTTCCCGGCCCACAGCGCGAGCCGGATCGGGTTCGTGGTCGCCCGTACCCCCAGCCGCCCCAGGACCTCGTCCTTCTCCAGCGAACACACTGCCACCATCGGCCCGTCGTGGCCGACCCGGCGCCACTCCTGCGCGGTCTGCACCAGCAGATCCAGCGTGGGCACCATGACCAGGATCCGGCCGCCCCGGAAACAGTCCAGCGCGGCGGCAGCAGCCGTGATCGTCTTCCCGGAGCCGGTCGCGGACACCACCGTGGCCCGCGCTCCTTGAGCCGGTACGGATGACCGCGCCGGGAAACCCACCCACCTGCGGATACGCGATTTCGCGTCCACCTGATGTTCGCGAAGTCGAACCACAGGCATTGTGTGAACTCTCCCATCGACTTCTTCCCAGGCGGACGTATTCCGGCCGGTGCGGCTGGCAGCCGTCGGCCCCGTAACCTACCACATATGTGAAATCAGCGAGCAAATAACATGCGATCGACGTGCGTATTGATGCGTGTTGATGTGCGTTTCATGTATCATCGAAGGGTGGAGGTGAGCCCTGTGCCCAACGATCAAGACGCCCTGTTCAGTGCGGTCGATGCCCTGCTCGAACAGGTCGCCGACCCGCTGCCGCCGCCCGCCGAGCGCAAGCGCCTGCGGGAGGCGGCAGGGCTGAGTCAGACGCAGATCGCGGAGGCGCTGGACACCCGGCGTGAGTCGGTGGGGAATTGGGAGACCGGCCGGGCCGAGCCGCGGCCGCCGAAGCGCGCCGCGTATGCCCGACTCCTGGAAAAACTCGCCGCCCGCTTTCCCGCCCCGGCTGCCGAACCCTCGCAGGAGGCGGCGGTGGCGCCCGAGACGTTCACCGGTCCCACCCCCTTGGCGGAGGAGTCGCCGGACGGGCGGGCCGCGGCCACAGGTCCGGCCCCGCAGGCTGCGGCCGTGGGCATGGAGAATGCCCCGCAGCGTCGGGCCTCCGTTGCCCCGCCGCGTCCGGTGACCGCTGCCAGGCCGGTGTCGTCGTCGCGCCGCCCGGGTACGAAGAAGGCCGCCCCGAAGAAGGCCGTCCCGGCGAAGGCCGCCGCGGCGGCCGCGGCCGATCCGCGGTTCGCTCATGGGCCGCTTGCCGTCGTGGACGCCGACGAGGACCGTCAGGTTGTGGCGTATTGCGTCGACGGCCTGCTCCTGGACGTACCGGCCAAATCCCTCCCGGCGCTGGTGGAGTGGACGCTGGCGGAGGCGCGGCTCGGCGCGCCGAAGCTGAACGGGTCGGGCAGGGACGCCGACCCGGTGCTCGTGCTCACCGAGGCCGCGCTGGAGCGGTACGGGCTGCCGGTGACGCTGTCGGAGTCCGAGCGGCTGGAGGGACGGTTGCCGGAGGGACACAAGATCCTGGGGCAGCTCGACCGCGCCCACTGGCAGCTGACGAAGCGCGGGTTCGGTCCCTGGGCGTGGATCTACCGTCCCGCCCAGGGGCGGCAGCGGCAGTGCGTACAGCTGTGCATCCCGTCGTGGAACGCGCTCGATGCCCGTTCCTGGGGCGACGCCGCCCAGCTGCCGCCGGCGGAGCTCGCCCTCCTGCTGGGCACCTATGCGCGGCGGGTGATGACGCCGCGCGGCTCCACCGCCGTCACCGGCCTTGAGCTCATGACCGCCCTCAACCCGCCCACGAGGGCGAGCGCGCCGGACGAGAATGGTCAGCGGCACAAGGAACACCGGCCCGGGTCGTTGGGTGAGCACCCGATGGACTGCGCGCCGTGCGAGGCACCCGACGGGCACCCGCTGCTCGCCGACCTGCCCCGCTTCCACCAGCGGGGGCCGGCCGAGATGCTGTTCGAGGAGGCGTACGACTGGGCGCGGGAGCTGACCGACACCGAGTGCATGAAGCGGTTCCTGGTCGGTATCGACATCAACCTCGCCTTCGGCGCCGCCGCCCACGGCGCGGTCGTCGGCCTCGCCACACCGCCCGAGCATGTCACCGACCCCGAGTTCGACCCGGCGCTGCCCGGGGCGTGGCTGGTCGACCTTTCCCATGTCGACCTCTCTCGTGTCCTGGTGGGCAAGCAGTGGCGGCAGCTGGACGGCGAGTCGCTGCCCAGCCCGTTCACGCCCACCGGCGAGCGCCCGACGGGTCCGGCCTGGTACGCGACGCCGACCGTGGCGTACGCGGTGGAGCTCGGCTATGACGTCGCGCCGATCGAGGCCTGGGTGCGCCGGGAGAAGGGCAAGTTCCTGGACGGCTGGTACAAGCGGCTCCGGGATGCGTACGTCCACACCATGGGCGACCTGGGTGTGGCCGAGAAGCTTCCGCCCCAGGAGTTCCTGGCGGCGATGGACGGCTACAAGCAGCGCGACCCGGACATGGCGATCGTCCTGGACGCCATCAAGTCCACCGTGAAGGGCGGCATCGGCAAGCTCCGCGAGCGGGCCCGGGGCGGCAAGCCCGGGGAGGCGTGGCCGGCCCTGTCCCGGCCGACATGGCGTCCCGACATCCGCGCCGTCGTGATCTCCCGGGCCCGGGTCAACATGCACCGCAAGATGATCAGCCTGGCCGCCGCCACCGGCCAGTACCCGGTGGCGATCCTGTCGGACTGCGCCGTATACGCCGCCGACGGACCCTCCCCGCTGGACGTCCTGCCGTACGACGCCGACGGCAAGACGGTGCCGGGCTCGTTCCGGATCGGGGTGTCGCCGGGAATGGTCAAGCACGAGGGCACCCAGACCACCCTGTGGGGCGAGGAAGTTCGCGAGCAGTACAGCCCGAACCTGAACCTGGCCCGGTACATCAAGACAGGCGAAGTCACCGCCAAGGACGACGGAGAATAGGGAGAGCGAGTCGATGGTCACGGTCGGGGAAGGGCTCGACAAGGCGGTCCAGGGCGCGTTCACCCGCCCCATCCCCAAGTCCGCCGGCGCCCAGATGCGCTACCTGGTCAAGCAGCTCAAGGGCACCAGAGCGGTCGCCCAGCTGCTCGGGATCACCCAGCGCACCGTCGAACGCTATGTAAAGGACCAGATCAAAAAGCCCCGCAAGGACCTCGCCAAGCGGATAGAGCACGAGGTCAAAAAGCGCTGGCAGCCCCAGATCCGCGCCAAGGCCAAACAGACCGCGGCCACCACCACCGGCATTCTCATCGACGTCCGCGCCCGCTTCGGCTTCACCGCAGCCCCCGGCACCACCGACGACGCCCGCCTGCGCCACCTCCCCTCTCTCGCCCTGCCACCGCAGCATGCCGCCCGCCTCTTCGAAGCCCAGGAAACCGGCGCCACCGAACAGCAACTGCGCGACATCACCGCCGAGGCCCTGGGCGAGGTCTACTTCCGCGACAACGGCCGCCGCGCCCACGGCCTGGAAGTGGAATTCACCGACCTGGAACACCTGGAGTTCGACCTGTAGATGAGGCGCTGACGGCACAAGCCCCGGGCGGCCTACCCTCACGGAATGACGATCACATACGAATGGCGGGGCGAGTTCGAGAACGCAGCCGTCAACGCGCTGCATGCGGAGGGCTTCAACCATCGGGTCCTGGACATCGACTGGCTGGAGCAGGTCCATCGCCACAGCCTCGGCTGGGTCTGCGCCCGGCGCGACGGTGAACTTGTCGGCTTCGTCAACGTCGCTTGGGACGGTGGGGTCCACGCCTTCATCCTGGACACCGTGGTAAGGGGCGAGCTTCGCCGCTCCGGGATCGGGGCCGAACTGATCGCCGCAGCTGTCCAGGGCGCCCGGGCGGCGCAATGCGAGTGGCTGCACGTCGACTTCGACGAGCACCTGCGGGCGTTCTACTTCGACGCCTGCGGATTCAAGCCGACCGAGGCGGGCCTTATCGCGCTCTGATGCGGATGCGCTGGGGCATGAGCGTTACGCCTTGATCAGTGCTTCACTCGGTGCCGGCGCCCTGCTGCGGGTTCTTGATCCCGCGGTCGGGGTCGACGACGGGCTGTCCGTTCCGGTCGATCAGGCCCGTTGCCCTCAGCTGTTCTTCGCCCACCGAGCTGTTGAGGCTGGTGCCGGGGATGATGCCCAGGTGCACGGCGTAGCCGTGGATGCCGTCCTTGGGCCAGCGGCGGTCCAGTTCGACGGCGAAGAGCACGTTGGCGGTCTTGGACTGGCCGTAGGCGAGGAAGCTTTGGTAGCCGGTGGCGAAGTGTAAATCGTCCCAGCGGATGTCGGTGAGCCGATGGCCGCCGGAGGACAGGTTGACGACGCGGGCCCTGCCGGCGGCGCGCAGTGCGGGCTGCAGGGCCAGGGTGAGCTGGAAATGGCCGAGGTGGTTGGCCGCGAACTGCGTTTCGTAGCCGCGTGCGTCGAGTTCCAGGTTCTCGTGGAGCGGGACGCCGGCGTTGTTGATCAGGATGTGGAGCGGGCGACCGGAGGCGGCATACCGGGTGGCGAAGGCTTCGATGGAGGCCGGGTCAAGCAGGTCCAGCCGCTCGACCTCGACGCGTTCGATGCCCTCGAGCGCCTGTGCGGCGCGGTCAGGGTCGCGCGCCGACGGTGACGGACGCACCGGCCTTGCTGAGGGCCCGGGTGGTCTCCAGGCCGATTCCGGCGTGGCCGCCGGTGACGATGACGTTGGTGCCGGTCAGATCGATGCCTACGAGGACTTCGTCGGCCGTCGACGCCGCGGTGAAGCCGGATACGAGGGGCTGCTGTTTCTGGCGCATACCTCCACGCTAGGGGCCCCGGGTGAGCCCTGAATGGTTGTCAGTGCGCGATTCTTTCACGATCGTTCAGGTGTGATGAGTGATCCGCTGTCCGAAGTGCTGGATCTCGTCGAGATCCGGGGAGTGATGTCGAGTGGCTTTGCCACTGAGGGGGCCTGGCTGGCCCGTGGCCCCCTCGTCGATCACCCTCTGAAGTTTGTCGCGGTGGCCCGCGGCCGCGTCCGACTGACCACGGATGGCGACGGTGGGCAACTCACTCTGGAACCGGGTGATGTCGCGATCCTCAACAACCGATTATGGATGGAGGTCCGGAGAGGCGGCGACGACGAGCCCGCTCATGAGATCGACGTATCGCGACCAGGTTATGCCTCCCTGCACGACGGTGGCACCGACGTGGTCTTGGGTGGCCACATAGTTCTGAACGCCATCGGTCGGACCCTGCTCCTGCGGGCGCTTCCGCCGGTCGGGGCATGTCCGGGCCGCGACCACCACCGTTCCCCTGCGAGCCAGGCTGGATCAGCTGCTCGACGAGGTGGCCGGCCACCGCATCGGCTCTGCCTTCGCCATCCGGCAGCACGGACAGCTGCTCGTGCTCGACATGCTGCGCGTCTACCTCGACCAGACCGCGCTTCCTCCCGGCTGGCTGCGCGTGCTGACGGACGAGCGATTGCACGCAACGGTGACCCTCATGCACGCCCAACCGGGCGAAAACTGGCGGCTGGAGACGCTGGCACAGGCAGTGGCGATGTCGCGCACGGCATTCGCCACACGTTTCCGGGCTGTGGCGGGCATGCCTCCGCTCACCTACCTCAACCGCTGGCGGATATTGCTGGCCCAGCGTGCCCTGCGCGATGGGGACGGCCACGTCGGCGAGTTGGCATCGGTTCTGGGATATGCATCGGAAGGCGCCTTCAGTACCGCGTTCAAGCGTGTGGTGGGAGAGTCGCCGCTGCGGTACCGGAAACGTGTTCGTGAGGGAGGTCCCTTCGGCGCCGAGCAGAAGCGGTGCTGTGACCATGCTGTCGGCGAGGACGGCTCCTGAGACGGCCGTGGCCGTCGCGATAAACGTGCGCCCGGCTGCGGACGCCGGCGTCGGATCAGCCCCCGCACCGTTCTGCCGCCATTCTCGCGAACGAGTCGATGTCACACGCGTCAAAGGCCTCCATGATGGACACCGGCGCACCGCACTCCTGCTTGACCAGACTCACGATCTGCATGATGGACAGAGAGGTCGCTGCCAGATCGAAGAAGTCCTTGCGCACGTCGAGGGTGTCGACGCGCAGGACTCGACGCACGATGTCGAGCACGCACTCGTAGGGGCTGTCCTGCATCGAGGCCCTTCCTCCCGCTGTGGACGCCGTCGCGGTGACGGTTCGCTCACCCGGCTCAGGGGAGCTCAGAGAGACAGACTGCTAAGAAGGCGGCCGCAGTGCCCGTACCACATGGGAAACGATCTCCTCCATGGCGTCCTGTACGAAGAAGTGGCCTCCCGTCACACCCCTGGCCTCGAAAGTGCCGGTCGTGTGGGAACGCCACCCTGACACCGCCTCGGCGCCGACGATTGGGTCGTCGTGGCCGACGAACGCCGTGACCGGGCTCTCGAGTTGTGGGCCGGGCTGGTGCTCGTACGTCTCGTACCAGGTGAAGTCCGCCCGCAGCACCGGGAGCAGCAATTCCATCAGCTCCTCGTTCTCGGCGATCTCCGGCGGAGTACCGCCCCGGGCCCGGAGCTGCTGTACGAGCTCCGCGTCGTCGAGTGTGTGGAGCTTGGTGGCAGAGCGCGGCACGTCCGGGGGAGGCTCCGCGCTGAGGAACAAGCGGGTCGGCGCGGGCTGTCCTCGCTCTCGCAGCGCGCGGGCGAGCTCGAAGGCGAGCAGAGCCCCGCCGCTGTGGCCGAACAGTGCGAACGGCGTGTCGGCCGTGTGCGGTGCGATCGCGTCGGCGAGTTCGTCGACCAGCGCTTCGAAGCAGGTCTGCGGAGGCTCTACGAAGCGGTCCTCGCGCCCCGGCAGTTGCACCGCCCACAGCTCGACGTCCAGCGGCAGCACATCCGCCCAGGGCAGGAACGCCGATGCGGCGGCGCCCGGAAAGGGAAGACAGAACAGGCGATGGTGCGCGTTGGGCCGACGAACTCTGCCCAGGCAGGGTGTGTCGAATGCGAACGTAGCCACCGGCCCAGCTAATCACACGGTCCCGGCCTCTCGTAATGCCACGCATCCCGCATCCTGTAGTCGGCGTCCTACGATGTGGGAATGGACCAGCGGCCACTGTCGTTCAGCCAGGAAGCACTGTGGTTCCTCTGCCGACTCCAACCGGACAGCCCCTTCTACAACATGTCGCGCGGCTACCGGCTGTGCGGGGCGCTGGAGCGACAGGCGCTGGAGAACGCGTTCGCCGATGTGGTGCGCCGTCACGCCATCCTGCGAACCAGGATCGGCGAGCGCGACGACCGCCCCGAGTTGATCGTCGATCCGCCGCAGTCCCGCTGGACCTTCGAAACGGCCGACGTGAGCGGGCTGCCGACGTCACAGCGGCAGGCGGAAGTGTCACGACTCAACCTCGAGCTCGCTCGGCGCCCGTTCGACCTCGCTCATGACCTCCCCGTCCGCGCACGGCTTACGCGTCTGGACGAGACCGAGCACTTGTTGCATGTGGTGTTCCATCACATCGTGGCCGACCGGTGGTCCCTGGACCGCGTCTTCGCCCCCGAACTCGCCGGACGGTACGCCGACCACCTCGCGGGTGACGCCGCGCCGATGCCGGAACTCGCCACCCAGTACTGGGACTTCGCCCGTCGGCAACGTGAGGAACTGACCGAGGAGAAGTGCCGGAGTCGGCTCCGCTACTGGTGGGATTCGCTGATCGGCGCCCCGGCGGTGCTGGAGGTGCCCGGCGACCGGCCTCGCCCTCCGACGCGGGGGTTCCGAGGCGAGACGTACGCCTTCTCACTCCCCGATTCCCTGGTGAAGGGAGCCCACGAACTGTCGCGGCAGGGCCGCACGACGATGTTCATGACCATGCTGACGGCGTTCGCCGGGGCCGTGGCGCAGTCCACCGGCACCGACGACCTGATCATCGGCGTACCGGTGATGAGCCGGGGACGGTTCGACCACCCTGAGCTGATCGGCATGTTCGTCAACACGCTGCCGCTGCGCATCGACCTCCGTGAGGGCCCGTCCGCCCTGGCCGCGCTCAAGCGGGTGCGCTCTGCGGTGCTCGGGGCGCTCGGAAACGGTGAGCTTCCGTTTGAGCGGATCGTCGCGGGGCTGGACATCGACCGTGACCTCTCCCGCAATCCGCTCATCCAGGTCGTGTTCCAGTTCGAGGACGTACCGCCGGGGGCGCGGTTCACCGAGCCGCAGGTCTTCGCGGAACCGGTCGGCGTCTCGTCGCGGTCGATCCGTTTCGACCTCGAACTGCATATGTGGCTGCGGGCTGATGGCGGTGTCTCGGGCAAGGTCGCCTACGCCACGGATCTCTACGACCGGGACACGATCGCGGCGCTGGTGAGCCGGATCGAGAGGGTTCTCGGCGCGATGGTCGCGTCCCCCGACCAGCCCCTGCCGGGTGTTGCGGCGACGCGCGGCCGACGGCCGTCGGACGGGTCGGCCACATCCGTGCCGCGGGTGCGCCGCCTCGATGATCGGCCGGATGCGGCCGTGTCCGCGCCGGACTCCGTCGCACGGCCGCTGACCCCCGCGGAGCGTCTGGTGCTGGACGTCTGGCAGGAGGTGCTCGACGTCACCGGCATCCGCCCCGGCGACAACTTCTTCCACGTCGGCGGCAGCTCGCTGCGTGCCACCCGGGTCGCCGCCCGGCTGCGCCAGCGGCTCGACCTCGAGGTGCCGCTGCGCCTGCTGTTCCAGTACCGCACCGCCGAGAAGCTGGCGGCGGCGCTGCCGACCGCGCCGAAAGCGGCGGGCGGCGAACTCACCGGCATCTCCCGGCCCGCCATCCCACCGCTCTCTTTCGGTCAGGAACGGCTGTGGTTCCTGGACCAGTTGGTGCCGGGCAGCACCGCCTATGTCATGGGCACCGGGTTCCGGCTCGTCGGCGACCTCGATCCGGTGGTGCTCCGGCGCGCGCTCGACGAAGTCGTCCGTCGCCACGAGGTCCTGCGGACGTCCTTCCCGCTGGACGTGTCCGGGCGCCCCTGGCAGTCGGTCGCGTCGGCCACGTCGGCCACACCAATCGCTCTTCCGGTGGTAGAGGCGGCCCAGGCCACCGACGAGGACATCACCGATACGGTGGTCCGCCTGGCCCGGGGGCGTGTCGAAGAAGGCTTCCCGCTGGCGTCCGGCCCGCTGCTGCGGGCCACCCTCTTCCGCTTCACCCCGCGGCTGCACGCGCTCGTCCTGCACATACATCACTCAGTGTGCGACGCCGTCTCCCTCAACCTGATCGCTCGCGAGATCGCCGCCCTGTACACCGCCTTTGTCCAAGGGGTACCGCCGGCTCTGCCCGAGCCGCCACTCCAGTACGCCGACTACGCCACCTGGCAGCGGCAGCGGGCTCAGGGTGCCGGGGCCGAGCGGGAGATCGCCCACTGGCGCCGCCGGCTGGCCGGGCTGACACCGCTCGACCTGCCCACGGACCGGCCGCGCCCGGCAGTGCAGAGCCTGACCGGCGGAAGGTACTCCTTCAACCTGCCCCAGGACCTGACCCGGGCGATGGCGCGGTCCGGTGAGGGCGAGGACGGCACACCGTACCTCGTCATGCTCGCGGCCTGGGCCACGCTGCTCGCCCGATACTGCGACCAGGACGATGTGTGCGTCGCCACGCCAGTCGACAACCGGACCCGGCCGGAGCTGGAACAGCTGGTCGGGTTCTTCGCCGACACCGTCGTCATGCGGATCGACCTCGGCGGCGACCCGTCGTTCCGTGAGCTGCTGCACCGCGTGCGCGACACGTTCCTGGAGGCGCACGAGCACCGGAACGTGCCCTTTGAACGGCTGGTGGCCGAACTCCCCGTGGAGCAGGACGCCAGTCGTAACCCACTGGCCCAGGTGGCCCTGGTCCTCCATGACGACCGTGTGCCCGCCATCGGCCTGGGTCCGGTGCGCGCTGCGCCGTTCGGCCTGTCCAACCCGGCCACGCGGTTCGACCTCGAACTGCATATGCGCATCGAGGCGGACCGGACCCGCTGCCTGCTCACCTACGCGGCCGACCTGTTCGACGAGAAGACCGTCGCCCGTATGGCCCGGCACCTGGTGAATCTGCTCGGTGCGGCCGTCGCCGCCCCGGAGCGGCCGGTGTCCCGGCTGGAAATTCTCGAACCCGAGGAGCGGCACGAACTGCTCGTGACGTTCAACGACACCGACATCGACCTCGGCGGGTTCGCCGCGCTCCACGAACTGGTGGAGGAGCAGGTACGCCGCTCCCCGGACGCTCCGGCCGTCGTCTTCGGCGACCGTACGCTCAGCTACTCCGCACTCGACGCCGGTGCCGATCACCTCGCCGCGCACCTGCGGGACCTGGGCGCCGGTGCCGAGCGCATCGTGGCCGTCTGCCTGGAGCGGTCCTTCGACCTCGTCACGGCGCTCCTGGCGGCGCTGAAGTCCGGGGCCGCTTTCATGCCGCTGAGCCCGGACGACCCGCCGGGACGCCTCGCCGCACTCCTCGACGACGCGTCCCCCGCCGTCCTGGTCACCTCCGAGTCGCTGCGTCGGCGACTGCCCGTGGACCTGCCCATGGACCTGCCGGTGGTGGTCGTCGACGCGGTCCGGGCCGAGGAGCCGCGGCCACCGGCGCCTCGGACGGCCGCGCCGGTCGAGCCGCGCCGGATGGCGTACGTGCTGTACACCTCCGGGTCCACCGGAAAGCCGAACGGGGCCGTCAACACCCACGAGGGCATCGTCAACCGGCTGCGCTGGATGCAGGCCCAATTCCCGCTCGACGCGGGGGACGCCGTCCTGCAGAAGACGCCGGTCACCTTCGACGTCTGCGTGTGGGAGTTCTTCTGGCCGCTGATCTCCGGGGCCCGGCTGGTGCTGGCCGAGCCCGGCGGACATCGCGATCCGGACTATCTCGCCCGGGTCATCCGGGAGCAGCGGATCACCACGGTGCACTTCGTACCGTCGATGCTCCACCTGTTCCTGGCCCGGCCCGGGGTCGAGGAGGCCACCGCGTCCCTGCGCCGGGTGCTGTGCAGCGGGGAGGCGCTGGACCCCGGGTTGCAGGAGCGGTGCCGGCGCAGGATCGCCGCCGACCTGTACAACCTGTACGGCCCGGCTGAGGCCGCGGTCGACGTGTCCTTCTGGCGGTGCCGGCGCGGTCCCCGTCCGGACACCGTGCCCATCGGCCGCCCTATCGCCAACACCCAGCTCTATGTGGTCGACAGGCATCTGCAGCCGGTGCCGGCGGGGGTACCGGGCGAGCTGTGCATCGGCGGTGTCGGCGTAGGCCGTGGCTATCTCGGGCGTGACGCCCTGACCGAACTCCGCTTTCCGCCCGACCCGTTCCGCCCCGGCCCCGGCCGACGGCTGTTCCGGACGGGTGACCGGGCGCGCCACCGCCCCGACGGGGCACTGGAGTTCCTGGGCCGCCGCGACGACCAGGTCAAGCTGCGCGGAGTCCGGATGGAACTCGGCGAGATCGAGGCGGCGCTCACCGCCCACCCGGCGGTGGAGGCCGCGGCCGTGGCACTGCGTGCGGACACCCCCGGCGGCCCCCGGCTGGTGGCCTACGCCGTCCCCGAGCCGCGGCGGGCGGGCGTGCCGCGGCGCCTGGCGGGTTTGGACCGCACCGGCCGCGCCATGGGGCAGCACAGGACCGTGCTGCCGGACGGTACGCCGGTGTTCCACCGGCATGGCGGAGAGACCGCCTTCATGTACGGCGAGATCTTCACGGCCCGTACGTATGCCCCGCCCGGTGTCCGGCTGCCGGACCGTGCGGTGGTCTTCGACGTCGGCGCCAACATCGGTCTGTTCAGCCTGTTCGCGCACCGCGACTGCCGCGATCCGCTGGTGTACGCCTTTGAACCCGTGCCCCAGGTGTGCGACACCCTGCGCCTCAACGCCGAGCTCCACGGCATCGACGCGCGGGTGTTCGACACGGCGCTGGGTGACCGGCCGGGGACCGCGGAGTTCACCTTCTACCCCGGTGTCTCCATGCTCTCCGGCCGATACGCCGACTCCCTGCTCGACCGGCAGCGGGTGCGTACGATCGCGTCGAAGGATCTCGGGCCGGCCGTCTCCGGACGGGATGTGGAGGACATTCTCGACGCGCGGCTCGGCGTGACCCGGATGACCCGACCCGTCATCACCTTGTCGAGCGTCATCGAGGAGCAGGGGATCGCCCGGATCGATCTGCTGAAGATCGACGTCGAGCGCGGCGAACTGGATGTGCTGGCCGGGATCGCCGACGGGCACTGGCCACTGATCCGGCGGATCGTGATCGAGGTGGACGATGCCGACGGCCGGCTGGCCGCCGTGCTCGAACTGCTGCGGTCGCACGGCTACACGGTGGCCGTGGACGACAACGCCGGCCAGGCGGCTGCCGACGGGCTGCGCGTGGTCCACGCCTCGCACGCCTCGCGTGAGGCCGCTGGGGCGCGTGAGCCCGCCGGGCCGCGCGGGAGCGGCGGGTGTGACGGGCCGGGCACCGACTCGGGCCGGGAGGACGAGGTCGGTCGGCTGCTCGGAGAAGACCACGGCGGCCCCGAGGAGAGGTACCTCAGCCCCGACCGGCTCGGCGGTGACCTCCTCGCGTTTCTGCGTCACCGACTGCCGCTGCCCATGGTGCCCTCGACCGTGGTGTTCCTCGACGAGTTGCCACTGTCGCCCAACGGCAAGACCGACCGTCGGCGCCTGCCCGCGCCGGGCGACCGCCCGGAACAGCGCGGTGCGGTGTCCCCGCGCGACGACACCGAGCGCGCCCTGACGGAGTTGGCGGAGGGGCTGCTCGGCGTGTCGTCGTTGGGCGTGACGGACGACTTCTTCGCGCTGGGCGGCCACTCGATCCTCGCCGCACAGTTGATGGCCCGTGTCGAGACCGCCTTCGGCCGCCGTCCCTCCCTGGCCGCTTTCCTGCGGGAGCCGACGGTCGAGCAGCTTGCCGGATCACTGCGCGCGGACCGGTCCCCGGATCCGGCCCCCGACGGTGTCGTACGGCTCCGCGCGGGCACCGGCGACCGGCCTCCGCTGTTCCTCTTCGCACCGCTGGGCGGCGGAGTCCTTTGCTACCGGGACCTGGTCCGGCACCTTCCGCCGGGGCCCGCCGTGTACGGGCTGCGGGCCCCCGGCTTGGACGAGGGCACCAGCCCCGAGAACGACCTGGCGCGCCTGGCCGCCCGTCAGGCGGCGGTCGTCCGACGTGTGTGGCCGACCGGACCGTATCGGCTGGCGGGCTGGTCGTTCGGTGGTGTTGTCGCGTTCGGGGTCGCGTGCGAGCTCGTCCGGGAAGGACTGCGCGTCGAGCCGCCGGTGCTGATCGACAGCTATCCGGTGGTCGAACCGGCCACGGCCGGGCGCAGGGCGGCCGAGTTCGTCGCCACGTTCGCCCGAGAACGAGGACTGTCGGCTCCGCTGACACCGCAGCGGTCCGCCGGCACCCAGGACGACGACCCGCTCGGATGGATCATCAGCCGGCTGCGGGAGATCGGCGTGCCGCCGCGGGAGATCGACGACGAGGAGATCGCCCGGTACTGGCGCGTCTTCGACGCGGCGGCACGGGCCGCCGAGCGGCACCGGCCCACCCGTTTCCCCGGACCGCTCCTGCTGCTTCGGCCGCGGCGCCCGGGACGGCCGCAGGCCGGTCCGGCGGGCGGTTGGGGCGCTCTGGCCGACGGCGGGGTGGAGGTGCGCCGGGTACCGGGCGACCACTTCACTGTCCTGGGCGCCGACGCGGCCGCGGAACTCAGCAGGATGCTGGCCTGCTGACCGGACCGGCCCGACCGGCTGACCGACTCACGGGCTGACCGGGGCGTTGGCGGTGGCCGGGGCTGTGTCGCCGACGCCCCGGCATCAGCCCTCCTGCTCCCGCAGGGCGGTGGCGAGAGCCCGTACCGTCGGATGTCGGTACAGCGCGCGCAGCGGCAGCCTGCGTTCCAGCCGCTGGGCGACCTCGTGCTGCAGCCGTGCGGCGAACAACGAGTTTCCGCCGACTTCGAAGAAGCTCTCCTCCCGGCCGATGAACGCACGGCCCAGGACGTCGCAGACGACACGGGCGATATCGGTCTCAAGACCCGCCTTCGGCGGCTGGGTCCGTGAAGGATCACGACTGCCGATCGCCAGGCGCGCCAGGGCAGTGCCATCGATCTCCCCGGCCGGGGTGTGCGGGAGGGTCGGTACGGAGGCGACATGGACGGGCACACCGCCGCCGGCGACACGTGCCGCGGTCCTCAACACGTCCTCGGCCCGCGCCCCGCCTGTGTATCCGAGGAGAACGGCCCGCCGGGTCGCCGTGTCGGCCAGCAGCGGGCTGATGTCCGGGTTGTGCGCGTCCAGACCGATCAGCAGGTGGCGTTCGGCGTCGGCGCAGGCCAGGAGCAGCGAGCCGAGGCCCTGTGCCGGTGTGATCGGGCGGAATCCGCGGGCCGCCGCGGCGGCCGTCATCGGCCCGTCGGCGTTCATGCCGACACCGCTCCACTGGCTCCAGGCGAGCGACCGCACCTCACGGTCCCTGGTGGCGGCCCAGTAGGTGGCGAAGGCGTCCTGGAAGCTGCTGGCCGCGGCGTAGGCGCCGAAGCCCGTGCCGCCGAAGTAGCCGTTCACCGAGGAGAAGAGCAGGAGAAACGTGTCCGGCCGGTCGTCCAACAGATGTGCCGCCGCGAGTGTGCCCGCCGTCTTGGGCGCGAGGGTCTGCTCGTACTCCTCGGACGGTGCGCGTGCCACCACATGTGCGGTGATGTCGTCCCATTGGTGGCGCAGGGACCGCCCGGCCAGGTGGAGTACTCCTGCCAGCGGCTGCCGCCATGCCTGCTCGGCCCGGGCCACCGCATAGCCGAGCGCGTCGGCGTCGGTCACATCGGCGCGTTCGTAGCGGATCTCGCCCTTGCTCTCCGGCGGTAGCGGGGAGGGAACGGGCGTCTCGGCGGCGTCCTGGCGGCCGAGCAGCAGGACCTTGGCGCCGTACGCGGTCGCCAGGTGGTGTGCGATCTGCTGGGCGATGCCGCCGAGGCCGCCGGTGATGGCGTACAGGGCGCCTTCGCGGAACGCGTCGCCGGGGCGGGAGAGGGCCGGCACGGCGATCGGCTGGAGCCGGGCGGCCAGGCGCCGCCCGGCGGTGTAGCGCGTCAGCGTCTCCCCGGGGGCGGCGAGTTCGGCGCGGATGGCGGTGATCAGGGCCGCGCGTCCGGCGTCGTCGGCCACGTCGATCAGACGGGTCACCCCCTCTCCACGCTCGGTCGCCACGCTCCTCACCAGCCCGGTGAGCGCCCCGTTGGCGAGCGCCCCCGGGGTCGTGGGCGCGGGCGAAGCCCCCTCCGGAGCGACGGGGAGCCGGGTCGCCACCAGGAGCGCGGCGGTCGGGAACGGGCTGTCGGCCAGCGCTCGGACCAGCCTCGCGACGGAAAGCGCCCCACGGCGCAGGCCCCCGGGGACGTCCTCGGGGACGTCACCGGCGAGCGACCAGGCATGGACGATCCCGTCGACTTCCGGGTGCCCGCGCGCGACGGCCGCCAGCAGTGCTCGGTAGCCGGCTTCGTCCTCGGGGTCCAGCCGATAGCCGTCCGCCTCCTCGCGCAGGCCGTAGGGCCCGTCCGCCGGGCGGACGACGATCACCGGGCCGGGCGTCCGCGCCGCCGTGGCCCCGGCCAGGAGGCCGTCCTCGTGGTCGTCGGCGAAGACGACGAGGGGGTTGGGGGACTTCGCCGGGAGTGCGGCGGCGCGCAGCGGGGCCTCTTCCCACACCGGGGCGAAGAACCAGGGCGGCACGGTGTGCGGGCCCTCCTCGACGACTTCCAGCCGGCGAAGCCGCTCGTCGAAGGAGCCGGCGGTGTAGGACGCCAGGAGCTGTCCGCGCTGGATCTTGCCCGACACGGTGCGCGGGAACTCCTCGGCGGCCAGCGGCACGACACGGTACGGAGCGAGGCCGGTCCGCGCGGCGACGCCGGTCGTGATGGCGCGGACGAGGTCCGCCTGACGTGAGAGGCCGTCGTCAGACCGTTCTGACTGGTCAGACCGTTCGGGCCGACCGGGTCGCCCGGTGGTGTCGGGCCAGGCGTCGGGTGCGTCGGGTACGAAGAAGACCAGCAGGCGGTCGGTGCCGATGTCGGGGGAGAAGAGTCCGCAGGCCGCCGCCGAGGACGGTGCGACGCCCGGGATCGAGGTCACGACGTCCTCGATCTCGTGGCAGAAGTAGTTCGCCCCGTTGACGATGATGAGGTCGCGTTCCCGCCCGGCGATGACGAGGCCGTCGTCCCATACGAAGGCCAGGTCTCCGGTCCGGAACCAGCCGTCGGCGGTGTACGCCTCGGTGTTTGCCTCCTCGTTGCCGAAGTAGCCGGTCATCATGGTCTCGCCGGTCACCTCCAGGCGGCCCACACGGCCGCGTGGCACCACCGCCCCGTGCGCGTCGACGATGCGCAGCAGGGCTCCGGGCACCGGCTCGCCGACCGAGGTGAAGGTGACGGTCCGGGGGGAGCCCGGCCGCGCGGGCCGCAGATCCCCGCCCAGGGAATCCTGGTCGACCACGACCACGCCGAGGGTCCGGTCGTCGCGCGACAGCGGGGCGTGGGTGACCGCGGAGGCCGTTTCGGACATGCCCCAGACGACCATCATGGCGTCGGATCGCAGGCCGTGGCGGGCGAGGAGGGCGAGAAAGGTGTGCGCGGTGCCGCTGACCACCGGCTCGCCGCCGTTGTAGATGACCCGCAGCGAGCTGAGGTCCCACCGGCCTTCGGCGATTTCGTCGGCGTACCCGTTGACCAGCGCGAAGGCGAAGTTGGGGGCCGAGATGTTGGTGACGCGGTAGCGGTCGATCCAGTCGAGCCAGTTCAGGGGGCGGGCGGCGAACATGTCGGGGGTGACGTTCACCTGGGCGCAGCACAGAAACACATCCCGGGTGTGTGCCATCACCGAGCCCATCACATGGTCCATCGCGATCCAGTTGAGGGTGACGTCGTCCTCGGTGAGCCGGTTCACCACGGCGTCTCCCCAGGTGCGGGCCACGATGCTGTGGTGGTTGTGCCGTACGCACTTGGGCAGTCCGGTGCTGCCCGACGTGAGCAGGTTGAGCGCGGGACTGTCGGGCCTCGCCGCGAACCAGTCCCGGTCCCTGCGGTCGGCCATGATGTCGGCGATGGCGGCCACTCGGACACCTGTGCCCCACTGCCCTGACAGGGAGTCCGCCAGCTCGGCGGCGTCGAGGTCGGTGAGGATCAGCGGATGGCCAAGCAGCGACCAGGTGTTGCGGAGCTTGCCCGAGCCCCGTTCCCCGTCCGGAACCACGGCCATCGGGGCGGGCAGGAAACCACCGAGGACGCAGGCCCAGAAGGCGGTCACGAAGGAGTGATTGGCGTCGAACTGGAAGAGGACCGAGTCGCCCGGGCGCAGACCGATCGCGCGTAACCCGGCCAGGGCGCGCTCGGCGTCGGCGAGGAGCCTGGGGTAGGTCATATGGACACTGGTGCCTTGCCGGGTCAGGAAGGTGATCCCTCGCTCCGGTGCCTCCTCCGCGGCCCTGGCCAGGGCCGCCTGCAGGGTACGAGGGTGGTCGACGGGCAGACCGAGTGAGCCTGAGCCGAGGACGGAGGGTTCCCGGGCACCATCCTCGGCCGGTGCTCCGTCCTCTGCCGGTGTTCCGTCGTCGGCCAGTGCTTCGTCGTCGGGTGCCGCGGTGGCGTCTTCGGCGGTGTCCGCGCCCGGCCCCTCCGCCGTGTCCGTCGGCTCTCGCCCGGATACTGTAGGCAGTACGTCGGCGAGGTGCCGGCCGCGCATGGGCAGTGGGACCCGCCAGCCCAGCGCGACCGCGTCGGACACCTGCGGGAGCGCCTGAACGGCCGACCTGATCTTGCCGAGCACCTCGGCCGGAACATCGGACATCTGCGCATGGGGCTCGTTCAACGATTCTCCTCCTGTCTTCGAGGCGCGGCGGGGCATCATCGGGTCACTCGGTCACTCCCGCATGTCGGCCTTTCCGAGCGGGCCCAGCCAGAAGCAGCCGGTGATGGCGGCCATGAGCACGGCCGTTCCGGCGTACACCACCGCGATACGTCCGGTGGCGCTGATGAGCCAGGCGCCGATGAACGCGCCGATGGGCTGTGCCGACCAGGCGAGCACCTGTCCGGTCGTCTGCACACGTCCCAGAAGGTGGTCGGGCACGACGGTCTGACGTAGCGTCAGCGTCCTGACGGCGTAGACGGACGGCAGCCCGGCCGCGCACGCCCAGAACACCGCGCCGAGGCGGATATCGGTACTGGCCGAAAGCCCCAGTACCAGGACGCTCCAGCACATCATCACCCCCAGGGTGGCCGTCGTGAACGACACGTGGCGTGCGAGGCGGCTGAAGGTGAACAGTGCGACGGCTGTGCCCAGAGCCCCGCAGGCGAACAACAGGCCGACCTGCGCGTCGTCGGCTCCCAGCCGCTGATGGGCGAACAGGACGAGCTGGGAAGTGACGGTGGAGCCGATCAGGTTGTACAGCGCCGCGTGCAGGGCGATACCGCGCAGCACCGGGTCGGCCAGCACATACCGCAGTCCGGTGCCGATGTCGGAGGCGACGGAGCGCCGCTCCTTCCGTGGCGGGTCGCCGCTGAAGCGGGTGCGGATGGCCAGCAGCAGGGCCGCAGCGAGCCAGAACGAAACGGCGTCGATGGCGAAGACACCGGTGACCGGTAACCCGCCGCCGATCAGTGCTCCCGCCAGAAGCGGCCCGGTGACCTGCGCCGCCGCGTAACCGGCGCGCAGTTTCCCGTTGGCGTCCGCCAGTTCGTCCCGGGACACCAGACTGGGGATCGCCGTGCTCTCCACCGCGGAGGAGACGATCCCCAGAGACGTGTTGACGAACGCGACCGCGTACACGGCCCACACCGTCAGCACGTCCAGGCCGCCGAGGACCGGCAGGACCGCGATCGTCAGCCCCCGGGCCACCACCGCGCCGACCAGCGCGCGGCGGCGGTCCACCCGGTCGACCCAGGCGCCGATCACCAGGCCGAACAGTATGTAGGGCAGGAATCCGGCGACGGTGGTGAGCGCGAGGTTCACCGCGGAGCTGGTGAGTCTGAACACCAGGAGTGGCAGACCGAAGGCCGTGAAAGACGATCCGACATTCGATATCGTCTGGCTGATCAGAAACAGCCGGTAGTCGCGCCGCCGCGGCATGGTGCCAACCTACATGAGGCGATCGGGGCGTTCGAGACCCAGCGAAAAGGCAGGACCGTAGATGCCTTCTCCCCAGCAGGAGTCCACGGAGTCCACAGAGTCCACCATCACCATCGGCGAACGCATAGGGCAACTGGCCGCCGAACACCCGGCCGCCACCGCCGTCCTGTCGGTGGCGCCGAACGGCGGTGTGTCGGAGCTGACGTGGGCCGAGCTCGAGCGGCTGACCAACTCCGCGGCGCGCGGCCTCGCCGAGCGCGGTGTCACCTCGCGGAGAACGGTGGCGGTGGCCCTGCCGGCCGGTCCGGACCATGTGGTGGCGACCGTAGCCGCCTGGAAACTCGGCTGCCTCGTGGTGCCGCTCGATCCGCAGGCAACGGCGGCCGAGCGTGCCGCCCTCGGCGCCGCGATCGGCGAACACGTGCTGATCGGCGACGTCGACGGGGCGGACATACGGCCGGGGTGGTGGCGTGAGCGCCGGCACAGCGACACTCCGCTCCCACGGCAGGGCACGCCGCGGTCCGCCACGCTGACCGGCGGTACGACGGGGCTGCCACGGGTGATCGTGCGGCCGCGGCCGTGGACGTACCGGCCGGGCGCCTGGGAGGCTCGGCACGACAAGGCGCAGGGCATGCGGCTCGGTCAGACGCAACTGCTGGTCCTGCCGCCTTACCACACCGGGTTCCAGGCGCTGTACCAGGGCCTGGCGCTCGACCACCGGGTCATCATCATGGAGCGGTTCGTCCCGTCGCTGTTCCTGAAGCTCGTGCAGGAACACCGGGTCAGCTATGTACGGATGGTGGCGGCGATGATGCGGATGCTGCTCGATGTGCCGGGGCTGAGGGACTACGACCTGTCCAGCATCGAGACGCTGCACCACGGCGCGGGTCCCTGCCCGGAGAAGGTCAAGCGGGCCTGGCTGGAGCTGATCGATCCCGGGCGGGTGTATGAGATCTACGCCAGCCAGGAGCGGGTCGGCAGGACGGTGATCCGGGGCGACGAGTGGCTGAAACGCCCGGGCAGTGTCGGCCGTCCGACCGACTGCGAGATACGGATCTACGACGACGGCGGGCGGCAGCTGCCGGCCGGTGAGGTCGGCGAGGTCTTCATGCGGACACCGGGTGTCGGGCAGCCGAGCTATCTCGGCGACGGACCGTGCCTGCCCGAGCGGGACGGCTTCCTCACCGTCGGCGACCTCGGCCACCTGGACGCCGACGGCTACCTCTACCTCGTGGACCGCAAGAGCAACGTGATCAACGTGGGCGGGAAGAACGTCTATCCCGCCGAGGTCGAGGCGGTGTTGCTGGAGATGCCCGGCGTCGCCGACGCCGTCGTCACCGGACGACGGCACGAGTACCTGGGACAGGCGGTGCACGCGCTCGTCGTACCGTCCGACCCGGCCGATCCGGTCACCACCGCGGCCGTCGACGCGTACTGCCGTGAACGGCTGTCCGACGCCAAGGTGCCCATGACCTGCCAGATCGTGGCGAGCGTCCCCCGCCAGAGCAGCGGCAAGGTGCGCAGGGCCGAACTCGGGGAGCGCTGACCCGGGGGCGCCGGGTGGGTCCTGCCGGAACACGGTTCATCTCCGCCGCAGGCGCGTGGTGCGCAGAAACGCCGGATCGATACGGGCGCCGGCCCCGTCCCCGCGCGCCTGGGTGGCGGTCACCGGGACCATGGCGAACGGCTGCTGCGGACCGAGCAGCGGTGAGTAAAGGGGGACGAAGCACTGGTCCCGCAGAGCCACCGCGAACTCGCGGGAGACGACGCCCCGGGTGTCGATGGCACCAGTGGCGTGCGCGGACGACAGGGCGGTGCCGCCCAGCAGGTTGAGACCGATTCTGCCGGGCGTGGGCCGCAGCGACACCTGTACTCCACCGGGAACGAGTTTGGAGCGGTAGCCGGTGTGCGCGTCGGCGTGCCAGGTGGCCACGTACCGGAGGGTGTCGTCCCACGCGGTGGTCAGGACCTCCTTGCGCGCCGCGATGACTTCGGGCGCCGCGCAGTCCTCGGCCAGGTTGTACAGGTCGGCGTAGACCTCGCTCCACCACGATCCGGTGGCGGGCATGGCGCCGGGCGTACCGGGCGTACCGGGCGTCCGTACGGAGAAGACCAGCGACCGGAACAGATCGGCGAAGTTGCCCCGCGGGTCGCGCATATCCGCCTCGCGGAGCGTACGCAGCGGCCCCAAGGTGATGTCGAGGTCGCGCAGGGCAGCGCGGTACTCGGCCAGAATGCTGGCCCGCAGGGCCCGGTGGGCCGCCACGAACGCGGTGCCCTGATGCCGTTCCGCGAGTTCGTCGTAGGCGACGATCTCGACGACTTTGCCGGACAGGCCCGTGGCCCCGGCGTATCTGCTCATGATGAGCATGCCCTCCTCGAGTTTCGCGGGCGAGTGGGCGCGATAGTGCTGGTTGTCCGCCGCCAGGAAGAAGAACAGGCCGGGGGAGTACACCTGATGAACCGCCTCCATGAGCTCCAGGAGGCGGACCAGCATGGCCAGTTCGGCGAGATCGGGAAGGTCGCCGACTGCCTTCAGCTTGCTGTGGGCGAACTTGTTGGGGAAGAACACCATGGCCATCGGGACCGGTTCGCCGCGCCGGACGAAGGGGAGCATTTCCCGCAACGCCAGCTCGGGCGGGTAGTTGGAGCTGGGCCCGTGCTTGAACTGTTTGCGTTGCAGGATGTGATGCATCAGGCGCACGGTCCGCTCGGCGTCGGACGGCGCCCCGACCAGCCGGCGCCCCAGCGTGTCCCGGGCGGCGCGGGCGGTGCGGTCGGCATTGCGCCGGGCGGCCGCGACCAGGTGGTCGACGAACAGCCGGGTCTCCTCGCCACTCCACCGTACGGCGTGCTGTTCGATCGCCGGATTGTGCCGCAGCATATCCAGCCGCAGGGACGACAGCGACCTCGCGGCCGGCAGTGTCGGAGCGGGAGGCGTGTTGACCTGTGCGGTGGCCGGCGACTGCATTTCCAGGGAGGGCATGGGCACGTCACCGGACCCGGTGCGGTCGTCGTCCCCGATCACGAGCAGCGTGGCTTCCGGGAACTGGCGCGCGAACGCCTCCCAGCCGACCGGAGCCCGCGCGGTGGGGTCCAGGACCGCGAGACAGGCGACGACTTCCGCTCGCCGATCCCACCGGGCGAGCGCCGCCGCGGCCGCGGCGGGCCCGGCGCCGTCTGCCGAGCGCGGGGTCAGCACCGTCGGATCGGGCACTCCGTACCGGGCGAGGCCCGACGCGTAACGAGCCGCCGGGCAGCCCGGCCCCTCGGCCAGGAAGACGGTCTCCCCGCCCGCGTGCCACACGTCCCGGCATAACTGCGGCAGGCCGGGCAGGGCCCGCTCGACAACATCCGTCAGAGGACCGATCAGGACCACAGGCAGCGGCTTGTCCGGGAGGACCCGGCACTCCCGTGCCCGATCCTGGAGCCTGGCCAGCAGGCGCGCGAGGGCGCGCTCCTGCTGTTCCGGCACGCTGTGTGCCCATGCGGCCCAGCTCGCGTCCGCGGAGAGCAGACGTGCGGTGTCCGACCGCAGATAACGCATCTCCGCCGCGAGAACCTCCCTGAACGCCGCACCCGGGTCCGCACGCGAGTCCGGACGCGCCCGTGAGAAGGCCTCCGCCAGGGCATGCAGCGTGCTGGGGACGGCGGTTGCCGCACTCCTCGACGACCAGGCGGTGAGGGCGCCCAGGTCGGTATCCGACTCCCGCGCCGCTCGCAAGGTCGCCGCGCGACGCGTCATCAGACCGGCGGCCCCGGAGACGGACAGGCTGTCCATGACCAGGACCCGGCCGGTGGCCGCCAGGTCCGTGCGCAGTTCGAAGGCCGTGTCCGGCCCAAGAGGGTCGGCGAACACCAGTCCGTAGCTGTCCAGTGCGGTACGGAAGACCCGTACCAGGGGCCGCACGAAATACTCCACGACGAAGGCGAGCTCGTCCGTGTCGGCGCCGCCCGGACGACTGTCCATGATCTTTCGGAGCAGTCCGGGACAGTTCTTGAGGGCCCTCGCCGTGACGGCCAACGACCCACCATGGCACGCCGGGTGAGCCGGAACGACCTCGATCGGCCCTACGGTCGTGCAGCCGTCATCGCCGCTGATCGCGGCGGTCGGGCTACCCGGTGGACGGAGAGCTACGTGCAGTCGCAGCACAGGATCGTCCCAGACCAGACGACGCGCCAGGGCATACGGCGGCCGAGGCGGAGACGGCCCGACCGAATCCACCGAATCTCCATCGGCCCGCGTCGGGACGAGAGTGTCACCCATGGGTCCAAGACCTCCCCACGCTCGGTCAACAGGCGCGGCCACGGGATGAACGGGACTGCGTACTATGCCGCAGTCACGCTCATACCATGCCCCATCATCACCACTAGCCAAGAGTGGGTGCTTCTACACCACGCAGGCATCCAGCAGCCTCATCGGGAAGGCCCCGTCACGACGGCGTCGCGCAGAGCCGGGCACGGGGCCGGCCCGCGCCCCTTGCGGGACTAACGCCCGTTTCCCAGGAGCGCGTTGAGCTCGCCGTAGTCGAGCCCTCCGGCCGGCGACTCGTAGGTCCCCGCGCCCAGCAGTTCCCGCGCGCGGCGGACCACGGCATGCGCGGCCTGGGTGATGCCCGATCCGATGCTCACGCGCGCGACGCCGAGCGCGGCCGGTTCGGCGACCGGAGGTGCCCCCCCCCGGGCCCGCCATCACATTGAGCGGGGCGTCGATGCCCTCGGCGAGCGCCTTCACGGCCACCGGGTCGACGACCCCGAGGACGAAGCTCCCGTCGGCGCCCCCGCCTCGTCTGCGGCCTGGCGGGCGGCGGCGCGGCGTTCGGCCTGCTCGGCGACCGGCCGGAGCGGGCCCTCGCCGCTCCCGTACAGCGCGTCCTCCTCGTTCAGCGCGTCCTCGATGTTCACGCCGACCGCGCCCGCCGCGATCACCGCGCGGATTACGCCGGGGGCGACTGGAAGGGCCTATTCCTGGCGAGCGATCGTGCGACGGACGGCGTAGGCGGCGGCGCCGACAGCGAGCACGACGGCTCCGGAGATCACGGAGGACGCCGGGAGTGCGAAGGCCAGTACGAGGCAGCCGATCAGGCCGACCGCGGGGATGATCCGGGCCGGGCGGCCCTCGGCGGGGCTCAGGGTCCATGCGGAGGCGTTGGCGACGGCGTAGTAGGCGAGGACGCCGAAGGAGGAGAAACCGATCGCTCCGCGCACGTCCGCGGTCGCGGCCACCGCGGCGACGACGGTACCGACGAGGAGTTCGGCCCGGTGGGGGACCTTGAACCTTGGGTGCACGGACGCCAGGGCGTGGGGCAGGTGGTGGTCGCGGGCCATGGCCAGGGTTGTGCGGGAGACGCCGAGGATCAAGGCGAGCAGGGAGCCGAGGGCGGCGACTGCGGCGCCGATGCGTACGACCGGGACGAGCCAGGCGGCGCCGGCCGCCCGGGCGGCCTCTGTCAGCGGTGCCCCGGTGGCGGCCAGGCCGTCGGGGCCGAGGACGAGCAGGACGGAGACGGCGACAGCGGTATAGACGACGAGGGCGAGGCCGAGTGCGATCGGGATGGCACGCGGAATGGTGCGGGCCGGGTCGCGGACCTCTTCACCGAGGGTGGCGATGCGGGCGTAGCCGGCGAACGCGAAGAACAGCAGCCCGGCCGCTTGCAGCACGCCACCGAAGGCAGCGTCCGAGCCGATGTCCAGGCGGGCGGCGTCCACGGTGCCGGAGGTGAGGCAGGCGACCACGACGGCGGCGAGCACCGCCAGGACGACGGCCACGATGACGCGGGTCAACAGCGCGGACTTCTGCACCCCGGCGTAGTTGACCGCGGTCAGCGCCACCACGGCGGCCACGGCGACCGCGTGCGCCTGGCCGGGCCAGACGTAGGTGCCGACGGTCAGGGCCATGGCCGCGCACGAGGCGGTCTTGCCCACCACGAACGACCAGCCGGCCAGATAGCCCCAGAACTCACCCAGCCTCTCCCGCCCGTAGACATAGGTGCCGCCGGAGGCCGGGTAGCGGGCGGCGAGCCGCGCGGAGGAAGTCGCGTTGCAGTAGGCGACGACCGCGGCGAGGGCCAGGCCGAGCAGCAGACCCGAGCCGGCCGCGCGGGCGGCCGGGGACAGGGAGGCGAAGATCCCGGCACCGATCATCGAGCCCAGCCCGATCAGCACCGCGTCCGACACTCCCAGGCGACGCTGAAGTTCGTCCGGTACCCCGGACGAGGGCGAGGGCGTGCTGCTCAACTTCGTCACTCCATTTCGGCCGTGCTTGCGTACATGGTCCGCGATCCGCGCGCACGATAAGGGATCGACCTGAACAACGCGTGGCCCGCTTCGGCACATGGGGGCGGCCACAGGCCGGGCTAGCCGTGTTCGCCGTGTTCGATCAGAGAGCGAACGTCAGGAGCTGCGCGGGACTGCCAGGCCGGATTCGTAAGCGAGGACGACGAGTTGGGCCCGGTCCCGGGCACGGAGCTTGGCCATGGCCCGGTTGATGTGGGTCTTCGCCGTCATCGGGCTGATCACCATGCGGCCCGCGATCTCGTCGTTGGACAGGCCCTGCGCGACCAGTACGACGGCCTCGCGCTCGCGGCTGGTCAGCTCCTCCAGCCCGGTGCCGACGCCGGTGCCGACGCCGGTGGTGAGCGGCAGGGTGATGTAGCGGTTGATCAGCTTGCGGGTGATCGACGGTGCCAGCAGGGCGTCGCCGCGCGCCGCGACGCGGACGGCGTGCAGGAAGTCGTCCGGCACGATGTCCTTGACGAGGAATCCGGCGGCACCGGCGCGCAGCGCGTCGAGGATGTATTCGTCCAGGCCGTAGTTGGTCAGGATGACGATGTGCACCCCGGCCAGGGCCGGGTCCGCGGCGATGCGCCGGGTCGCCTCGATGCCGTCGACCCCGGGCATCTGGATATCGATGAGAGCGACGTCGGGCAGGTGCTCCCTGGCCAGGTCCAGGGCCTGTTTCCCGTCGGCGGCCTCGGCCACCACCTCGATGTCCTCTTCGAGGTCGAGGAGCGCGCGGAATCCGCTGCGAATGAGCGGCTGGTCGTCGACCAGCAGGACACGGATCACGAGGTCCGGTCCACGGGGAGGTGGGCCTGGACGGTGAAGCCGCCCTCGCCACGCGGTTCGGCGCGCAGCCGGCCGCCGAGGGCGGTGACTCGTTCGCGCATGCCGAGCAGCCCGACGCCGGGCGTCGGGGGGGTGTCCGGCGTTGCCTCGCCGTCGTCGTCGATGTGGACCATGAGGGTGTCGGGACGGCAGTCGATCCGGACGGACGCGGTGGCGGCGTTCGCGTGACGAGCGATGTTGGTGAGCGACTCCTGAACGATCCGGTAGACCGTCCGGCCCACCGCGGCCGGCATGTCGTGTCGTTGTCCCTCGATGGTGAGCGTCGCGTCCAGGCCGAACGTACGTGCCCGCTCCACCAGTTCCGGGACGTCGTCGAGCCCGCGCGGCGGGGCCGTGTCGTCGTCGCGCAGCGCCTCCAGCGTCGCGCGCAGCTCCCGGGCCGCCTCACGTCCGGCTTCCTGGATCGCCAACAGGGCCTCCGGCACCTGTTCGCCACGCTTGCGGGCCACGTGGACGGCGACTTCGGCCTGCACCTTGATGACCGAGATCTGATGGGTGAGCGAGTCGTGCAGCTCCCGCGCGATCCGCAGTCGCTCCTCGTCGGCGCGGCGCCGCGCGGTCTCCTCCCGGGTGCGCTCGGCCTCCTCCGCTCGCCGCTCGGCTTGCCGCAGCGCCTCCCCGGCCGCGCCGGCAGCGATCAGCCAGGCCAGTTCGAGTGCGCCCCGGGCCCGCGCGAACGCCTCGCCGGTGTCGTGCAGGCCCGAGGCCAGAGCCGCGAGGGGGAGTACGGCCAGCATGGTCACGCTCGCCGCCACCGTGATGGCGCGGTGTCCGGCCCGTACGGCCGCGTACACCGCGAACAGGTACGCGACGACAGGCACATCGAACCCGGCCGCCTGGTAACCCACCGCGCACAGCCCGGTGACGGCCAGGACGGGAACCGGAGCCCGGCGGCGCGCCACCAGCGCGAGACCGCCGGCCGCCAGCAGCGCGTACCCGAGCAGGTCGAAGCTCGTGGGGGAGTGCTCTCCCGACTGCCCGGTGATCAGCAGCGTCGCCGCCACCCCGGCGGCGAGCACCCAGTCCATGACACCGACCCGGGCATCGGACCGTCCTGTACTCATGCGCGAACCCTAGCCGGATGGCCGCGCGGGCGGCTCGTGCGCACGGACGATCAGCCGACTACCGCGTATGCGGTACCGCCGCGGCTCCTGCGCCGCCCGCAGTAGCCGCTACGGCATCGACGGCAGCGCGGATTGTCTTCGTCTGCTGGACGACCGGGGGCGGGTCCGACGGACATGATCAGGAAACGTCCACTTGAAGCATGAAGAGGGAGTACCTCATGTCCGTCCGACGTACGTTTGCCGTGGCTGCCGCGGTCTTCTGCGGAGTTGTCGTGTTTGCCGCACCGGCGGCCGCCGACGCCTCGGCCCAGCCGGTCGCCGCCAGTGTGTACACCCTGAGCGCCGGGCGACTCGGGGCCATCGTGGCGGCGTTGCTGGCGTTGACCGGCGCGGTCACCGGTGGGCTGGCACTGGCCCGCTCCACCGGCCGTATCAGCAGCGGGCCCGGGCGACGCGGCGCCACCATGGCCCTGGGAGGGGCACTGATCGGCATGGCCCTCGGCGCCCTGGTGGCGGCGACCGCCTCCGGTGGGCTCGGCACCGGTAACGGACTGGGCGGGGCCATCGTCGCCCTGATCGTGGGGGTGATCGGAACTGCCCTCAGTGGGCTGGCTCTGACCCGTCGGCACAGCTCCTGACAAGAACTTTACGTACTCGATCAACTACCCTTTGTGTTCATGCGAGCTGGGTCGGTCTCTTCGAGCAGCCGCTCCGTATCGGGTACCGGAGCGGTGCTCTTGGTGTTGCTGGCCACGCTCCTGCACGTGCTCGGCTGTGCGCACGGTCCGGCGGCGACCGCCGCGGTCCGGGCGGACACTCTCGTACTGGCTTCCTCCGCCGCTTGCGGACAGGCCTCAGCGGAGTCACAGGGGCCCACGGTCCGCGCCACAGTCCGCGGGACGGCCCCGGAGCACGACCGCGGGGTGCACTGCTGGGGCCCGGACGAGCCGAGCGGCCAACCGCCGCGCGGGATCGACGTGGCCGGGCCGTACGTCCCGGAAGCCACGCCCGCTGAACCCGGCGATGCCCACCCCGTCGGCCCACCCATCACTTCTCACCCGTCCCGTACGACGCACGGTGCGTCATCGGCGGGGCGTACCCGAGCTCGTATCGGCGTGTGGCGGACCTGATCGGGCCGTCGCCGCGTCTCCCGTCCCGGGACGACGCGCGGCCACCGATCATCCGCATCCTCCCTCGCTACGCAACGACCGGCTGCCGCGCACGGCACCGGCCGTAGGAGAAGCACGCCATGAACCACCTCACTCGTACGACCGTCCCCCTCTCCCCGGCGGGGTTGCTGGCCCATCCCAAAATCCCGGCGCACACCCCCGCCGGTCTCGTCGGCGACACGCCGGTGCTGTGGATCGGCGAACCCTTCACCGACTCCGGGCGCGGCTTCTGGGCCAAGCTGGAGGGCCACAACCCCGGTGGCATCAAGGACCGCACCGCCCTGTACATGGTCCGAGCCGCCCGTGAGCGCGGGCAGTTGCCGTGCGGCGCCCGCATCGTCGAGTCAACCTCCGGCACGCTCGGCCTCGGCCTGGCCCTCGCCGGCGCCATCCACGGCCATCCGGTCACCGTCGTCACCGACCCGGGCATGGAACCGCTGATGTCCGGCCTGCTCGCCGCCCACGGCGCTGAAGTCGATGTCGTCACCGCCCCGCACCCCACCGGTGGCTGGCAGCAGGCCCGCCGTCAGCGTGTGGCGGAACTCCTCGCCGCTCACGCCGATGCCTGGTGCCCGGACCAGTACCACAACCCCGACAACGTGGCCGCCTACGCGCCGCTCGCCCATGAACTCGTCGCACAGCTCGGCCGGATCGACACCTTGGTCGTCTCCGTCGGCACCGGCGGCCACTCCACCGGCATCGCCTCCGTCCTGCGCGGCTACTTCCCCCACCTGCGCGTCGTCGGCGTCGACACCACCGGTTCGACGATCTTCGGCCAGCCTGCCGCACCCCGTCTGATGCGCGGCCTGGGCTCCAGCATCTACCCCCGTAACGTCGCCTACCACCTGTTCGACGAGGTCCACTGGGTCGCCGCCCCGGAAGCCGTGTGGGCCGCCCGGTGCCTGGCCCGCGACCACTACGCCACCGGCGGCTGGAGCGTCGGCGCCGTCGGGCTGGTCGCCCGCTGGCTGGCGCGCACACTGCCCGCCGAGGAACGCATCGTGGCCGTCTTCCCCGACGGGCCGCAACGCTACGTCGGCACCGTCTTCGACGACACGTACTGCCGCAGGCACCACCTCCTGGGCCAGCTGCCACCCGACGACCCCGACCGCATCGACCACCCCGGCGAGCACACCGTCACCCGCTGGACCCGCTGCACCCGCGTGATCGACCCCCTCGCCACCGGCAGTGGCCCCCGCATCGCCGGAGCCGCCCGATGAAGCACCTGTGGCGGCAGACCCGCTCCTTCCCGCCGGCCGGACGTCTGTTGATGGTCAACCAGTTCGCCATCAACCTCGCCTTCTACATGCTCATGCCGTACCTCGCCGCCCATCTGTCCGGCGAGCTCGGCCTCGCGGCCTGGGCCGTCGGGCTCGTGCTCGGGGTGCGCAACTTCTCCCAGCAGGGCATGTTCCTCATCGGCGGCACGATCGCCGACCGCCTCGGCTACAAGGCCCCGATCATGGCGGGCTGCCTGCTGCGCACCATCGGGTTCGGCCTGCTCGGCTGGGTCGACAACCTCCCCGCACTGATCGCCGCGTCGGCCGCGACGGGCTTCGCCGGAGCCCTGTTCAACCCCGCCGTACGCGCGTACCTCGCGGCGGAAGCGGGTGAGCGCCGCATCGACGCCTTCGCCACCTTCAACGTCTACTACCAGACCGGCATGCTCCTCGGGCCCCTCGTCGGGCTCGCCCTCCTGGCCGCCGACTTCCGCCTCGTGTGTACGACCGCCGCCGCCATCTTCGCCGTACTCACCACCCTGCAGTGGCGGGCTCTCCCCGCGCGTCACGGCGATTCCGCCAGTGCCGCGACCGGCAAGGAGAGCGTGCTGGCACAGTGGCGCACGGTGGTTGCCAACCGGCCCTTCCTGCTCTTCTCCACCGCGATGATCGGTTCCTACGTCCTGACCTTCCAGGTCTACCTGGCGCTTCCGCTGGCCGCGTCCGACGCCCTGGGGTCGAGCGGAACCGCCATCACCAGCGGGTTGTTCGTCGTCTCCGCCGCGACCGCCGTCGCCGGGCAACTACGGCTGACCGGCTGGGCCAAAGACCGCTGGCACCCCAGCCAGGCCCTGGCCCGCGGGCTGGCCGCGATGGGGCTGGCCTTTCTTCCGCTGGCTCTCACCCCGCGAGGCTCCTCGGCGGTCGTCCTCGTCTCCCTCGTCATCGCCGTCGTGCTGCTGGCGGCGGGCAGCGCGGTCGTCTACCCCTTCGAGATGGACACCGTGGTCACCCTCTCCGGCGACTCCCTCGTGGCCACCCACTACGGCTTCTACAACACCGTCTCCGGGCTGGGCATCACCTTGGGCAACCTCGCCACCGGAGCCCTGTGGGACTTTGCCCTGCGCCACGACGCACTCTGGCTGACCTGGTGCGTTCTGACCGTCACGGGGCTCGGAGCCGCGGCCTCCGTCTCCGCCCTCGCCCGCACCGGCCGCCTCGCCGTGCGGCCGCCGCGACCCATCTCCGTATGAGCGCGTGCGCCCCGGACCGCGGCCCCGGGGCGCACGCCGTACGCGTCATGCCACGGCAATGCCTTACGCGTCATGCCACGGCAATACAGACGGGATCAAACCTTTCCTGTCGGTTCACCAATGGCTGATGGTTTGGACTCTGTTGTCATCCGCATTCGTTGTCATCCGCATTCGTCCTCCGGACGTTTCAAGGAGTCACTTCCATGCACAGACCCTCCCGTCGTCACCTCGTGATCGGCACCGCCGTGGTCGCCGCCACCGCCGCCGCAGCGGCCGTCACCACCACCCTCCGACAGCAAGGACCGCGCCGAGGGCGCGATCAAGGGTGGCAAGGCGAAGAACGTCATCCTGCTGATCGGCGACGGAATGGGCGACTCGGAGATCACCCTCGCCCGTGACTACACGGTGGGCGCGAACGGCCGCCTGAACATGGACAAGTTCCCGCTCACCGGCGCCTACACCACCTACGCGGTGCACGCCGACGGCACCCCGGACTACGTCACCGACTCCGCCGCCAGCGGCACCGGCTGGGCGACCGGCCGCAAGACGGTCAACGGCCGCATCTCCAAGACCCCGGACACCGACAAGGCGATCCCCACCGTCCTGGAGCTGGCGCAGAAGAACGGCTACGCCACCGGTAGCGTCACCACCTCCGAGCTCACCGACGCCACCCCGGCCGTGCTCGCCTCGCACGCCACCGACCGCTCCTGCCAGGGCCCGGCCGACATGGCCAAGTGCCCCACCGACACCATCGCCGCCGGCGGCCCCGGCTCGATCGCCGAGCAGTCCGTCAACCGCAAGGTCGACGTCCTCTTCGGCGGCGGCAAGGCGCGGTTCGACCAGAAGGTCACCGACGGTACGTACAAGGGCCTGACCGTCACCGAGCAGGCGCGGAAGCTGGGCTACCAGGTTGTCACCGACTCCGCCGGCATGAAGAGCGCGAAGGCCGACAAGCCGGTGCTGGGGCTGTTCGCCTCGGGCAATGTGCCCACCGAGTGGACCGGTAAGACGGCCGCGGTCGGCGGCACGGACCCGCAGCGGTGCGTGACCTCGAACCCCAACCGCCCGTCGGCCACGCCGAGTCTGGCCGACTCCGCCACCAAGGCGATCCAGCTGCTGGAGGCCAAGCAGAAGCACTCGTCGAAGGGCTTCTTCCTGCAGATCGAGGGCGCCTCCATCGACAAGCAGGACCACGCGGCCGACCCGTGCGGCCAGATCGGCGAGACCGCCGCGTTCGACCGTGCCGTGAAGGTGGCGCGCGACTACGCCGCCAAGCACCCCGACACGCTCGTCGTCACCACCGCCGACCACGGCCACACCAGCCAGATCGTCCCGCTGGAGGCCAACCCGCCCGGTATGTCCTCCACCCTGGTCACCAACGAGGGCCAGCAGCTCAAGGTCAACTACTCCACCAACACCCCGGGCCAGTCCCAGGAGCACACCGGCACCCAGGTACGCATCGCCGGCCAGGGGCCGCAGGCGTACCGCGTCCTCGGTGTCACCAACCAGACCGACCTGTTCGCCACCATCCGCGAGGCGCTGAACCTGCGCTGACCGTACGGATCCAGGAGGGGAGGCCGGTGGCCTCCCCTCCGTCGCTCCCCGCGCCACTTCCGGACGCCCCCCGCTCTCGAGCAGGCCGAACAGGCGGGCTCGGGCCGGTGTGCCGCGCAGGGCTGTCACAAACGGGGAGGCCGTCTGGTCCTTCCTGTGGACAGTTCCTGTTGGGAGAAATACATGAGCACTGAGCACGCACACCTGCCCCCAGGCGTTGAGGTCATCGCGACCCTGCCGGAGGCGATGGCCCGGATCCCGGCCGGCGCCGAGGCCAGGACCATCCGGGTCACCCTGGCGCCCGGTGACCCCGGCGCGCCGCCGCACCGGCACCCCGGGCCGCTCTTCGGCTATGTGACCCAGGGTGAGATCCTCTTCGAGCTGGAAGGACAGCCGCCCCGGGTGGTCAAGGCCGGTGAAGCCCTGTTCGAGCCCGGGGGCGACGTGATCCACTACCTGGGCGCCAACAACCTTCCGGACGCGCAGTCGCAGCTGGTGGTCACCATGTTCGCCCCGCCTGGTACTCCGGTTCTGACCGTGGTCAGCGCGGAGGAGCTGGCCGAACGACGACACCTGCGGGCCGGCCGGCCGTGAGGTAGAAGCACCGCCTGCGGCAGACGGTGATGGCGCCGGGCACAGGGCGGGGATCGCTACGCGGTGGCCGGCAGCACGTGATCCCCGACCTTGTCCGTGCTCAGGCACAGCGAGCAGACGACCGCGCCGTGGGTGGCGCAGGCGGCCAGGTCGGGGCGCTCGTAGGGCTGGTGGCAGACATGGCAGTCGAGGGTGAGTGCGCTCGGGTTGCCGTCGGCATCCAGGAGCGGCTCGGCGATGCCGTCGTCGGTGCGGCGCAGGTAGTACCTGCCCTTGGTGATGATCGCCATCAGCGGGGTGAGGACGAAGGCGATCACCGCGGCGGCGACCGGGGAGTACGGCTGGAGGGTGTCGCCGAGGAGGTGGAAGTACATGGCGATCGACAATCCCGAGGCGGCGACGAACGCCACGACGCCGACCGGGTTGACGGCGTACAGCATGCCGCGGCGGAACTCCGGCTGGAGCGGGGAGATCTTCAGCAGGTACTTGTTGACCCCGATGTCGGTGGCGACGGTGACGACCCAGGCGATGGCGCAGTTGGAGTAGAAGCCCAGGATGTCGTTGAGGAAGCTGAACATGTCGGCTTCCATCAGGGCGAGCGCGAAGCCCAGATTGACCAGGACGAAGACCATACGGCCCGGATAGTGCTTGGTGACCCGGGTGAAGGAGTTCGTCCACGCCAGCGAACCGGAGTACGCGTTCGTCACGTTGATCTTGATCTGGCTGATGACCACCAGGGCCACGGCCAGCGGGACGACCATCCAGGACGGCATCATCGCGTCGAACGCGCCACGGAACTGCTGGATCGGCTCGGTCGCGGCGGCCGGGCCGACCTGGGCGAGGATGTATACGGCGAGGAAGACTCCGATGGCCTGCTTCAGCGCGCCGAGCACCACCCAGCCGGGGCCCGCCATGATCACGGCGGTCCACCAACCCCGCTTGTTCGCCTCGGTCTTGGGCGGCATGAAACGCAGGTAGTCGATCTGCTCACCGATCTGTGCGATGAGCGAGAGACACACGCCCGCACCGAGGAGTACGGAGGCGGTGTTGACGCCACCGTCGCCGTCCGTGCCGGTGTAGGCCAGGAAGCGGTCGACCGTGCCGGGGTCGGTGGTGACCAGGTAGACCAGCGGTCCGACCATGAGCAGCAGCCAGATCGGGGTGGTCCACACCTGGAGCTTGCTCAGGGCCTTCATGCCGTAGATCACCAGGGGGATGACCATGAGCGTGGAGACGAGATAGCCCAGCCACAGCGGGAGCCCGAGGCCGAGCTTGAGGCCCTGAGCCATGATCGAGCCTTCGAGGGCGAAGAAGATGAAGGTGAAGCTGGCGAAGATGACACTGGTCAGCACCGAGCCGTAGTAGCCGAAGCCGGAACCGCGCGTGATCAGGTCCAGGTCGATGTTGTAGCGGGCGCCGTAGTAGGCGAGCGGGAAGCCGGTGATGAAGATGACCGCGGCGGCTACGGCGATTGCCACCAGCGCGTTGCCCGTGCCGTGCGCCAGACCGATGCCGGCGCCGATGGAGAAGTCGGCCATGTAGGCGATGCCGCCGAGTGCGGTGGTGGCCACGACCATCGGGGTCCAGCGGCGGTAACTGCGGGGAGCGAAACGGAGGGTGTAGTCCTCCAGTGTCTCCTTGACCGCTTGGTCAGTGGTGGTCGTCGTCGTGCCTGTTGTCTTCAGCGGTGACTCGGTGGTGCTCATGTCGCGCCTCCCGGTGGTGCTGGGTGCCGGTGCTGCGATGCGGTGGAGAGCCCCGCGTGGCGTCATCGGCAGCACGGGGAGTCCGACGGGCTGTCATGAGTCGTTCCGGCGGCCCTGTATACGACTCCGATCCCACGGCCGATCACGCTAGAAAGCAGTTGTTACCGTCGATTCCCCTTGTCATGAACGCAATGTTTCCGGGAGCTCACGGCCGAGGTCGAACTCCACCAGGCCGTGCTGCTGGCCATTGACCTGGAGCTGCACGGCGTGGGTTCCGGGGTAGTAGACCCGGGTGCTGATGGGGCGGAAGGAGTGGCGGCGTGCCAGGTCGGCGGACTCCCCAGGGGCCAGGTTGCGCTTGGTGAGTTTGAACACCTTGGGCGCCAGCTTTCCGTTCGCCTTCTTGTGGTGGATGACGTAGTCGATGGCCAGGGAGACTGGCTGGTCGGAGACGTTCTTGATGTGTGCGGTGAAGGTGAGGGTGCCGCCGACGGGGATGGCGGTGTCGGTCAGCAGCGGGCCGGTCACCTGGAGGTTTTCGCGGCTGCCGTGGAAGCCGACCAGTTCCAGGGCTTTCGGGTCGCCTTTCTTGACGAGGGTACGCATGGCGTGGCGTACCAGGGCGGGCGTGGTGGACGCCGCCGGGTGCTCCATCCATTGCGCGGCCGTTTCGGCGGCGAGGTGGGGGTCGAGGCGCGAGATGTCGTTGAGGTGGTTGGCCACCGAGCGGCGTACGTCTGTGGAGGTGTCGGTGTGCAGTTCCCCCAGCAGAGGGACGGTGGCTCGGGGGTTGCGGTTGAGTTCGGGGACCTGTCGGGCCCAGGGCAGTTTGGGGCGGGTTCCCTCGCTGGCCAGTCGGCGCACCGCGGGGTCGGGGGAGCCGGTCCACGTCGATGCTGTGGCGAGGGTGCGTTCCAGGTCGTTGTCCAAGAAGGTGCGCAGTGCGAACTCGCCGGTCAGGCGCGGGGTGAGCTGTGCCAGCAGAGCGAGGCCGTCGTCGAAGTGCTCGGTGGCGCCGGATGTGGTGGCCGCCGTGGCGACGGCTTCGGTGACGGGCCAGATCATCCAGCCTGTCAGGTCCTCGCGTCGCAGGGCCTTGCGTACGGCGCCCGCCAGGTGCGGGTAGTCGAGGCCGGAGTCGGCCAGCAGCGCGTCGCCCACGGTGCGCGCCCGTTCGCTGAGTCCGAGCGAGCCGAGCGTGGTGGAGCTGTCCGCGACGGTCTGCCAGCGCGAGGTGGAGGGCGAGGTGTCCTGGAGGATGGCGGCGAGCCGGCGGATGCTGTCAGGGCTGATCAGCTCATCGGCGGTGGGCACGGATCCTCCAGGGATCGAGGGTTGTTCGGGCGGAACGAGATGGCGCCCGGGGCGTGTTTCGGCGGTGTACGTCAGTGTCGAGTGGCGGATGGTGTGTGGGCACCGTATCGGTCGCCCGCACACCACGGCGTGTCGGTGGCCGGGCCTGTTGCCGAGGGTGATCAGGCGGGCGGGCCGCCCTGGATGCAGCGGTTACGGTGCAGGGGCGGGAGGGAAGTCGGCGCCGCGTGACGTGGCTTCGTACGCGCGTACCTCGGCGAGCATGTCTTCGAGCCGGCCGTGGACGGCGTCGTAGCCGGCGGCGCCGAGGACGATCCGGTGGGGAGGGGTCTGCTGCCGCATGGCGTCCATGACGGCCTGGACGCCGCGATCGGGATCTCCCGGCTGCCTGCCGTCCTGGCTGATCATGGTGGCGCGGACGGTCTCGAGGAACGGCCGGTAGGCGTCGACGGTCTCGGCCACCGGCTCGTCGGCGAAGCTCGCGTAGGCGTGGGTGCGGAAGGCGCCGGGTTCGACGGCCAGCACATGGAGGCCGAACGGCTCCACTTCCTCGCGCAGCGCGTCGGTGAGGCCCTCGAGGGCGTACTTGGCGGCGCTGTAGTAGCCGAAGCCGGGCACGCTTTTGAGGCCGGCGACCGAGGACATGTTGATGATCCATCCGCTGCGGCGGGCGCGCATACCCGGCAGGACGGCGCGCAGGATCGCGGTGACGGAGAAGAAGTTCAGCTCGAAGGAGCGCCGCACGTCGGCGTCGGGCATGCCCTCCACCGAGCCGTACCAGCCGCGGCCGGCGTTGTTGACCAGGACGTCGATGCGGCCGAAGCGTTCCTCCGCGGTGGCCACGGCGTCGCGGATCTGCTGGGTGTCGGTGACGTCCAGCGGCAGGACGAGCGCGTTGTCGCCGTGGCGGCTCGCCCAGTCGTCGAGCAGGTGCGGGCGGCGGGCGGTGAGCACGACGTTGTCGCCGGCCGCCAGGGCGGCCTCGGCGTAGGCCATGCCGAATCCGCCGGGGGTGCCGCCGGTGATGAACCAGGTTTTCATGAGTGCCTCGTGAACAGGGTGGCGGTGGGGTGGCGGGTGACGACCTCGGGTACGACGGTGAGGTCGATGGGGCGGGGGTGTCCCGCGCGGGCAGGCCGGGCCGCGGCACCGGCAACTGCTAAAATAGAAGCCAGTAACTTCTACTTTAGCAGTAACTCGGGAGGATGCCATGCCGAGCCGGATCCGGCTGGAGGATCGTGAGTGTCCGCTGTCGACGACGGTGGAGCACGTGGGGGAGTGGTGGACGCTGCTGATCCTCCACGACGCCTTCGACGGCTACACGCGCTTCGACCAGTTCCAGCAGAGCCTGGGCATCTCCACCAGCATGCTCACCACCCGGCTCAAGACCCTGGTGGCCGACGGCCTGCTGGAACGGCGGCCCTACCAGACCAACCCGGCCCGCCACGAGTACGTGCTCACCGAGCGCGGCCGCTCCCTGCGCCCCGTGATCGTCGCCCTGGCCGCCTGGGGCAACCAGCACCTGGCCCCTGAGGACCGCTCGATGATCCTCGTGGACGCCGCGACCGGTGACGAGGCCGAACCGGTGGTGGTGGACGCGCGCACCGGCAAACGCCTCGACGACAGCGACGCATATGTGTTCACCGCCGGCCCGGCGGCCAGCGCGCTGATGCGGGCACGCTATGACGAACTGGACCGGCAGCGGCACCCCCCGCAGTGCCCTCGGGACAGCGGCGGCACCGTGCAAGCGTCAGCTGACTGATGCGCTCCAGCCATCGGGAGCGGCGACGCGCAGTCAGGATCGGTGCAGCTGACGGTACGTAGCCGCCAGGGCGATGAGGGCGGCTCGTCGGGGCGGGGCGGCAGGGTGAGTTGGAGTTCCGCGGCGGCGGGACGCTCTGTGCGGTAGTTGGTGTGCGCCGCCGTCCAGGCGGCCATGACGAGAGTTGCCTGCGCGGGCGTGCCGAACACGGGTGAGCCGTCGGTGAGGGAGGGGGCGTTCGTTCGGGAGACGGGGGCATCTCGATGATGTCCGGACGGCCGGCGCGCTCCTTGAGAACGGCGGCGATCCAGCAGGTGAGAGCCGGGCCGCTCCGGTCGGCCCAGGTGCGGATCACGTCACGGAAGGCTGCCTCGCGGCGGGCGGCGCCCCGCCGCGATCCCGCGGCAAGGACCGCTTCACCCGCGCCTGCGAAAGCCTGGCACAGGTCGAGCGCCGGGACACGATCGGCACGGGCGGCGTAACGCACCGCGCAAAGCTCCCACATGGCGTGGACCGCGTCGGCGCGTCGGCCGGCGGCCGACAGATGCCATGGCGCCACGTTCAGCAGGGCAGGTTGCGGGGGCGTGCTCTCGTCGACCGCATACCTGCGGGGAGCGACCAACTGGAGGAAGGCGGTCAAGCGAGTCCCGGCGCGCTCCACTCGAAGGTGGCGGCCGGCCGCCGTCGCCAGGTCGTAGTCGGGGGCCAGGTCATCCACCTCCGCCGCCGCTCGCCAAGACCGGCCACCCACTCCAACGCTGTCAGAGCCCGACGCTCGCGCTTGTCGACGCCGGCCTTGGGTGCCCACCAGGAGCACCGCAAGACCGTTGAACACCCCGCAGCCGGGCCGGTCACCGTGGACTGCGATGTGATGACCGACGGCGAGGTGAAACTCGCTCGCCCTGGTCACGTCCTTGACGAGACCCTATGGGCATGGAATTCCTCTGCTACCACCGCGACCGCCCTGGCTCCCTGCCGCTCCGCGACGAGCTACTGGAAGAGCATTGGTCCTATATGGACCAGTACGCAAAGGAGATGATCGCCCGGGGTCCGACCCTCACCGACGACAGCGACACACCCACCGCCACCGGAAGCGTGCACATCGTCGACCTGCCTGATCCCGCCGTTGCCCGCGCGTTCGCCTTCGACGAGCCGAACTACCAGGCCGGCGTCTACCGGGACGTGCTGCTGCGCAGGTGGCGCAACACTCTGGGGCGCACCATGTGGGACTTCCCCGGCGGCCGGATCGGCGGCAATCGGTATCTGGTGCTCGGCCTCGGCGCGGGGCAGGCCGCCGACCTCGCTGTGCCGCCCGACCGGGACGAACTGATCGCCTACGGGCCGCTGCTGTCCGACGACGGCGCCAGCTGGCTCGGCACGGCGGCGCTGGTCCGGGCGCCGGACCCGGACACGGCCCGCGCCATCCTGACCCCGGACCGGTACGCCGACATTGAGGTGCACAACTGGCAGTTCGGCGGGCGACCGTCATAACCCGACGTTTGTCCGGCCGGCGCCGAAGTCCCGCTGGAAGGTCCATTTGTCACGTACAGTCAAGTCCGTGACGTTGAGTGATGGAGTGTATGGCTTCGGGCCGTCGGCCGGCCGCCTGCTGATCAAGACCAGCCGCGCCGGCCTCGGCCGGAAGGCGGGTCACGACCTCACCATCGAGGCCACCCGATGGTCCGGGAAGGCGGTGGTCGTCGCCGACGATCCTGGGAAGTCGTCGGTGACCGTGGAGGTCGAGACGGGTTCGCTGGCCGTTCGGGAGGGGGTCGGCGGGCTCAAGCCGCTCGTCGACACCGACCGGGCCCAGATCAAAAGGACGCTGGAAGGCGAGGCTCTGCTGCACACCTCGCAGCACCCCACCATCGTCTTCCGCTCCACCGGTATCACGGGAACGCTTCAGTCCTTCGAGATCACCGGCGATCTCACCATCAAGGGCCGGACACACCCAGCGACCGTGCACGGCGGCAGCGATGGGGACGGAATGGTGTGCGGGTGGGGAACCATCACCCAATCCACCTGGGGGATCAAGCCGTACACGGCGTTCCTGGGCGCGCTGAAACTGGCCGACGAAGTCCGGATCGAGTATGCGGTGACCGAACTCGAACGGCTGCCCGACCCAGCTGGCTGACCCGGCTGGCTGAGCCGGACGCGCCGGGAGACAGCAGACACTGACGAGGCGCCCCGCGGGCGCCACGTAGTACAGGTGACATGCGGAATTGCAAAATTTAGCAATTGGTTAGATGCTGTCTTGGCTGAGCCCGTCATCCCGTCCCTGCGGGCACAGCGTTTCGTGTCCGCCCCCGAGATGGGGCTCGTAGGGGAAGCCGAGGGGTTGTGTCCGTTCCGCTGTACCAGGCCAAGGCCGAGTTCTTCCGCTTGCCGGCCGGGCTGAGGGAAGCAGGGGTCGCCGAGTGATGACCTCGGGACTCGGCCGGGTGTGGGCCCGGATCGCATCGCTGCTGCCTGCCCGTGTCGACCTGGTGGAGATGGGGCGTAGCCCCCGGCGGGACCTGCTGGCCGGGCTGACCGTGGCGATCGTGGCGCTGCCGCTCGCCCTCGGCTTCGGGGTCTCGTCCGGGCTGGGCGCGGAGGCGGGACTGGCGACCGCCGTTGTCGCGGGGGCGCTGGCGGCGTTGTTCGGCGGATCGAATCTTCAGGTGTCGGGGCCGACCGGTGCGATGACGGTGGTTCTCGTGCCGATCGTCGGCCAGTACGGGCCGGCCGGCGTTCTCACGGTCGGTCTGATGGCCGGTGCCATGCTTGTCGCCCTTGCCCTGCTGAAGGCCGGGCGCTACATGCAGTATGTGCCCGCGCCGGTCGTCGAGGGCTTCACCCTGGGCATCGCCTGCGTGATCGGCTTGCAGCAGGTCCCGAACGCGCTCGGCGTGCCCAAGCCGGAGGGGGACCGGGTGCTCGTCGTCACCTGGCGGGCGTTCCGGGAGTTCGGCGAGGCCCCGAACTGGACGGCCGTCGGCTTCGCCGGCGCGGTGGCCGCGGTCATGCTCATCGGCGCCCGGTGGCGTCCGACCGTGCCGTTCTCCATCGTCGCGGTGGTAGCCGCCACCGTTGTGGCGCAGGCCGCTCATCTGGACGCGGCGAAGCCGATCGGCGAACTGCCGTCCGGGCTGCCTGTGCCGTCTCTCTCCTTCCTCGACCTCGGCTCGTTGGGCACGCTGCTCGCTCCCGCGGTGGCGGTCGCCGCGCTGGCCGCCCTGGAGTCCCTGCTGTCGGCCTCGGTTGCCGACGGCATGACGGTCGGTCAGCGGCACGACCCGGACCGTGAGCTGTTCGGCCAGGGACTGGCCAACATAGCCGCCCCGCTGTTCGGCGGGGTTCCCGCGACCGGCGCGATCGCCCGCACCGCGGTCAACGTCCGCACCGGGGCGACCTCCCGGCTCGCAGCGCTCACCCACGCCGCAGTCCTCGCTGTGATCGTCTTCGCCGCCGCGCCCCTCGTCTCCAAGATTCCGCTCGCGGCGCTGGCGGGCGTGCTGCTGGCCACGGCGATCCGCATGGTCGAGGTCGGTTCGCTGCGGGCGATGGCGAAGGCGACCCGTTCGGACGCGCTGATCCTCGTCCTGACGGCCGTCGCGACCCTTGCCCTGGACCTCGTGTACGCCGTCGTCATCGGCTTGGCGGTCGCGGGTGCCCTCGCGCTGCGTGCCGTCGCCCATCAGGCACGCTTCGACCAGGTGCCGCTCGACCGGGGCGACCACAGTGCGGAAGAGCACGCCCTGCTGGCGGAGCACATCGTCGCCTACCGCATCGACGGCCCGCTGTTCTTCGCCGCCGCCCACCGCTTCCTGCTGGAGCTGACCGAGGTGGCCGACGTGCGCGTGGTGATCCTGCGCATGTCGCGGGTGTCGACGATGGATGCGACCGGGGCCCTCGTCCTCAAGGACGCGGTGCAGAAGCTGGAGCGGCGCGGCATCCTCGTCCTCGCCTCCGGGATACGCCCCGGGCAGCTCCAGGTTCTCGACTCCGTCGGCGCTCTCGACCTGCTGCGGTACGAAGGACGGGAGTACGCCACCACCCCCGAGGCGATCCGCGGCGCCCGCGACCACCTGGAGCGCGTCGGCGTCCTGCCTGCCCTTCCTGCCCTTCCCGCCCTCGAACCCCGGACCTCCAGCGAGGGAGCCGCGCGATGAGCACTCCTCCTGTTCCTCTCCGTATGGTCGAGATCTCCTGTGCGGAGGCCCTGTGGCTGCTGGAGGGCAGCACACCGGGGCGGCTGGAGTATGTGCAGCGAGACCTGACCGTGGTGCGGCCCGCCCGGCACGCTTGGGAGTACGGTCGTCCGTACGCCCGTCCCCGCCGCCGCGGTGCCCGCGACGGTGACGTACCACGCGGAAGAGATCGGCGCCGTGCCCGGCACCGGCTGGACGGTCACCGTCTCCGGCCCCGCCGAAGTGATCGCCGACTGCCCAGCGAGCCCGCCGTCCGCAGCGCCCGCCTTTCGTCGTTCATGACCGACACCCCTACCAGCCGCCGCTGTCCGAGCTGGCCAACAGCGCCGGGACCAGCGGCTTGGCCACCGTCATGGAACTCACCTTCGCTCAGGCAGGCAGCGCGATCATCCGCGGCGACGCCGACGGCCAGGGCAAGAGCGTCTGGATCACCCTCCCCCTCTGACCGGACCGCAGCCCGTGATCGGCAACCCCCGCAGGGAAGCTCACCACCATGATCATCAACCGGCGCCGCGGACACCGGAGCCCGGACGCCATACGCCGCTTCAGGGGACGCGGGAAACAGAGGTCACCGCAGTGCTTCGCAGCCGGTTCCTTGGCGCGGATTCGGTTTGGCCGGTGCCGCACGCGAGGATAGGCCGCATGTTCTTGATGAGTGGGTGGATGCGATGCGCCGAAGTTGGGCCGGTGGGGCCGTGCTGCTGGGCCGGGAAGGGGGCGACGCGATGAGTACGCCGCTGTACCAATTGAAGGCCGAGTTCTTCAAGACCCTCGGTCACCCAGCGCGTATCCGCGTCCTGGAGCTGCTGAGCGAACGCGAGCACGCGGTCGCGGAGATGCTGCCCGAGGTGGGCATCGAGCCCGCGCACCTGTCCCAACAGCTGGCCGTGTTGCGGCGGGCCAACCTGGTCGTGACGCGCAAGGAGGGCTCCACGGTGTACTACTCGCTGACCAGTCCGCACGTCGCGGAACTCCTCCGGGTGGCGCGCACCATTCTGTCCGGGGTGCTGGCCGGCCAGGCCGAGCTGCTCGCCGATCTTCAGGCCGGCCAGGGAGCGGGGAACCCGCCGTCCTAGCCGGCGGTCGTTGACCGGTGTACTCGGCAGTCCCCTCGCCCTGTCCGCCACTCGTCGGAGAACAACTGTCGCTGGTGCCGTTGGGCGCCCCGCCGGTGCCGGCGTTCACTGCGGCGGCCCGGAGCTCCCGGCTCGCACCAGGCGATAGCCGCTGACGATCTCCGGCCGGATGCGCACCACCTGCTCCATTCGGGCGTCGATCCACGGCGTGAGCTGCTTCTGGTACCGGGCGAGTTCCTGGGCGTCCGTCACCCGCGCCGCCGTGCCGGTGACCGCGACACTCCACCCGTTCCCACTCGCCCCAAGCGCACGGCGCCCAGCAGTTGGAGGCTTTCGTCGCGGCTCAGGTCGACCAAGCACACGGGGGAAGGCGGCTCGGAAGGCGCGGCGCATGCCTCGTGTCCGGAAGGGCCGCCGCTACTTATCGGCGTGCTGCCCCAGATAGAACAAGAGCATCACGAACCCCGCGATGATGTGGGTGCCGAAGATGTAGACGAAAACGCGCAGCTTGAGATTGCGCTCCTTCCAGCTCTCGTCGTTCGATCCCAAGCTGTCCTTCTCTGTCTTGCTCACTGCGTCAACTCCCTGCTGTGTCCGGATGCGGTGCGTGTGCCACGAAGAAATCCGGAACCGTACGAGGACGACCTTGCCGCCCGCCAGTGCCGGTTCACCGTGCCGTCTCCGCCGCCCGCAGTTCGTCCAGCAGGTCCTGCCGACCCGCCAGCAACACGGCCAGAATCCGCCGCGCGGCGGCAAGCAACTCCGCGACATCACCGCCCGCCAGCGCGTAGACCACCGTCGAACCGGACCGCGTCGCAGTCACGATCCCCGAGCGGCGCAACACGGCCAGCTGCTGCGACAGATTCGACGGCTCGACCTCGATCGCCGCCAGCAGATCCCGCACCGGCTTCGGTCCGTCCTGCAGCAGCTCCAGCACCCGGATACGCACCGGGTGACCGAGCATCCGGAAGAACTCGGCCTTCGCCTCATAGAGCGGAACAGGCACCCCGATCACCCCTCTCCCGCTTCCGCCGTGTCGGTTTCGACACCAACCCCAAGCTCCCGCGCCATCCGCACCGCGTCGTCCAGCTCGTCCTCGGCCACCGCCACGGCATAGGCGTCCTCAGCCTCCAGCGCCGCTTTCAACGCCGCTCGCGCCTGACGCACCCGCTCCAGCAGGGCCTCGGCGAACACGGGTCTGCCCATCCGGGTCTCCTCCCCGATGACCGCACTCCACGGAAACTAGTGAATTGAAGAACTCTTCAAGAGTAGTCCACGACGGTACGGGCCCCGCAATCCGCTACGGTGACATCCGGCTCTTCAGCGGCTCGCCCTGCGCCCAACAGGCCGGCACCGCTGATCGCGAGGCCCGGCCACGCGACCAGGCGCAGCCAGGCCGCCGCGAGTGCGGCGTGGCCGGGCCCGGCGTCGGGTGTACGCCGTCCGCGGACCAGTACTCCGGCGCGGTCGTCGCGGCGAGCTCGGCGAACATGTCGTCGGCCTCAAGCAGATGCGCGCCGTAGGTGCGGGCGAGCTTGCGCACGATCTGGATTTTCGGGTCCAGGTGGGTGCGCCATTCCTTTCGCTCTTTCTCTCCGATGAGCGCGGCACCGGCACCGGCTTCGATGATGTCGTGGATCGGCAGGAGGAATGGCTCGATGAGGATCAGCTCCGTGCCCGCCTCGGCGACGGGCGCGAGCAGGCGGTCATAACCCGCTTCGAACTCCTCGGCGGGGATCACGTACCCCTGGGGGTCCAGCGTGTGCCAGCCCACGTCGTTGACCCCGACGAGGATCGACACCACGTCCGGGCGCGCGTCGAGTACGTCTGTCTGCCAGGGGCCTCGAGGTCCATCACCTTGTCGCCGGCGTGCGCGGTGTTCAGCCAGGTCACGGGCCGGTCCGGGTGCTGGAGTCCCCACTCGCCCGCGACGCGCAGCGGGTAGCCGAACCCGAGACCGTCTTCGCTCTCCAGCCGCTGGCAGTCGGTGATCGAATCGCCGGTGAACATCACGGTGCTTCCCCGCCGGACAGTGATCGTCATATGTGCTCTTTGAACTGGGGTGAGGAGAACGGGGTAGCTGCTTTAGATTTCTGGGTCACCGAACCAATGGCCGGCGGCCCGTTCAAACGTTTCACGATCAGGGATGCGATCACCTGCCCAGGCGACTATGCCGTCGGGTCGGACAAGCACGGCACCCAATCCGAGGTCGTTTCTCGCCGGACCGGCCGCATACCGCATCCGACTCTCCCAGCCCATCGCTGAACCGCGCAGGCATCGGTCGGCGCTGAAATCGAGCGCGACGCCCCGCCCGTCCCGCATCAGGTCGGCGAGGCGAGTGCCGTCTTCGAGGCGAAGGTCCGGGGCGTTGCGGCCGACCAGCGGATGCTCGCTGCCAAGGTCGTAACGGATCGACGATCCCGACATCCTCTCGAACATGTAGGTCGTTCCGTCACGGGTCCCGATCAGGTCGCGAAGCACTCCTTGGACCGCCTGGCCATGCGGGTCCGGCCGCATGGCCGCCACCTGGGCGCGCGACCAGTCGAGCACCCCTGCGCCGATCGGATGGCGCTCGCGGGTGTAGGTGTCGAGCAGCCCGTCCGGCGCGTACCCGTGGACGGTCGCCGCGAGCTTCCAGCCCAGGTTCATGGCGTCGCCGATGCCGGTATTGAGCCCCTGCCCGCCAAGGGGCGAGTGGATATGAGCGGCGTCGCCCGCGAGCAGGACGCGCCCCCGCCGGTAGGTCGTCGTCTGCATCGCCCGATCGGTGAAGCTCGAGGCGAGATGTACGTCGCTCAGCGTCACATCGGTGCCGGATACACGGCGCAGAACCGCCTGGAGATGGTCGCGAGTCGGCTGCTGCGAGCGATCGAACGCGCCGCCGTCGAAGTCCATCATGCCGAAATGCCCTTCCGAGAGGCGGAGGTACATGCCCGTCGGCGTCAGGTTGATCCCAGAGCGCAGCTTCTCGGAATCGGTGACGGTGGCGTGCATGGTGTAGCCGGTGAACTGCGGGTCGGTACCGACGAATTCGAAGTCCGCGAGCCCACGCACCGCACTGCGTCCGCCATCGCAGCCGACGACCCAGCGCCCTGCGTACTCGTGCTCGCCGGCCTGCGCGACCGCGCTCTCATCGTTCTGCGCGATGGCTGAGACCGTGACGCCGTGCCTGATTTCCACGCCGAGCTGGGACGCCTGCTCGGACAGCAGCGTCTCGACCGCTTCGAGGTAGGTCAGCATGCCCTCCATCGCCGGGCTGGGAAGCCGGTATGGCAGGGCGGCGACGTCGACCCGGGCCGGATCGAGCATCATGCCGGCGAAATGGCCCACGCCGCGAGGGGGAGACGGCTCGTGCGCGTCCGGGTCCGCGTCGGGATCGTCGTGGACGCCCGATGCCGTCAGCAGCCGGTGCAGCATCCCGCGGCGGTAGAACGCCTCGACCGACGCGGCGGACAGGCCCCGCGTCCCGAGCGGCTTCGCCTTGAACGGGGAGTCGGGCTCCGGCTCCCGTTCAAGCACCAGGACGGAACAGCCCGCGAGGCCAAGCTCGCAAGCAAGGAACAGACCAACTGGGCCAGCGCCCACGATCACTACGTCGTGCACGAGTGATCCCCTTTCCTAACCCACAGCCGGATGGGCACCCGGCAGGATTTCTCGAAAGGTGCCAGACCTCACCGACATCGGACCCACAACCCCCGATATGCCGCCGACACCACGGCTCCGAAGCTGCCAGTACGCGATCTCGCCCGCTCCGATGGTGGACCCGCTGGAGAGCGCCGAGCAGGTGCGGCCCGCCGCGCCGTAGGCGGGTGAAGGCGTCGTTCGCCACGGGCGAGGATGCGGCCCCGGACCCGAACCCGGCCTCCTTCGTCAACTCCATCGGCTGACCGCGCCCGCCCCTGAGTGGCTGTTCCGAGGCCGGGTGTCCGAAGACGTATCCGCCCGGAACGACCAATCGGCTGGCGAGTCGTCATCCTTGAGGCGCCGAAGGCTTCCCCCGCATGGCGGACCAGCCCCCACCGCGCGGGGGACGCCGGCGGATGGGACGGGCTGCGATCTTCGAGGTGCGTCACGCGAACGATGCCTGACGAATCGAAGGAGTAGTGATGTCCAACCTCCGCCCCAAGGCTCCCCCGGCGAACGGGCACCTGCGCACCCCTTGGGACGTCGGCCGCGTCCCTGTTTCCCCGGTGCCCCGCTGGGCGCGGATTGCCGCGCATGCGGTGCCCTTCATGATCTTGCCCTCGGGACTGTGGCGCATGGGGGTGATGCTGGCCATACCCGGCTTCGGCACAGCTGAGGCCCGCAACCACGGCGCCGGGCTCGATCTGTATCTGATTCTGCTCTTCGTCATCTCCGAGGCACTCGGGTTACTCACCCTGGGACTGATCCAGCCATGGGGCGAGGCGGTGCCGCGCTGGATACCCCTGCTCGGCGGACGCCGCATCCCCCCGTTCGCCGCGGTGGTCCCGGCCGCGCTGGGCGCACTCGCCTCCACAGGGGTCGTGTACTACTTCTTTCTCTCCATCCTCTTCGCAGGATTTCCCCCCGGACACACGACCACTGAAGAGATCATCTTGACGGTCTGTTATCTGCCACTGCTCGCCTGGGGGCCACTTCTGGGATCGGTGACGTACGCCTACTACCGCCGACGCACGAGCAGACAGGGACCGCACACGCACACACCCACGCCCACCCCCTCGCCCTGAGTCCATCCATGCAGGCCGCAGACCTGGGGACGCTGCCAGGGGTCACGCGATGCCTTGCCAGGCGTCGGCTCCGAAGGTGCCTTTGACATCGGAGGCGATGGTCGTGGGGTCCACCGTGGCTTGGAGGGCGTAGACGGTGGTCTTGCGTGCGCCGCGGACACTGAGGTGTACGGGGTGGTCGCCCGGGTGGGCCGCGAGGATGCGCTTGAGCTCTCTGACGGACTGTTCGGTGATGCGATGCGAGGGGAGCGAGAGCTGCACGGGTGGCTTGCCGCCGACTGCGGCGGAGGAGATGTCGAGGACGGAAAGCTCGCGACCGAAGATGTTCACTGTTCCGTCCCTGTCTTCGATCTTTCCCTTGACGGCGATGACGTGGTCTTCGGCCAGTGCATGCTGCACGAGCTGGTATGCGGCGGGGAAGAAGAGCACCTCGATGCCGGCGTCGCGGTCCGCGAGGTTCACGATGGCCCAGGCGTTGCCCTGTTTGGTCATCTTGAGCTGGATGCCGGTGATCAGTCCGGAGAGCTGTACCTCCCCGGTGGTGCGGCCGGAGGCGAGCAGTTCGGCGATGGAACAGTCCCGTGCCCTGGAAAGGATGTGCTCGGCGCCGTCCAGTGGGTGGGCTGAGACGTAGAGGCCCAGCATTTCGCGTTCGGTTGCCAGGAGTTGTCCGCGGGGCCACTCCGCGTCGTCGATGGGGAAGTCGAGGCCGAAGGCCGGTTCGTTGCCTCCTTCGCCGCCCAGGTCGGCGAAGAGATCGTCTTGTCCGAAGCTTGCCGCCTTCTTCACGGGGATGATCGCGTCGATGGCGTCCTCGTGGATGGCGGCGAGGCCCTTGCGGGAATGGCCCAGGGAGTCGAAGGTGCCGGCCTTGATCAGGGATTCCACAGCGCGTTTGTTCAGTGCGGGCAGGTCCACCTTGGCGAGGAAGTCGGCGAAGGAAGTGAATTTCCCGTCCCGGCGGCGCGCGTCGATGACGGCCTCGATGACGTTGTCACCGACGTTGCGTACGGACCGCAGCCCGAACCGTACGTCGTCTCCGACGGCGGTGAACTCGGCAACGGACTCGTTCACATCGGGCTGGAGGACGCGGACGCCGTTCTTGCGGGCGTCGGCGAGGTAGATCGCGGCCTTGTCCTTGTCGTCGCCGACCGAGGTGAGCAGGGCGGCCATGTACTCGGCCGGGTAGTTGGCCTTGAGGTAGGCGGTCCAGTACGAGACGAGGCCGTAGCCGGCGGTGTGGGACTTGTTGAATGCGTAGCCGGAGAACGGGAGCATGACATCCCACAGGGCCTTGATGGCTTCCTCGCCGTATCCATTGCCTCGCATGCCGGAGTGGAACTTGCCCCACTCCGCGGCCAGCACCTCCGGTTTCTTCTTGCCCATCGCACGGCGCAGCAGATCGGCGCCGCCGAGGGTGTACCCGGCCAGTTCCCGGGCGATGGCCATGATCTGCTCCTGGTAGACGAGCAGATGGAAGGTGTTGCCGAGGATCGGCTCCAGAGCGTCGCGCAGCTCGGGGTGGATCGGGGTGATCTCCTGGCGGCCGGTTTTGCGGTGCGCGTAGTTGGTGTGCGCGTTGGCCGCCATGGGGCCGGGCCGATAGAGGGCGTTGACCGCGGCGATGTCCTCGAACCGGGTGGGTTCCATCTGCTTCAGCAGGACGCGCATGCCGCCGCCGTCGAGCTGGAAGACACCGAAGGTGTTGCCCTCGGCCAGCAGCCGGTATGTCCTGGCGTCGTCCAGAGGGATCACGACGGTGGACGGGTCGCCGTCCAGGGGATCCACGGTGGCCAGGCTGATGCCCCGGTTCTCGCGGATGTTCTCGATGGCCTGGTCGATGACCCCCAGGTTCCGCAGCCCCAGGAAGTCCATTTTGATCAGGCCCATGGCTTCGCAGGACGGGTAGTCGAAGCCGGTGATCTTCACGCCGTCCGAGGCACGCATATGCAGCGGAATGCGGTCGGTGAGCTTCGTTTTGGAAAGGATCACCGCCGCGGCGTGTACTCCGGTGCCGCGGGTGAGTCCCTCCACTCCGCGGGCGGTGTCGATGACCCGCTTCACATCCTGTTCGTTGTCGTACATCTGCCGGATCTCGCCGGCCTCGCCGTACCGCTCGTGGGCGGAGTCGAAGATGGCGGCCAGCGGGGCGGACTTGCCGTTCTGGTCCGGCGGGAGTGCCTTGGTGATCCGCTCGCCGTGGGCGTAGGGGTAGCCGAGGATGCGTGAGGAGTCCTTGATCGCGTTCTTGGCCTTGATCTTGCCGAACGTGTTCACCATGGCGGTGTACTCCTCGCCGTACTTCTCGGTGACGTAGCGGACCATCCGGTCGCGCTGACGGTCGTCGAAGTCGAGGTCGACATCCGGCGGGTTGATGCGCTCGGGGTTCAGAAAGCGTTCGAACAGCAGGCCGTGTTCCAGGGGGCACAGTTCGGTGATGCGGGTGGCGTAGGCAACGATCGAGCCGGTGCACGACCCCCGGCCCGGACCGAGCGGGATCCTGTTCTCCCGGGCGTGGCGGCAGATGTCCGCCACGACGAGGAAGTAGGAGCTGAAGCCCATGGGGCCAATAACCGACATCTCGGTCTCGAAGCGATCCAGGATGTGCTGGGGGACCGGGTCTCCGTAGCGCATCGCCAGACCCTTGAGGACTTCCTTGCGCAGCCACGACTCCTGGGTCTCGCCTTCCGGCACGCCCGGGAACCGCGGCATTTCGTCGACGTAGTCGAAGACCTCGTCGTAGGACTCGATGCGCTCGGCGATCAGCAGGGTGTTGTCGCAGGCTTCCGGGAGCTCCGAGAACAGGCTGCGCATCTCAGCGGCCGTCTTGAGGTAGTAGCCGGAGCCGTTGAAACGGAAGCGGCCCGGGTCGTCCTTGTTCTTGCCGACACCGATGCACAGCAGACTGTCGTGAGCGTCGGCCTGGTCCTCGGTGACGTAGTGCGCGTCATTGGTGGCCAGCAGCGGAATGTTCAGTTCCCTGGCCAGACGCAGCAGGCCCTCACGGACCTCACGCTCGATGTCCAGGCCGTGGTCCATCAGCTCCAGGAAGTAGTTCTCGCGGCCGAAGATCTCCTGGTAGGCCGCGGCAGCAGCCCTCGCCTCGGCGTACTGGTTCAGCCGCAGGCGGGTCTGGATCTCGCCGGACGGGCAGCCGGTGGTGGCGATGAGGCCGTCCGGCCGTGCAGCGATCAACTCCCGGTCCATGCGCGGCTTTCCGGCAGGGAACTGACCCTCATAGCTGGCCTGCGTGCTGAGCCAGAACAGGTTCCGCAGGCCCTGGCTGTTCCGCGCCCACATGGTCATATGAGTGAAGCGGCCGCCACCGGAGACATCTTTCGATCCCTCACCGTCCGCGCTGGTGGCGCGACGGCCTCCCGGCCCCCAGAACTCCTGCTTCCGGACGAACCGAGAGGAAGGCGCCACATACGCCTCGATGCCGATGATCGGCCTGATCCCCTCGTAGCCCTTCGCGACCTGCGCGAACTCATAGGCACCGAACATGTTGCCGTGGTCGCTCATCGCGATCGCGGGCATCCCCTGCCGGGCCACCTCGCCGAACATCGGCTTCAGCTTCTGCGCGCCGTCCAGCATCGAGTATTCGGTGTGATTGTGCAGGTGCACGAAGGAGTCCGGCACGTGTGGATCGCCCCCGGGATGAGTAGGAAGCCCCATCCCGGCCGTGGACGCGATGGTGGCCTTGTCGGTGGCCGACCGCACCGGCATCGGCAGGCCCGGCAGCAATCCGGCCACCGGGCCCGTATGCCTCCTGCCGTGCTGATTGCTAAACCGCAGGTTGGCCAGAGACATCAAAGCGACCCTGGTGTACTGGAATCAAACAACTATTTCGATGATCGGGATCAACGATTGGTTGTCCATCTAGGATGGGCGGCATGGACCTCACTGCCGTGCGCACCTTCGTCACCGCCGTGGACGCGGGACAGTTCCAAGAAGCCGCCACCAACCTGTCGATCACGCCACAGGCTGTGTCCAAGCGCATTGCCGTGCTGGAGAAGGACCTCGGTGTGCAGCTGTTCAGCCGTACGGCCCGTGGAGCCCGGCTCACCATCGACGGGCAGGCGTTCCTGCCCTACGCCCGGGCTCTCCTCCAGGCCGAGGAACGGGCAGCCGCTTCCGTACGGCCAGGGCGCCGGGCGTTGCGTGTCGACGTGATACGCTACCGGGTCTCAGTGGCGGGTCTGCTGCGCGACTTCCACCGCGCGAATCCCGAGACCGAGCTTGATGTCCTGACCCTCTTCGACTTCGACACGGCCATCGCCGCCGTCCGGTCCGGGACGATCGACGCGACCTTCCGCGCCGTGAGCATGCCGGGCCGGCAGCTCCCCGACGGTATCGAGGCCACTCCGGTCTTCGACGAACCGCTGTACTTGTTCACCGGGCCGGCGCACGAGTTCGCCGGCGCCCGCGCGATCGCTCCCGCCCAGCTCGCCGGACGCCGGATCTGGATGCCCGGCAACATGCCCGGCACCGAGTGGGCCGCCTACTACGACGAACTCGCCGCCACGTTCGGTCTCACCATCGACGCGGTCGGCCCGAACTTCGGTGTCGAGCATCTGCTCGACACCATCGCGAACTCCACCACGCTGGCCACCTTCGTCAGCGAGCAGACCCCGCTTGTCTGGCCCGCGGGCCACGACCTGCGACGCATCCCCCTCCAAGAACCGACCCCGGTCTACCCCCACTCACTGATCTGGCGCACCGACAACCCGCACCCCGCGCTGGCCGCCCTGCGCCACCATCTCACCTCCGCCTATCCCGGCCGCGCCAACAACGGCATCTGGACACCGAAATGGGCCCAGCCCGCCCAGCCTGCTCGGCCCGCCCAGCCTGAACACGCATGACCGATCTGGTGGCTTTCAGGGAAGGAGGTGATCGGGCGGGCAAGGTCAGGCGCTGCGGGTGACCGTGATGATGTTGCCGTTTCGGACGCCCAGGGCGGCCTTGACTGCTACACAGGTGCCCGGTCGGCGGCCCGTTCCAGGCGGACGATCACGCTCTTCGACGTGGGCGTGTTGCTGATGTCCGCGACGCTGTCGAGCGGCACGAGGACGTTGGTCTCCGGGTAGTAGGCGGCCGCCGAACCCCGGGGGGTCGGGTAGGCGACGACGCGGAAGCCGTCGGCACGGCGCTCCGAGCCGTCGGTCCAGACGCTGACGAGATCGACGAGGCTGCCGTCGTCGAGGCCGAGGTCCGCGAGGTCGGCGCGGCTGACCAGGACGACGCGCCGGCCGCCCTTGATGCCCCGGTAGCGGTCGTCCATCGCGTACGGAATCGTGTTCCACTGGTCGTGCGAGCGCAGTGTCTGCAGGACCAGGTGACCCTCGGGCGCCTGGAGCATGGTGAAGTCGTTGACGGTGAAGACGGCCTTCCCGGCGGGTGTGCGGAACACCTTCTCGTTGACCGGGTTGGGCAGGCGGAAACCGCCTGGGCGCCGTACCCGCTCGTTGAAGTTCTCGAAGCCGTCGACGACCCGGGCGATGCGGTCGCGGACGAGGTCGTAGTCGGCCTCGAAGTCCGCCCAGGGGATGTCCGGTTCAGACGGTTCGGACGGTTCGGACCCCAGGACCTTGCGGGCGAGGCGGCTGATGATGGACACCTCGCTGACCAGGTGCGCGGACGCGGGGGCGAGACGGCCACGCGTCGCGTGCACCTCGCTCATCGAGTCCTCGACCGTCATGAACTGCTCGCCGCCCGCCTGGATGTCGCGATCACTGCGCCCGAGCGTGGGCAGGATCAGGGCGGTGCGTCCGCACACCGCGTGGGAGCGGTTGAGTTTCGTCGAAATGTGGGCGGTCAGACGGCAGTTGCGCAGGGCGCGCTCGGTGACTTCGCTGTCGGGCGTCGCCCTGACGAAGTTGCCCGCGACTCCGACGAAGAGCTTGGCCCGCCCGTCGAGCATGGCCCGGATGGAGTCGACGGAGTCCAGGCCGTGCTTCGCCGGCGCGGTGAAACGGAACTCCTGTCCCAGCCGGTCGAGGAACGGCTGGGGCATGCGCTCCCAGATGCCCATGGTGCGGTCGCCCTGCACATTGCTGTGTCCGCGCACCGGGCACACTCCCGCGCCCGGCCGGCCGATGTTGCCACGCAGCAGAAGGAAGTTGACGATCTCGCGGATGGTGGGCACACCGTGCTTGTGCTGGGTCAGGCCCATCGCCCAGCAGACGATGACACTGCGGCTGTTCAGCACCCGCTCGTGTACCTGCTCGATCTCGTCCCTGCTCAGGCCGGTGGCCTCCAGGACGGCGTCCCAGGACGTCTCGCGTATGTGCTCGGCGAAGGCGTCGTAGCCCGTGGTGTGCGACTCGATGAACTCACGGTCCAGGACGGTGCCCGGCTCCTTGTCCTCGGCCTCCAGCAACAGCAGGTTCAGCGCCTGGAAGAGGGCCAGGTCGCCCCCGGGCCGTATCTGCAGGAACTGGTCGGCGATGTCCGTGCCGCGGCCGATGATCCCGCGTGCCTTCTGCGGGTGCTTGAAGCGGAGCAGCCCCGCCTCGGGCAGCGGATTGACGGCGACGACGTGGCCGCCGCGGCGCTTGGTCTCCTCCAGCGCGGACAGCATGCGCGGGTGGTTGGTGCCCGGATTCTGTCCTACGACGAAGATCAGGTCCGCGTTGTAGAGGTCGTCGAGGCTGACGCTGCCCTTGCCGATGCCCAGGGTCTCGTTCAGCGCCGAGCCGCTGGACTCATGGCACATGTTGGAGCAGTCCGGCAGGTTGTTGGTGCCGAAGGCCCGCGCGAAGAGCTGGAGCAGGAAGGCCGGTTCGTTCGCCAGTCGTCCGGAGGTGTAGAACAGCGCCTCGTCCGGGTGGTCCAGGGCACGCAGCTCATCGGCGAGCAGGTCCAGTGCCTCGTCCCACCCGATCGGCTCGTAGTGGGTCGCGCCCTCGCGCAGCACCATCGGTTCGGTCAGCCGGCCCTGCTGATTGAGCCAGTAGTCCGACTTCCGGCTCAGCTCGTCCACCGAGTGCCGCTGGAAGAACTCGGCGGTCACCCGCCGGGAGGTGGCCTCGTCACTGATGTGCTTGGCGCCGTTCTCGCAGTACTCGTTGCGGTGCCGCTTGCCCGGCGCGGGCTCCGGCCAGGCACACCCCGGGCAGTCGAAGCCCTTCGCCTGGTTGATGTTGAGCAGGGTGAGCGCGGTGCGCTTGGGCGACGTCTGTCCGAGCGCGTACTGCAGCGCGTGTACGACCGCGGGAGCACCTGTCGCCCATGTCTTGGGAGCCGTCACCGACAGCTCGTCCTCGTCCGGTTCGTCGAAATCCCGCATCGCACACCACGCCCTCTCCGTCCTGGGCGGCGAGCTCGCTCGGCGACGTCCGGTGCCTCCAGGAGCGGGGCAGCCCGTGCGCCCTCGGACCCGCGTGGGTGCGATACGCCCCGCCCACTTTTCGCACCCCACTCTTCGCCAGTGCTTCGGGGCAGGTCAAAGCGGTAGTTCCGATCGGCTGACAGGCAGCACCGATCACTGCCGGGTGGCCGGTGCCGAGCGCGGCCGGGCGCGCGGGATCATTGACGCGTGCTGCTGCGCCAACTCGAATACCTCGCCGCCCTCGCCCGCGCCCGCCACTTCGCGAAGGCGGCCCGGGCATGCTTTGTCTCCCAGCCGGCCCTGTCCGAGGGCATCCGGAAACTGGAGGAGGAACTCGGCATCCCCCTGGTCCAGCGGGGGCGTCGTTTCGAGGGCTTCACACCGGAGGGTGAGCGGGTCGTCCTGTGGGCACAGCGCATCCTCGCCGACCGTGACGCGATGCGGGGCGAGATCCAGGCACTGCGGGCGGGGCTCAGCGGCCGGCTGCGCATCGGCACCGTCCCGACCGCGTCCACGGCGGTCGCGCTGCTGACCCAGCCGTTCTGCGCCGCCAACCCACTGGCGACCGTCCAGGTCTTCGCCGACCTGCAGGCCGAGGACATCGTGAACCGGCTGCGGACGTACGAACTCGATGCCGCCGTCACCTACCAGAGCTCCGTCGCCGCGCACGACTTCAAGTTCGTACCGCTGTACCGGGAACGCTATGTGCTGCTGACCCAGCGGTCCGCGCCCGACTCCGGGGCCGCCGAGATCTCCTGGGAGGAGGCGGCCCAGTACCCCCTGTGTCTGCTGCATCCCATGATGCAGGGCCGTCAGGTGCTCGACGCCGTGTTCGAGACCGTGGGCGTGTCCGTGACACCGCGGGTCGAGACCGACTCGATCGCCTCCCTGTTCGCACAGGTCAGAGCCGGTCAATGGGCGAGCATCGTGCCGCACGCCTGGCTGCATGTCTTCGGTGTGCCCGCGGGTATGCGCGCCGTTCCGCTGGTCGGCCCGGTCCGTACGGAGCGCATCGGCCTGGTGCTCCCGGCTCGTGAGCCGGTCTCCGTGATCGGGCAGGCGCTGATCGATGTCGTGGAGCGGGCCGGCATCGCCGCGACGCTGGAACGGCTGCCCCACCAGGCGCCGGGCGACGACACCACGTTCGGCGCGCAACGTTAGCTTTCGGCCCTGGGCGTCCGTCAGCCTCGACGCCCGAGCTCGCCATATCGATGACCTGGTTGCGGGGCCGACCGGTACGGCCTGCTGGAAGTGAGGCAGATGTTCCAACTTAGTGGTGGCGTGAGGCCGCGGTGAGCGGAAGCGCGTGCTCGAGCGCGCTCATGCGGCCCGGAATGATCTCTGCTGTGCCATCACGGGTACCCGCCTCTCTCGGTGTCACCCCTCGAGATCCATCGGTAAGTGGAATACCTGCGTCACTCCCGGAGCTGTTGGAAGAGATCGCGCTCGCCGACGAGGTCGGGCTGGATGTGTTCGGCCTCGGCGAGCACCACCGAGCCGGGTTCGGCGCGCCCGCACCGGTGGTGCTGTTTGCCGCCGCCGCGGCCCGGACGTCACGGATCCGGCTCACCAGTGCGGTGATGGTGCTGGGCTCCGACGATCCTGTGGGTCGTTCGAGCAGTTCACCGCCCTGGATCTGGTTTCCCGGGGGCGGGCCGAGATCATGGGCGACTACGACGCACTGTTCGACGAGAAGCTGCGGCTGCTGCTGGCGCTGCGTGAGCCCGCTCCGGTCACCTGGTCGGGGCGGTTCAGGCCCCCGCTGGACAACGAGCTCATCCTGCCACGGCCGGTGCAGGACCGGCTTCCGGTGTGGATCGGAGTCGGCGGCAGCCCCAACTCCGTGGTGCTTCGTCGCCGACACCTCCCAGAAGGCGGCCGACTCCGACGTCGAGATCCGCCGACCACTCCATCGGACTCAACGAATTGCCGGCGAAGGAGCGCGGCCTCGATCCCCCTGGCCGGTGCGGCCGCCGTGGCCGCGGTCGACGCCGTCGCCCCCGGCCCGGGCAGGTGGCGCTGGTCAACGGCGCCACCGGCGGCGTCGGCTCCTACGCGATCCAGCTACTGGCCGCCCGCGGCGCGACCGTCGTGGCCACCGGTACCCCCGCCGACACCGACCGGCTCACCAAGCTGGGCGCCACCACCGTCGTCGGCTTCACGACCGGCTCCGTCACCGAACGGGTCCGGGCGGCCCACCCTCAGGGCGTCGACGCCCCGGTCAACCTCGCCGGATACACCACGGACGACGTGCCCCTGGCCGCGGTCCGCAAGGACGGCAAGGTCGCCACCACCACGACGGCACCCGACGCCGACGCCCTTGCCGCCGCCGGCCTCACCGGCACCGGTGTCTTCGCCCAGCCCGTCACCGAGACCATCGCGCCGCTCGCCGAACAGGCGGCCGCCGGCACTCTGTCCGTCGAGGTCACCACCGTCCTGCCGCTCGACCAGGCAGCCGACGACGATGCGGGGCTTGTCGTGACACTGCCGGCGCCGCAGCCTGGCGGCGGCGCCGGCTGGACCACCCTTGCTCCTGATCGCCGCGGAGGCGGTTGGGGCGGGTGGCGCGATTCTCAGATATCGATCCTGGACCGGTCGAGCGTGGCAGCGGAGCTGGTGATGAACTCCCTGCGGGGAGCCACGTCGTTGCCCATCAGCAGGTCGAACACGCCTTCCGCGGCTTCCAGGTCGGAGAGGTTGATCCGGCGCAGGGTGCGGTGGCGCGGCTCCATGGTGGTCTCGGCCAGCTGGTCGGCGTCCATCTCACCGAGGCCCTTGTAGCGCTGGATCGAGTCCTTGTACCGGATGTTCTTGCTCTGGAACTCGAGCAGCTTGTCGCGCAGCTCGCGGTCGGAGTACGTGTAGACGTACTTGTCCCGCCCCTTCTTCGGCTGGATGAGCTCGACGCGGTGCAGCGGCGGCACCGCGGCGAACACCCGGCCGGCCTCGACCATGGGCCGCATGTAACGGTGGAAGAGGGTCAGCAGCAGCGTGCGGATGTGGGAGCCGTCGACGTCGGCGTCGGTCATCATGATGATCTTGCCGTAGCGGGCCGTGTTGAGGTCGAAGGTCCGCCCGGAGCCGGCTCCTATGACCTGGATGATCGCGCCGCACTCGGCGTTCTTCAGCATGTCCGTGACGGACGACTTCTGGACGTTGAGGATCTTGCCGCGGATCGGCAGCAGGGCCTGGAACTCGGAGTTCCGGGCGAGCTTGGCCGTGCCGAGCGCGGAGTCGCCTTCGACGATGAACAGCTCGCTGCGGTCGATGTCGTCGCTGCGGCAGTCGGCGAGCTTGGCGGGCAGTGAGGAGGACTCCAGGGCCGTCTTGCGGCGCTGCGCGTCCTTGTGCTGGCGTGCCGCGATACGCGTGCGGGCGGCGGCGACGGCCTTCTCCAGGACCACCCGGGCCTGCTGGGCGGCGTCCCGCTTGGTGGAGGTCAGGAACGCCTTGAGTTCCTTGCTGATCACGGTGTTGACGATGCGGCGGGCCGCCGAGGTACCGAGGACCTCCTTGGTCTGGCCCTCGAACTGGGGCTCGGCGAGACGGACCGTGACGACCGCGGTGAGGCCCTCCAGGGCGTCGTCCTTGACGATGTCGTCCTCGGCGACGCGGAGCAGCTTCTTGGCGCGCAGCACCTCGTTCATCGTCTTGGCGACGGCCTGTTCGAAGCCGGCAACGTGGGTGCCGCCCTTGGGGGTGGCGATGATGTTGACGAAGGAGCGCAGGGTGGTGTCGTAGCCGGTGCCCCAGCGCAGTGCGACGTCCACGGCGAGTTCCCGGGTGACCTCGGTGGGCGTCATCCGGCCGTGGTCGTCCAGGACCGGGACCGTCTCCTTGAAGGTGCCCTGTCCGGTGAAGCGGAGGATGTCGCAGACCGGCTTGTCGCTCGCCAGGAACTCGCAGAACTCGCTGATGCCGCCGTCGAAGCGGAAGGACTCCTCGCCCTTGCTGCCGCCCTCGCCGAGTCCGTACTCGTCCCGGACGACGATGGTCAGTCCCGGCACGAGGAACGCCGTCTGCCGAGCCCGCTGGTGCAGGTTCTCCAAGGAGAGCTTGGCGTCCTTGAGGAAGATCTGGTGGTCGGCCCAGTAGCGCACGCGCGTGCCGGTCCGTGACTTGGGGATTTTGATGGTCTTGCGCAGGCCCTGGGCGGGGGTGAAGGGGGCGTCGGGTCCGGGGCCGGTGTAGGTGCCGGGTGTGCCGCGGCGGAAGCTGATGGCGTGGGTGCGGCCGTGGCGGTCGACCTCGATGTCCAGCCGGGCCGAGAGGGCGTTGACGACGGAGGCGCCGACGCCGTGCAGACCGCCGGAGGCGGCGTAGGAGCCGCCGCCGAATTTTCCGCCGGCGTGGAGTTTGGTGTAGGCGATCTCGACACCGGACAGGCCGGTGCGGGGGTCGGTGTCCACGGGGATGCCGCGGCCGTTGTCGGTGACTTCCACGGAGCCGTCGTCGTGGAGGATGACCTCGATGTGGTCGCAGGCGTCGGCCAAGGCTTCATCGACGGAATTGTCGATGATCTCCCACAGGCAGTGCATCAGGCCGCGGCTATCGCTGGATCCGATGTACATGCCGGGGCGTTTGCGTACGGCCTCCAGTCCTTCGAGCACCATCAGGTGCCGTGCGGTGTAGTCGGAGCCGTCCTGCGGGCGGCTGTCGGCAGCCGGGGCGGGGAGTGTGCTCACGCAGTGCTCTCCTGGGCAACAGAGGATAGTAGTGGGGTTTCGGGTCGGGCGTCCCGAGCGTGCGGGGGCAGTGCCCAGGGTCAGATGTCGAGGAAGCGGACGTCCTTGGCATTGCGCTGGATGAAGTGGCGGCGGGCTTCGACGTCCTCGCCCATCAGGACGGAGAAGAGGTCGTCCGCGACGGCTGCGTCGTCGAGGGTGACCTGGCCCAGGACCCGGTGGTCGGGGTCCATGGTGGTGACGCGCAGTTCCTCGGCGTTCATCTCGCCCAGGCCCTTGAAGCGCTGGATGGAGTCGTCCTTGATCCGGCGGCTGTCCTGCCGGCCCCGTTCCAGCAGCATGTTGCGTTCGCGGTCGGAGTAGGCGTATTCGACGTGGTCCCGGCTCCACTTGATCTTGTACAGCGGGGGGCGGGAGAGGTAGACGTGGCCCCCCTCGATCAGGGGGCGCATGAAGCGGAACAGAAAGGTCAGCAGCAGGGTGTTGATGTGCTGGCCGTCGACATCGGCGTCCGCCATCAGGATGATCTTGTGGTAACGGAGTTTGGCGATATCGAAGTCCTCGTGCACGCCCGTGCCGAACGCGGAGATGATCGCCTGGATCTCCTGGTTGTGCAGGATTTTGTCGATCCGGGCCTTCTCCACGTTGAGGATCTTGCCGCGGATCGGGAGGATCGCCTGGTACTGCGGGTTGCGGCCGGATTTGGCCGAGCCGCCTGCGGAGTCTCCTTCCACGATGAAGATCTCCGACATCGCCGGGTCGTTCGACTGACAGTCGGACAGCTTGCCCGGCAGCGCCGCCGTTTCCAGCAGGCCCTTGCGGCGGGTCAGGTCGCGCGCCTTGCGGGCCGCGACCCGGGCCGTTGCCGCCTGCATGGCCTTGCGCACGATGTCCGCGACCTCGTTCGGGTTACGGTCGAACCAGTCGGTCAGATGCTCGTGGACGATCTTCTGCACGAAGGTGCGCGCCTCGGTGTTGCCGAGTTTGGTCTTGGTCTGGCCCTCGAACTGCGGTTCGCCGAGCTTGACCGAGATGATCGCGGTCAGGCCCTCGCGGATGTCCTCGCCGGAGAGGTTGGCGTCCTTTTCGCGCAGCAGTTTCTTCTCCCGCGCGTAGCGGTTGACCACAGTGGTCAGTGCCGTGCGGAAGCCCTCCTCGTGGGTGCCGCCCTCATGGGTGTGGATGGCGTTGGCGTAGGAGTAGACGCTGTCGGTGTACTGGCCGTTCCACTGCAGGGCTACCTCGGCCGACAGCAGCCGTTCCGTGTCCTCGGCGGCGATGGTGATGACCGAGGGATGGACCGGTTCGCCCTTGCGGGCATTGAGGTAGGCGACGAAGTCGGTGATGCCGCCGTCGTAGCGGTAGGAGACCGTCTTCGCTGCCGGGTCCGAGTCGGCTTCGTCGGCCGCGGCCGTCGCGCGCGCGGAGGGCCGTTCGTCGGTCAGGGTCAGAGTGAGCCCGCAGTTGAGGAAGGCCATCTCCTGGAAACGCCTGGACAGCGTCTCGAAGGAGTATTCGGTGGTCTCGAAGATGCCGCCGTCTGCCCAGAACGTCAGGGAGGTGCCCGTCCGGGAGGTGACCTCGTGGCGGGCCAGTGGGGCGGTGGGAGCGCCGTCCTTGTAGTCCTGCGTCCACCGGTAGCCGTCGGTCCAGATCTCCGCCGACATCCTGGTCGACAGCGCGTTGACCACCGACAGGCCCACACCGTGCAGACCGCCGGAGACCGCGTACCCGCCGCCCCCGAACTTCCCGCCCGCGTGCAGCACGGTCAGCACCACCTCGACGGCCGGCCGCTTCTCCACCGGGTGCGTCCCCACCGGGATGCCGCGGCCGTTGTCGACCACCCGTACCCCGCCGTCGGCCAGGATCGTCACGTCGATCCGGTCGGCCACTCCCGCGAGCGCCTCGTCCACGGAGTTGTCCACGAGCTCCTGCACCAGGTGGTGCAGACCCCGCTCGCCCGTGGAGCCGATGTACATCCCCGGCCGCTTGCGCACCGCGTCCAGGCCGTCCAGAACAGTGATCGCGTTGGCGTCATACGACGCCGTCCCGGCATGGCCGGGCTGCTGGGATTCGGGGGTACCGCTGGCGGTGCGAGTGTCGTAAGTGGCCACAGATGCTCTCTTTCGGGCATGGCAGACCGCGCTCCCACACCACGGTGCGGGAGCGGCCGTACAACTGGCGGAGACGGGGCGCGGCAGCCCAAACAGGGCCCCGGGGCTCGCAGGCCTCGGGGCTGTCGGCTACCGGGACGCTGTCAAGGATACCGGAGATGCCCCTTGTTGATGGGGCGGGAACGCCTTCATGGGCCACTGTGCGCCCCTTGCGGTGCATGAGTCGATCCCCCCTGCCTTGACTCCCTGAAAATGCGACAGATGGCCACTGGGGGGCTTTCTTGGCACCTTGCCGCGTAGCGCTCCAGGCACTATTTCCGGCGTGACCCTCCGCGGTCGCGAGTCGCGCTGCGTCAGGCCGCCAGCCCCAGGCATCCCGCCGAACCCTGCCCCGGCGGAGGGTGCTGCTAGAGGCTGCCTGCCGGCGCCAACACCAGCATCCCGGGCCACCGGCCACCGGCCGCCGTCAGCCATGACCGTCATGAAATCGGGAGTGTGCTCTGCCTGCCCCTCGGCATGTTCGAAGCTCATTCGGAACGGCCGCGGCAGCGGCCCGGGATCGGCGCGGGTCGGGTGTGACCGGTTTCGGTGAGCGGGCCCTCGGCAGCCCGTACAAGGTTCCTACAAGGTTCACCCAACCCCGGCGACACACGATCGGAGCAATCGACGATCCGAAAGGCAGCCAGCCATGCGTCACGCCCTCACCACCGGAGTCTGCGGCACCCTGGTCGCCGGAGCCCTCGTCGCCGCGGGCGGCATCTTCGCCGTACCGGCCAATGCCGCTGGAAGCGGTGTGGTCTACGTAAGCCCCACAGGCAAGAGCGGTAACCCCGGGACACAGAGCAAGCCCGTGAAGACCCTCGCCGATGTGCGTAAAGTCCTCGCCGCACGGCAGAACCCGCGGACGGTGACGGTGCTCTTCAAGGGAGGCACCTACAAGCTTCCCCAGTACAGGTGGGGGAACTGGTCGGCGCAAAGCGTCACGTTCAAACCGCAGCCCGGCACCGGAGTCCCGGTCTTCGACGGCGCGAAGAGGCAGAAGTACTGGCTCGTCGTCGATCCGACGAGGACGAAGCTCACCTTCACCGGGTTGCGGCTCAGCCGGTACACCACGGGCGGGATCATGCTCCGCGGCACTGGTACGGCCGACAGTCGAAGGGTGATCGGCGCCACCATCAAGGGAATGAAGTTCACGGACATGGGCGGCGCCCGGTCAGGTTACGCGGCGGTCCATCTCAACTACGCCCGGAACACCACGATTACGGGGAACACCTTCCGCAACCTCGTGAACAGGGGCTGCCCCGGCTGTATGCACGCGGTGTACTTCGCGAATCAGAGCAACAACAACACCGTAAGCGGCGGAACCTTCTCCAAGATCTCCGGAGATGCGATCCGGGCGGCCGACTACAGCAACGGCAACAAAGTACGGGGTGGCAGCTATAGCAGGACCGGCACCAAGGCGGTCTTCTCCGCGTGGCGGCTCGCGCGCAACACCAGGTGTTCGCACGGCAATGTCTTCTACACCACGGCCAGGTTCTCCAAGAGCTACAGGGGTGCGACCATCCCCACCGTGCTGGACGGAGCCGACGACTCGAGCAAGCCCCCGTGCACTCCGCGTGCCGTCGTACGCAAGAACCCCTGATCCGACCATCAGCCCACTTGGCCTGGCTCCTGGCCCTGCCCCGGCATCTGGCCGGGGCAGGCCGGGGCCTCCCTGACGAAGGGCACCTGCGCGCTGTCGGACCGGGCTTCCGTGGCGCCGGGTGCCGATGCCCACCCGTAGACGGCGAGACCTCCGGATTCGCGGTGTTGCCGCCGCTGACGGCCACGGGACGGGGCCCGGAACTGGCCGTTCCAGGCTCGGTTACTCTCGGCGCCACTGACGTTCACTCTGCGATCCGGGCAGACTGCAACCGAAGCGGCACTCGGGAGACGCCAACGCATGAATACGCCACCATCGCCACCTGAGGCGGAGCGGGCTGATGGATCATCCGTCCGGATCGGCGCTCTCGTTCCGCTGACTCGGCCTGGCTGGGTCGAGGCAGGCCAGCACTTGCTCGCTGGACTCGAGCTGGCCGTACGCGAAGTCAATGACGACGGCGGGATCGTCGGAAGACCACTCGAGCTGGTGGTCCGAGACACCGCGGCCGATCCACAGAGGGCCGCGGCGGCCGTAGATGAATTGGCTCGCCTGGGCGTGGCCGCGCTGGCGGGGGAGTATCACAGCGTCGTCGCTCGCGCCGCTGCTGCCAGGGCCGACGCCCTCGGCCTGCCGTTCCTCTGCTCGTCAGCGGTTCTCGACGGGCTCACCGAACAGCCAACGGATTGGGTCGCACGCCTCGCCCCGGCGCAGTCCCACGGCTGGCGGATCTACACAGACTTTCTCCTCGGCGCGGACCGGGAGCGCATTGCCGAATGCTGGCCGCGCGTTGCAGTCGAGGGGACCCGCGGGCAGATCCGGTTCTCCCGCACGCCAGGCATCAGCGTTTGGCAATGGGCTTGGACGCCAGTCCAAGTCGTTGATCGAGATCCAGCGGAACCCGATCGCTTTCGGATCCTCCACACCGGCTGAGAGAGCACGGAGGTCCGTGAAGGTTCGTGAAGCTCCTGGCAGGACAGGTCTCACCACGAGATCATGTCCGTAACCACCAGAGGCTTCACGGCGGTCATCTATGCTGCCACGCTCGACGTGCCGTGCCACGTCGTCGACTAGGCACGGTTGTCACGGCTGACGTAGGCCCTGCTGCCGCGGACGCGGTCCGGAGGGGTGTGCGGTCGGCCTGGACCGCGCCGTCGGATCCGCAGGCGCTCAGCACGGGAACGCATATGGGGCTGTCGCCGTGCCGGGCGGGTGAGGTCTGCCAGGTCGGCGGGTGGGCCCGGCCGTCGGGAAGGAGCTGGACCTTTCCTGTGCCCTCACCGGTCCGCGTCCTGCCGGCGAAGGCCGTCGAGGATGACGGCCATCAGAGGCCGTGCCGTTGATTCCCACTCATCCCGGTCGAGTCGGCTGAGGTAGGCGATGAGCAGGAGGACCCCGGGGGCGTCCACGTCCGTGCGGATGGAGCCGGCCGCTTTCCCCGCGTCCAGCAGGTGGCCGAGGGCGCCTTCGATGGGGTTGTGGCTGTGGGCGACGAGGTCCTGCCACGCCGTCGGCTCGAGCGCTGCCAGGACGCCGCGTTTGATCTCGGCGTAGTCGATCACTCGGTCGAGCCAGTGGCGCAAGGCTTCCACGGGCTCGTGTTCCGCCAGCAGAGCGGAGGCGGCGGTCACGAGTTCTTCGACGTCGCGCCGGTAGACCTCGGCGAGGAGCGCTTCGCGGTTGGGGAAGTTCCGGTAGAGCGTGCCCTGTCCTACACCGGCGCGCTTGGCGATCTCGTTGAGGTGGACATGGTTGGACTCGGCGAGGGCTGTGCGGGCGGCCTCCACGATGCGGGTCCGGTTCTGCGCCGCGTCCGTACGGCGTGCTGGCGCGCTCATAGGCCTCTCCTGATGTTCCGCCTCTGACAAGTGGACACGTGTCCGGTACGGTGAACCATGCAGCGGACACGTGTCCACTTTACTTGGAGGCAGTAGTGCTCTCTCTTCACGACAAGATCGTCGCTATTACCGGAGCGAGTGGCGGCATCGGCGAAGCCACGGCCCGTCTGCTCGCCCAGCGTGGGGCCGCGGTCGTCCTCGCGGCGCGCCGCGGCGAGCGCATCGACGCCATAGCGCAGGACATCCGGGAGGAGGGGGGCCGTGCCGCCACGTGCGTCGTCGACGTCACCAAGGCCGAGGACCTGCGGCGCCTGGTCTCCACCACCATCGACCAGTACGGCCGTATCGACGTCCTGGTGAACAACGCCGGCATCGCCCCGATCAGCCCGCTGGCCGACCTCGACACCGAAGGCTGGTCGGCCATGATCGATGTCAACCTTCGCGGCATGCTCAACGGCGTCGCCGCCGCGCTGCCCGTCTTCCGCGAGCAGGGGTCGGGCCACCTGGTCAGCATCGTCTCGGTGGCCGGCCTGTCCGTGTCCCCCTCGATGGCTGTCTACGCCGCGACCAAGAACGCGGTGCGCACCATCCACGAGGGGCTGCGCGCGGAGTCCACCGACGGGGTGGTGCGCACGACAGCAATCTCGCCGGGATACGTCCGCACCGATCTCGCCGGCTCCATGGCAGACCCGCACATCCGCGAGCAGACGCGCAAGCACATGGACGCGATGGGCATCCCTCCGGCGGCGGTTGCCCGCGCGGTGGCCTTCGCCATCGAGCAGCCCGGCGACGTCGAGATCGGCGAGATCAACGTTCGCCCCACCGTCCAGGCATGACACGTGCGGTCACCGGTCGAGTGAGACGGCCGCCGGCCGCTTGTGCAACGCCACTGTCCGGCCCGACAGGCCGACGAGCGGGCTGGCCGGGTAGGAACCCCGGCAGCCCGACAGGCGGCGCATTCCTGGTCGCGCCGCCCGACCCGCTCGGGTCGGCGTTCCCACGCCAGACGGCCGCGACGTTCCTCGAGGTGTCGGCACAACCGTTGTCCTGCCGGGCCCTGGTGGTGAGCAGCGCCGACGACCCGTACCGTGGTGCCGCGAACCCAGGCCGCCGGCGGAGTTGATGTGTCCGGAAGGCCATGTACTTCACCGTCACGGACCTCGATGCCGTCTTCGAGCGCGCCGAGGCACTTGACTGCCTGTCCACGGAACTGGTCCACGATGCTCCGGCGGGCGCGATCGCCGTCCGCCCGTGGGGCGAACGATCGTTCTACATCCAGGACCCCTGGGACAACCCGTTGTGCTTCGTGGAGGACGGCACCGTCTACCCCGGCTAGTGGTGTGACCGCGTAGGTTCGCCCAGGTTGGACCGGCTGGATGGACGGTGACGTCCGTTCCGAGTCGAGGCCTACTTCGGTCTGCTGCGGCAGTTCATCCTCGCAACGCCAACGACCGCAATCACCCCGCGCAGACCCAGGCCCCGCACGCGTACCTGCGCTGGCGCAACGCCAACGCCCGCCGCCCCGATGTCCTCGCCGCGCAGCGCAGGGAACGCGCCTGCGTCCGCGGTGAGAAGGGCATCCGCTGGGGCAGACGCCCCCTGGCGCACGCCTCGGGCCGGGCCGCCGCGTCCACTGAGCCGTCAACTCTGCCCGTGGCGAATCTGCGGCGGGCAGAGAAACCGCATCCGGGGATCTCCCGAGGTCAAGAGTGGAGTCGACGGCATCCCTGCCTCGACAAGGAGACCAGATGACTTCACTCACCACGCTCCCGCCCCGCGCGGAGGAGGGCGACACACCGCCCAGCCGCTTCGACGACCATCTCGCGGCGCAGCTGCTCGCCCAGCGGATCGTCCTCCTCGGCACACAGGTCGACGACGTGTCGGCCAACCGGGTGTGCGCGCAGCTGTTGCTGCTGTCGGCGGAGGACCCGCGCACCGACATCAGCCTGTACGTCAACAGCCCCGGCGGGTCGGTCACCGCGGGTCTCGCCATCTACGACACCATGCGGCTCATCCCGAACGACGTCTCGACGCTGGCGATGGGGTTCGCCGCCAGCATGGGCCAGTTCCTGCTCACGGTGGGGACGCCCGGCAAGCGGTACGCGCTGCCGAACGCGCGGATCATGATGCACCAGCCCTCAGCGGGCATCGGTGGCACCGCCGCGGACATCGAGATCCAGGCGGAGAACCTCCAGTTCACCAAGAAGGCCATCGAGCGGATCACCGCCGAGCACACCGGGCAGAGCGAGGAGACGATCGCGCGGGACGGCGATCGGGACCGCTGGTTCACGGCCGAGCAGGCCAGGGAGTACGGGATCGTGGACCGGGTGGTGGAGTCGGTCGCCGACATCCGCCCGGCCGCGTCGCGCCGACGGATGGGGTTGTGACATGGGGTCGTACACGGTTCCCTACGTCATCGAGCGGACCGCGCAGGGTGAGCGGTCCTACGACGTCTTCAGCCGGCTGCTGAACGAGCGGATCATCTTCCTCGGCACCGAGATCGACGACGGGGTCGCCAATGTGGTCATCGCGCAACTCCTGCATCTGGAGTCGGCGAACCCGGAGCGCGAGATCTCGATCTATCTCAACTCGCCCGGTGGATCGTTCACTTCGCTGATGGCGATCTACGACACGATGACGTTCGTGCAGGCGCCGATCTCCACGTTCTGCGTCGGTCAGGCGGCGTCGACGGCGGCGGTGCTGCTGGCCGGCGGAGATCCCGGGCGACGGTTCGTGCTCCAGCACGCGCGGGTGCTGCTCGGCCAGCCGGCCAGCGGCGGCCAGCAGGGGACGGTCTCCGACCTCAGCCTCGCGGCCAAGGAGATGGTCCGCATCCGCTCGCAGGTGGAGGAGGTCCTGTCCCGGCACACGCATCACGACGTGGCGACGCTGCGCGCGGACATGGACCGGGACAAGGTGCTCACCGCCGAGGAGGCCGTTGCCTACGGGCTCGCCGACGAGGTGCTGAGCCGACGGCTCGCGTTCGTCTGACCCCGCGCGGCCGTGGCCGAAGGCCCACGAGCCGGCCGGTACGGCGGTGGTGCGCCCCGTCGTACCGGCCGTCGGTTTGTTCGGTCAGGCGACGAGGCAGAGGCCGTCGTACTGCGCCGGGGGCGAAGTGCGGCCCCGGCCCGCCCGGCTCCGGGCGTACCGGGCCAACTCGTCCTGGGCGAGCGAGAGCAGGTCGGCGAGGCCGAGCCCGAGGGCCTGGGCGGCGGCCGCGAGCACCTCGGAGGAGGCCTCCTTGCGTCCGCGCTCCAGCTCCGACAGGTACGGCATCGAGATCCGGGCCGACTCCGCGACGTCCTTCAGCGTGCGCTCCTGGGCGAGCCGCTCGCGCCGCAGCACATCGCCGACGAGGTCGCGCCACAGGGGTTCCCTCGGCGTGGGTGTCTGTGGGGCTCCCGCCGGTCGCTGCGGGGCGCGGGTCGCCCCGCCGGAACCGGGCGGCGAGGTCTGTGGGCGCAAGGGGATGACGCGGGCTTCGTTCGGCGCATGAGTGCTCACCCCTTCAGCCTAGGGATCCGGGGCGCCGCGGGAAGGGAGCGGCGTTCTGCCCTGGGTGAAGCCATGTGAGCGGACTGGAGGTGTCGCGAGCCGCCAGCGAGCTGGAGCCGGTGCGGTTCAAGCTCTCTCCAACCCGCCCGACGACACCCCGCTCACCCCGCCCGTGCGGCCGGCCAGCACCGCCAGGTCGGCGGGTGGGATGCCGAGGCGTTCGGCGAGTTCGCCGACGGACATCTTCCGTTGGGCGGCGCTCCTGCCGCTCTGTGACCCATGCCACACGCAGTTCCTGTCAGGAATCGGGGCGCCGTCCCGCTCAACTCACGCAAGAGCAAGCGAACCGACAGGAGCGACACATGAAGCACCGCATCGTCGTCCTCGGCGCCGGCTATGCCGGGGCCTATGTGGCCGGGAACCTGGCCCGCCGGCTGTCCCCGGCGGACACCGACATCACCGTGGTCAACTCCGAGCCGGACTTCGTCCAGCGAATGCGGCTGCACCAGCTCGCGACCGGCCAGCAGATCAAGGCTCCCAAGCTTGCCGACGTCTTCGCGGGCACGGGGATACGGCTGCACCTGGCCCGTGTCACCGCCGTCGACCCCGAGCGCCAGGTCGTCGCCGTGGCCAACGCTGACGGCGGCGGCGAACTCGGCTACGACACCCTTGTCTACGCGCTCGGCAGCCACGGCGACGACCACGGCGTCCCCGGCGCGGCCGAGCACGCCTTCGACATCGCCGCCCGGCCCTCGGCGCTGCGCCTGCGCGAGCGTCTGGACAGCCTGGACAGGCGGGGCGAAGCCGGGAACGTGGTGGTCGTCGGCGACGGGTTGACCGGCATCGAGACCGCAACCGAGATCGCCGAATCCCGGCCCGGCCTGTCGGTGACGCTGGTCGCCCGCGGCGAGCTGGGCTCCCGGCTCTCCACCGGAGCCCGCAGCCACCTGCGCCAGGCCTGCGACCGGCTGGGCATCACCGTCCTGGAACACACCAGCGTCGAAGCCGTCGAAGCGACGCGGGCGCTGTGCGCCGATGGCACCGCCCTGGCGTCCGACGCAACCGTGTGGACGGCCGGGTTCGCGGTCAACACCATCGCCGCCGCCGGCGGTCTGGAGGTCACCGGGAACGGTCGGATCGTCGTTGATCGCACCATGCGGTCGGTCTCGCACCCGAACGTCTACGCCATCGGCGACAGCGCCTACGCCATCGGCGACAACGGCCGGCCGCTGCCGATGTCCTGCGCCTCGGCCGCCTGCACCGCCCAGCAGGCCATCGAGGCGATCATGGGAGGCCTGACCGGCCGCAAGATCGCGAACGCCAAGCTGGTCTACACGTACAACCACATCAGCCTCGGGCGGCGGGACGCGATCCTGTACTTGGTCGACGACGAAGGGCAGGCAAAGCCGAAGCACATGGGCGGTCGGAAGACCGCGCGGATCAAGTCGAGCCTCCTCAACATGTCACTGTGGGCCACCTCGCACCCCACCCTCGGCATGCCCAAGCGCAAGCACCGCCTGGCCGCCGCGACGGACGCGACCGCCGAGAAGGCGGTCGCGTAGCCGCCTCATAGGGTGTTCCGCGTGGACGACACCGCCATTGATCGCTTCGACACCAGCCGGTTCGAGGCCAGCCGGAACCGGCTGGCCTCGCTGGCCTACCGGCTGCTGGGATCCGCCGCCGACGCCGAAGACGCCGTGCAGGATGCGTTCCTGCACTGGCAGGCCGCCGACCGGCAGCGGATCAAGGTTCCCGAAGCGTGGCTGACCAAGGTCGTCACCAACCTGTGCCTGGACCGGCTCCGCTCGGCACAAGCCCGCCGCGAACGCACCGTCGGCGCCTGGCTGCCCGAACCGCTCCTCGACGGCGACCCGATGCTCGGCCCGGCCGGCACTTTCGAGCAGCGCGAATCGGTCTCCCTGGCCGTGCTGACTCTCATGGAGCGCCTGTCACCCCTCGAGCGGGCCGTCTACATCCTGCGCGAAGCGTTCTCCTACGGCCACGCCGAGATCGCCGAGATCCTCGACATCACCGAGTCCGCGAGCCAGCAGCACCTCCACCGGGCCCGGCGCCGTATCACCGCCGCGCGCCGCCGCGGCGGCGAAGTCGACCTGGCATCCGCTCGCAGGATCGTCGAGGAATTCCTCGCCGCTGCCTCCTCGGGCCGCACCGAACGGCTGGTGGCGCTGCTCACCGACGACGCAACCGCGATCTCCGACGGGGCCGGCCTGTCCGAGACGCTGCTGCGGTACGACACTCCGCAGCGCATCGCCGCCATCGCACGGGCCGGCTTCAAACCCACACCCGCGAAACGGCGATTCGCCGGCGGTACGCCCGCCATCCACTACGCCCTCGTCAACGGCGCCCCCGCCATCCTCTTCGTGCTCGGCGATCAGATCGTGGGCGCCGTGACGTTCGACATCACCAACGGCAAGATCGCAACCGTGCGCGGCATCGCCGCCCCCACCCGCCTCGTCCGTCTCACCGAAGCCTGGCGGCAACACGAACCGGACACGCCGCTCATCGCCCAGTGGTGACCCGACGCCGACCGCGGCCAGGCGCAGCTCCCGCGCTGCGCTGAACCGCTCCCGGGCTTCGGGGGCCACCAAACGGCATGCGGACAGCGTGCAGCGGCTCGCTGCCGTCAGTGCGTCAGCCGCAGCCCGGTCCACTGATCGCGGCGTCTCACTGCACCAGCAGAAACGCGCCGAGCACCGCGACGATCACGGAGACGCCGCAGAATGCGAGGTGCGAACGTGGATAGGGGTAAGTTTCCTGCTTCACGCCCTTGTTGATGTCGTGGGCCCACATCACAAACAGCTTGCGAGTCGGGAACAGGCCGATCGTCAGCCCGACGAGGGCGAATGAACACAGGACGAGCATGTCGGTCAAGGCGAAGCCCTGCGACGAACCGATCGCCACTGCTCCGATGCCACATAGCACCCATATGAAGGGGTACGCCGTCCAGAATTTCTGAATTGGCACCCATTTAGCCATGGCGGAGCAGTGGATTACGAGAGCTATGACAGCCATGAGCCACGGCCATTCCGTGGCAGGCGACGTGAGCACGGACTTTCCCCCTGAGTCACTTTAACTCCGCAGAGGTTAGCAGCGAGGTTGGTGGCGGTGACCCGCCCCGTACGGTCGACCGCAGAGCACGCGCTCGGGTTCGTCACGCCATACGTGGGCGGCGAGGCCACCGCCGGCCGGATCGCTCACGAGCTCGCCCACCACTTCGCTGTCCGGTACCGAAACCTCAAGGTTTCGCCCATGAGCTGTACTGCACCCACGAGCTGGTGTCGGCGCAGAGACGGACGGGAGGGACTGCGCGGGCCGGCACCGTCTCTCCCGTCCGTCCGGGGTCACCAGGGGACGACGCCCTCGTCGTCGAAGAAGCCGCCGCGCGGTCCGTCATCCGGCAGGGTGGCGAGCCGGATTGCGATCGCGGCGCCTTGCTCGGGCGTACGCGGCGCGTTGAAGCCGGTGAAGTCGGTCGCCACGTAGCCGGGGCAGCAGGCGTTCACGATGACGTTCGTATCGGCGAGTCGGCGGGCGTACTGTGCCGTGACGCTGTTGAGCATGGACTTCGACGGTGCGTACGCGGCCATGATCGGGCCGGTCTGCAGCGTCAGCGAGCCCATACTGCTCGACATGTTGACGATGCGCGGCGAGTGCGCGCGGCTGAGCAGCGGGAGCATCGCGTTCGTCACCCGGACGACCCCGAAGACGTTTGTGTCAAGGACGGTGCGGACGACGCCGAGGTCGAGCGTCGTCGGATCCTGCGCGTCACCGGCGGTCCCGCCGGAGATGCCCGCGTTGTTGACGAGCACGTCGAGCCGTCCTGCTGTCTGCCCGATCGTCGCCGCCGCGGCGGCGACGCTGTCGTCGGAGGTGACGTCGAGGGCGACCCCGAACGCGTCGACGCCCGCGGCACGCAGGTGCTTGACGGCGTCCTCGCGCCTGGCATCGTCTCGAGCCCCCACCGCGACCGTGAAGCCGATCGCTCCGAGACCCTGTGCGATGGCGAAACCAATTCCCTTGTTCGCGCCGGTGACCAGCGCGGTCTTCGTGTCGTTCACTCGATCCATGCTCGGCGAGCCGCGCACTCGTCGTCCAATACCGGATCAGTCCGCTGTGATACTCACCAGGTATCAGGCAGTAGGCTGCTCGCGTGGACGATCTCGAGACCCGCGAGCTCCGGTACTTCGTCGCCGTCGCCGAGGAATTGCACTTTGGACGCGCCGCCGGTCGGCTCGGGATCGCACAACCGCCGCTCTCGCGCGCGATCCGCCTGCTGGAGCAGCGGCTCGGGGTCCAGCTCTTTGACCGCGACCGTCGTGGCGTGGCGCTCACCGATGCCGGCAGGGTGCTGCTTCGGGAGGCCGGAGTGGCCCTCGATGCGGTCGCGGCCGCCGCGCGTCGTACGCGGCGTGCCAGGGATCCGAAGCGGCCGCTGGTGCTCGCGACGAAGGCCGGGGCGTCCCACGAACTGCTGCGACGGCTCCTCGACACGCTTGCGAGCGAACCTGGGGCGGCACCGATTGAGGTCCTCCTGTGCGAGGTCGGCGAGCAGGCACGGCTGCTCCGCGACGGGCAGGCCGACGTGGCACTCATGCACCGCCCGTTCGACGACCTCGCCGGGTTCGACGCCGAAGACCTGTGCGCCGAAGGCCAGGTCGCGATCCTTCCCGCGGGACATCCGCTCGCGTCACGCGATCAGCTCACGCTGGCGGATGTCAGCGATGTGCCGGACCTGCCGATCGCTCGATGGCCCCGGCTCGACGGGTCCTACCCGGACGGGCCCGGACCGGAGGTGCACACCCAGTCGCAGCTCGCTCAGCTCGTGGCACTCGGCAGAACGCTGCTCGTCATCCCTGCCTCCAGCCGTGCCTGGCAGTGGCCCGAACACGTCGCGGTGCCCGTCGTCGACGCGCCGAAAGTCACCACGGTGATCGCATGGCCGCAGAGCAGTCGCTCCCGGGAGGTTGCATCACTCGTCCGCTCAGCGGCCGGGCTCCGCTCTCTGAACCGGCGGAAGTCACACGCATGATCGGCTCAAGGCGCCGTGGCGGTGGGGGCGTTGTGCAGGTCGACCATCGTGCGTACGGGAGGCGGCAGCCAGTCTTCGGCTGGGGAGTCGTTCTGGGAGAGCCGCTCGAGTACCTCGGCGGGTGTTTTGGACGGCCGTTCGGGTTGTGGCCGAGACGCCGGGTGATGATGCCCACGAAACGAGCCGGCAGCAGGCTGAGGGCCGACTCCAGGGATTCGCCGTCGGTGAGCGGCGTGACTCCGGCGGCGTGGCACAGCACCATGCCAAAGGCGTAGAGGTCCGCGGCGGGCGTGACCGAGGTGCCGGTGAGCTGTTCCGGGGCGAGGAATCCCTGTGTGCCGACGACATGGTTGGTACGGGTGAGTGTGGTGCTGTCGAGGGCTCGGGCGATGCCGAAGTCGATGACGCGAGGGCCCGCACTGGAGACGATGATGTTGCTGGGTTTGAGGTCACGGTGGATGATGCCGCAGGCATGGATGCCCTCAAGTGCCTCGGCGATGCCGACGGCGAGGGTGAGAAGGGTTCTCGTGGGCAGGGCACCCTGCTGTCTGAGGACATCGTGGAGTGAAGGGCCTGGGATGTACGCGGTGGCCAGCCAGGGCAGAGCCGTCAGGTGGTAACGGCCGATACGGCGGGGATCGTCCTGCCGCAGTGACTGGTGTCCGGGTACGGGGCTGGCCCGGACGGGCGACTGCGGTGTGTTGCGCGTCGCTTCGCTTCCGCGGGCGAGGATGGCGGCCACTTCGCGTTCGGTCTCCGCCTTCAGCAGCGCGGCCTGCTTCTCGCCTTCGGCCTGGAGGATCGCGGCGCGCTTGTCACGGTCGGCGCGCATCTGTTTCTCCGCCGACTCCTGGATGGAGGTGGGCGGCTCGATCGCCTTGAGCTCGACGCGGTTGACGCGGATGCCCCATTTGCCAGTGGCCTCGTCGAGCACGCCGCGCAGTGCCGCGTTGATCTCCTCGCGGGAGGTCAGGGTGCGCTCCAGGTCCATGCCGCCGATGATGTTCCGCAG